>CAYYKI010000005.1:0-42098 GCA_964440975.1 uncultured Candidatus Saccharibacteria bacterium | reverse complement strand
CCCTTCTTATCGGAAGCGGGTGTTGAATTTTGCCCAAGTTTTATATCGGCTAATGTTCTTGAGCGTAGTAATCTCGCCGCGGGTCCTGTCAGTCGGTTCGCCCCCCTCGCTCGTTATACTCTCGCTCAGGGGGTGTTGCCGCGCCGACTGTCACCCGCGGAGAACTTCGCGATAAGGGGAGGATATTGCATAATGAATAAAAATATAGCAGAATATGCAAAGTTATCTCAACCCGGAGATGGCCTTTTACAATTTGGAAAGCGAGGACCTTATGGCCCCACAGGACCATGAAGCAGCTTCACCTCGGCGTCGGCTCGCTGATCTGGTCCGTTCCACGGGCAAGAAGTTGGCGCAGACCGCACGAGATGCCGACGATATCCGGCGCGGCTACGGCACGCACGCGCATCATCGTTCGCCGGCTGCTGCAGCCAATGTGCGTGATCCGCTTGATCTACCGCCCGTTGAAGAGATCGAACTACTGATCGACCCGTTACGGGACCCGCTGTTCGGAGCGGACTCGGCTTCCGGCCGAGACGATGCTGGTGTGGCGCGTGTGGACGGTCGGCTAAGTTCGTCCAAGCCAGGCGAGACGAACTCGTTCATCGAGTCGCATAGTGCGGGGCCTGGTCAGGATGTCATCGACGTCGAAGGTGAAGAGCTGACCACCGAAGGCGAAGAAGCCGGTCCTGGCGACTTCGACTCTGGTGTGGAGGCCACGCTCGTGCTGGACAAGCTCTCTTCGGAGGACGTGGACACCTCGAGCCCAGTCAACACTGACGGTGGCTACAAGGCCAACGATCAGCTCACCGGTACCTGCTCGCACTGTAGCAATCCAGTCGACCTGAGCATCACCGTGCGTCTGCATTTCCTGCAGCCAGCCGATCCGACCACTGGCGCCATGCCGCTCGGCTGCCGCGCAGAGTTCACGACCGCGGCTTCCCGCCAAGGCTGGGCATGGCTCGAGGAGACGCTCTTCGAGCTCAACTGGCGCTTCCTGCGCATGATCCCGCTGGACGACGTCCAATGGGACACTTGATGCCGGGGGTGACGGACTTGCGGCAATAGCCACGACTCCGTCACCCCTCCATCACTACTCGCTTTCCTCTCTTTATGATTTTTCAGATAATGTGTGATGGGTAAATTCGCCACTAACAAAATCGGCTATCTGCTGTTGCGCTAAGCCAATAATGACCTCAAGTTTCGTTTGTTCTGCTCGAGAGAAATTGTCGAGGACAAAGTCAGCCGTATCTACTTTGCTACGATGTTCATTAGCTACCCCAACGCGAATACGGGTGAATGATTCTCCAATATGTGAAATGAGTGACTTTACGCCGTTATGCCCACCGCTTGAGCCGCCAATGCGCCCCCGTACGAGCCCAAAATCAATATCCACCTCGTCGTATACAACCGCGGTGTCGGCATTAGTAAGCTTATAAAATCGCTGCACGGCATGTGCAGCTTCACCACTAAGGTTCATCATGGTGTTTGGCTTAACGAGTAACACCTTATGTTCGCCCATTCGCACTTCGGCAAGCTGGCACTTGAGGTCTTTTTTAGTTGACCATGTTGCACCATTTTTTTCAGCCAATTCATCAAGCACCATAAAGCCGATGTTGTGCCGATTTTTCGCATATTGCTTGCCGTCGTTGCCAAGGCCAATAATAAGTTTAGTGGAGCCTTTTTGTAGCATATAAAACCCCTTGGCAGGGCTCATATCTTCACGTTTAATAAATAATCCCATGCGGGTAGTGTATCGCTTTTCGCAGTTTTCTGCTCATCTGCATGACTTTTGCCAGTATTTCTGGAACATTCATGGAAGCGATCTGGCAAGCAAGCAAAAGGGTGTGGGGGTTGGACCCATCAACCGATCTGCCTACTTGCCAGACTGCCTTCCCCTCATCGAGGAGATCAAGGTGACTTGGAAGTATTCAGATGTGGGCGACGCGGGGCGTCAGTCGCTGCCGGCGGGGTTGCCGGTGGTGCCGAGGAAGTCGGCGTCGGTGTTGGGCTGGAAGTCGCCGCCGACCTCGTCGCTCTGCTTGTCGATGGTGGGGTCGACGTCGGGCTGGTCGGGTGACATGGCGTTGCGGTCCGGCGTGTCCGTGCTGGGCGCGTCGGCGTCGGGCTCCTCGCCGATGAGGTCCTTGCGGGCCTTGTCCATGCGGTTGCTGAAGCGGGCCCAGAACTGAGCTCCCTTGGCGGTCAGGATGGTGGCGCCGTCGACGGTGTCGCTGATCAGGTCTGCAGCCTCGTCGAACAGCTTCTCGAGTCCGTCGCCGAAGCGCTCCGCTTCCTTGGCGCTGCGGTCCTTGTACTTCTTGACCCGGGCCTTGGCATCGGGTCCCTCGAGGGTCACGATGGTCTGGATCGTGCCATTGGGGCGCGTCCGAAACGTCACGCCCATACCGGGGCTGACAGCATCCCTGCCCTTCACGACAATGGGCTGCTCGCTCTCATCGCGCTTCTTGGAATTCTTGGCCACAGGGGCCTCCTTGTTGCCGTGTGTTTTGGAATGGAGCAACGCTCCCAGATCACCGGTGGTGAACTGCTCGCCTGTTGGGTGGTATCCCTACCCTAGGTGAGACGACAGTTGCCCATACAATTGAGCTGCTCTCGTCTCACCTAGCTTGCTTGTCAAGTGTGCACCCTTACGTACGCAAGAGTATAAATTATTCTATAACAAAGATGATTAATAAACAAACAAATACTATAGTTACCGGGACTCTTTATGGCGGTCAGTGTGTTTTTCGCTAAATATAAAGCGTATTGTTGTGCCAATTAGATCGTGCACTTCCCGAAATTCACGTTCAAGATAGCGTTTGTAGCTCCAATGTAAAAGGTCCATATGGGCGCCAAAGAACTGGAAGGTTGGGGTCGTTTCGTCGCTGATGTGCACCATGTAGTTAAGCTTTGGATGGCGATTTTTCAACCCGGCCGGCGGATGGCGATTAACCATCTTGCCGAGCCATCTGTTTAGCTCTGTAGTTTTGTATGCTCGATGTCGGCGTTCGTCTATTTCCGATACTAGATCAAGTAGCTTGGTGACGTTTTGGCCATTTACCGCACTGGTGAAAATAAGCGGCGCCCATGGGACAAACTGATATTCACCAGCTATGCGGGCAGCTAGCTGGTCATGCGTCCAAGCATCTTTATCAGCGCTGTCCCATTTGCTGACAACAAGTATTAAGCCCTTGCCTGCCTCCTTGACCATGCCGGCAATTTTTTGATCCAGCTGCACGCCCAGCTCGTTAACGTCCATCAACAACAGGCAGACATCGGCCTCCTCAATGGCTCGTAAGCTGCGTAAGACACTAAACTTTTCGATGCCCACCTCAATTTTGCCTGCACGGCGGATACCCGCTGTATCAAGTAGCTCAATCTCACGGTTATGGTACTTCAGCACCGTACGGTTAACATCTCTGGTTGTACCGGCAATGTTAGCTACGATGGCTTGTTGTTTTTTAGCGAGTGTATTAAATAGATGACTTTTACCGACATTTGGTCGACCTAGTAGCGCGATCCGTAGTCTATCCTCATTTTGCTTGATAGTGCGTTTAGGAAGTTGTGCCTGTATAGTCGCTATAAGCTCGTCTATCCCCTGTGTTTGCGTGGCTGATGTTGAGAGCATTGGCTCAATTCCTAGGGCTCTAAAATGATCAAATTGTGGCTTTTTACCAGCTAGATCAAGCTTATTGATAACGAGGATGCTTGGTGTTTTAGACTTAACCGCCATTTTAGCTACTTTCCGATCTTCGTCGCTAATGAGTGTGTTGGCTTGAACGGCAACCAGGATTAGGTCAGCAGAGGCGATAGCTTCCGTAATTTGTTCTTGAATAGTAAGCTCAAAATCGTCTTCGGGCGCTTTAAGACCGGCGGTATCAACGACCCAAAAATCACCCGCGTCAGTATGTACTTTTCCGTACACTGAATCTCGAGTGGTACCGGCTTCTCGAGCCACAATCGCCTGGTTATAGCCCACGAGCTTATTAAACAGGCTGCTTTTGCCGACGTTTGCTCGACCGACTATTGCAACGATCGGTACTTTTGTATTGCTCATGCTGATAGCATAACAGAGGTTGAGTGTATTGACAATGGATTGCAATGGTTATAGAACCTAGTTTACTGACGAGCAGCTAGGCTTACAATTGAATATATTTTCCTGGACCCAGTTTGCCAATGGTGTAGTCTCCAAGCCTGACCCTATGAAGCCGCACTACTTTTGCGTCAACCGCTTCGAATGTTCGACGGATTTGTCGATTGCGGCCTTCGTGCATGGTAACTATCCATTCCTTGCCTTCTCCATCGAGTTCGAGTTTGCTCATGCCGTCTTCCAGCTTAACCCCACTTTCTACTAGGGCTCGGTTGTGATCGCTCAGGTCTTTTTCTAGCGTGATTTCATATTGCTTTATCTTTTCAAAACTTGGATGAGTCAATCGATATATTCGTTGCCCATCGTTTGTTAGTAGCATCAGGCCTGACGAATCCTTATCGAGCCTTCCTGCTAGCTTCAAGTCATGATATTTTGCAGGAATTAGGCTATAGATGGTAGGAGTTTTACCCTGCTGTAAGCGAGAGCTTACATACCCAGATGGCTTATGGAACAAGATGGTAATTGACTGAGAATCACGAGGAAGTGGCACGTTGTTTACGAGAACTGCATCGCCAACCCGAACCTGTTCACCTAGGCGAGCACGGTGGCCGTTAACTGTTACATTGCCCGCTTCGATTTGCCTATCTGCCTCGCGGCGCGAAATACCGATACGACTGGCGATAATACTGTTCAGGCGCACCTGTCTGGTCATCTCGTGTTACGCAGGCGTTTGGCCGTCGGTTGGATTATTTGGGCCAACAAAGTCTTGAATTTGCTCTTCGACGGCTTTCTTTTCATCCGCCTCACTTGGTGCGTCACTGCCTAACATGGTTTTGACCGCCGCTTCATCAGCCGTCGCGTCAGGGCTTAATGCTGGAGCTGGCGTCGGTTGCTCGGGCGCTGGTGCTGCCTCAGCGGTGGGTGTGAATGCCGCGGTTTGTTCTTTGGCCATTTCCTCTGCTAACAAAACATTCAAATCGGTTGCGGTTTCTTCAGGGTGACTGAGAGGCTCTATTACTTTTGGCTTACGCGCTGTTTCTTCGTCGTCTTTAGTCGCTTCTTCTGGCTCGCTAGATGCAGTAATGATCGGTGCCGACGTCGGCGCGCCGGGTGTTGGTGGTGTCAAAACAGGCTCTGGCGCCGGTGCTGCTGGTGTTGGCGCTGGCGTTGGCGCTGGAACCGGAGGAGTAGCTACTGGTGTAGCAGGAGCTGGCGCCGGTGCGGGGACTGGCTCGGGTGTTTGCGCGGCAGGGGCTCCACTCGTTAGCACTTCTGAAACCACCTTGACTACATCTTCTAGCGTAACTTGCGACTTAACAAGATATCGATCTGCCCCAAGGCGTTCACCGCGTTCCCGATCCTCTGCTTGACTTAAGGCGGTCATCATAATCACCTTTGTGTCTTTGGTCTGTGGAGTTGCCCGCAGGATGTCCAGCATGTCAAACCCACTGATTTTAGGCATCATGATATCAGAGATAATTAAGTCCGGTTTTTCGGCCACGGCCATTGATAATGCCTCTTCGCCATCCTTGGCGCTAACGATGTCATACCCCTCAGCCAGAAGGCGGGCCCCATAAATCTCACGGAGGTTGTTGTCATCTTCTACTAACAGAATCTTTTTCATCAAGCGTTTCCTTACTTACCGACATTGTACTGACTACAGTATTAATAGTCAAAATCCTTATGCTTTAGTTATTGCTCTGTTTGGAGCGACATTGTTTGCTGTCGTAGCCTGTTTAGCAAGAACTTCATTTGGGGTGTTTGATGGATTTGTAGCAGCTTGGAGCGTTGATTGACGGGCAGTTTCGGCTTGCTCGGCACTGATACGCGGCAAGCTAACAGTAAACCTACTACCTTTGCCTAACTCACTGTCCAATGTAATGTTGCCTTGATACAGCTCAATAATTTTGCGTGATAGATATAGTCCTAGGCCAGTACCGCCCACTTGGCGCGTGGCGGTATTGTCGACTCTATAGAATTTTTGGAATAAGTGCGGAATGTCTTCGCGGGCGATTCCTACCCCGGTGTCTTCGACACTCATCATAACCATCTCGTTATCTGCTTCCAAACGGATTGTAATACCTCCCTTGGCGGTGTACTTAACTGCGTTGTCAAACAAGTTTGTTAGCACCTCTCGAAGTCGCTCAGGGTCGGCATGTACGTAGTAGACCGGCAAGATTACCTTGCTGTCGTCACTTTTAAGAGACTGATCCCCACTAACCAGATTCAAAGAAAGCTTTTTCTTTTCTGCTGCAAATCGCCATTGCTCAAATAGATCTCTTAATAGGGCTGTAGCCTCAATGACTTGCGGATGGTTCTCTAGCCGACCATCTTCGGCCTTTGAGATAGTAAGCAAGTCCTGGAAAAGCTGTCCGAGATGTTTTGTGGCCTCGTGCGCTTTTGTGAGGTATTCTCTTCCCTTATCGTCAACCTTGCTCACTGATGGATTGAGAGCTAAGGCCAGAAACCCTTCGATTGCGGCAACGGGCGTGCGCATTTCGTGCGAGGCAGTGCTAATGAATTCAGCACGTTGCTTTTCTTCTTGTCTATCTTCGCTTATATCTCTAAAGATGCCAATCGCGCCAACTACTTCACCGCTTTGAGGACTGGCAATCGGAGAAATGGTTAATGAAATATACAGTTTCTTACTACTACGAGTGCCAAGTTTTAGGTCGTTATTAGCAAATTGGGTTCCCTGCTCCAGGACGCTAGCAAACGGCTGCAGCGTTTCAGAAACATTATGATCTTGGTCATCGTAAAAAGAGAAAATACTGCGGTTATCGATACCGATAGCTTCCTCGCTATGCCATCCGGTCATTGCACTCGCCGCAGGGTTAAACAACTGAATTGTTCCCTCTCGGTCGACAACCACTACGCCATCTGCGATTGATGCGATCAGGATTTCTGACTTTACCTGCTCTTCTTTCAGCAAGCTATCCAGTCGTTGTATACGATTGCTTTCATGGCTGGTTTGAACATATTGATGCCTGAATAAAAAGCAGCTAAGCGCGACCACGATTGCTTCGATACCTATCACGTAGACACCCATAATTGGAGAGCTGTCTGCTATGGTGCCGGTCAGGACTAGTGCAAACAGTGCAAGATTAGTGGCTACAATAAGCATCGGCAGGAATGGCCCAAGCATAGCGGTAAAACCAGTCAGGGTGATCCAGGGAACCCACACCCAGGAAGAGTAGCCGCCGGTCTGCTCGATTATGATTTCCATTGTGATGATAGACAACATGATGCCTATGCCGTGTGCCCACCAGATGATTTTGGAACGAATAACAGGATAAATAAACAAGCTGTATGCCACCGAAGTGACGGCCCCGACGAAAGCGGGAATGCTAATGCCAAGCGCCGCAATAAGATTGCTGTTAGGCGAAACGGTTACATGCAAAATATAAGCAACAACTATTACCGTAGCAAATAGTGCTTGGGATATTTGAAACCAGGTGAGCCATTTGAGGCGAACATGATACATAGCGTTAGCAGTATTATGATCTGTTTACCTCAAAACAGCAACCGATGCTGGAGCTCTATGCCCTAATTTGATAAGAATTTGTTGGAGTGTAAAAACGTGGTGACCCCGGCGGGATTCGAACCCGCGATCTTCTGGATGAGAACCAGATATCCTAAACCGCTAGACGACGGGGCCAGCTACAAGCGTTGAGTGTAGCATAACAGAGGTGTATCTCCAAGAACAGTGTGAGTATGTAGCCTTTACGTGCTGACGTTTTCGTTACGGGGTCACGGCAGGATTTTTATCGAGTGGTAGTATCGATATCCAAACCTGCCCCTTGTTCAGCTTAATCTCGGCGCCATTTGCATCAACAAATTTGAACATGCTACTGCGCGAGTCTTTTTTCCAGGAGCCTTTCGTTTCGATACCGTCTTGGTATATAAAAGCCTCTCCACTGCCAGTAGTCGTAATGCCATAATGTTGCGAGTCGACCAAACGGTGCGCCATTTTAAGCAGCACAACTACCTTTGGGTTTAGTTGCTTGCCAGATTCTTTGTCCATGTGTGGCTTGCCAGCCATGATACGTAGATAGCTGTTGCTATTTGCATCGTAGGTGTAGTCTACGTGGAAATTACGGTTGATTATATCAAAGCCAATTTTATTCGCGGTTGCCGTTGCTGCTTTGCTCTCATCCTTCCTTGGCCAGGGGGTGAATTCGCTCTTAGTAAATCCCTTACTTGCCTGGAGCTTGTCGATTGAATCGGTACTTGTGTACATATTGTGCGGAGCGTACCGGGCTGAATCCCGGTAGTAGGAACTACCGTTTGCAAACTGATCTATGTCACGCAAGCCTTCAGCTTTTGCTTCAGATAATGCTTGCGGACTACCGCCAACATGTCCGACTGCAGCTTGGAATGGTAGTGCCCAGTCAATGTAGTATGGGCGCAAGCTTCGTACCGGGCCAATTTTCCCTGGTTTACCCTCTTGCCAAAGCACGAGAAAGCGAGTGATACCCCCTTCTGCGGTGGCCTCAAAAATGGTGCCAGCATCCCATATGCCTGATTGTGGTCGAGCTTCCGGGCTGTTTTCGATCATCATGCCGGTGATAGGGCGAGCAGCTAAATCAGGTGCAACTTCGAGGCCGGTGAGTTTGGATGGTAATGTAGTTGGCTTTGGCGGTTCTTCAACAGGGGGCACTTCTACCTTAGCGACCGGTTGCGACGCTGGCTTGGGTTTATTAAGCAGGGCGTAAGTTGTCCCAGCTCCTCCGAACAGGAGCAACAGTGTTAATGGAATACTGATTTTTTTGTGCTGCATAAACCAGTGCCCAAATTGCTTAAGCTTATTGTCCTTTACTCCAACTGGCTTGGGTGGAGTGTGGCCTTTCTCTTCTGCTTGAAGTGATTTGAGTGGTTCTTCAAAAGACTGATCTTCGATAAGTACTTCTTCTTTTGGTGCTGGTTTTGGTTGTTTTTTTATTTTTGGTGCGGGTTTTATATCCATAGATTTTTGATTATAGCATAAGGAGTTTGAGGGTAAATATCTCGCTTGGGTAATATGCTACGCCGTTTGCACCTATGCTGCGTAACCAAGTGAATAAGAGTATGCTTGACAGCACTAAGAAACAATTTCGCAGAATCAACGATTCTAGGCGAGCAGCTCCAGCGCATACTTGAGTCGGGATTCCACCCGATTCCTGCCCAGCACTGCGATAGTTTCCTGTATGGGGGGTGTAAATTTCGCTCCCGTTACTGCATTGCGGAGTAGCTTAAAAAGCTCGCCAGGTTTAGAGTCTAGCTTGGTTAGTAAGTCTTGCAGTACGTGTTCAATATCAGAAGGCTCAAAACTACATTCAACTAAACTGTTGAGTGATGTTTGAAGGAGGGTGCGCGCGCGCATGGGTTCGATCCCCTCTAGTAAATCATTTTTGTTGATTGATGGCGTTTCGAAAAAGAAGCTCGTGAGTATCGGTAGTTCGCTGAAGTATTTGAGCCGTTCCTGTACGGCGCCAAGCACCAGTAACTTATAGGTCGTATCGTGATTATCCGCACTTGGCGGCCAGAATGAGTCCGCAATCTGAGCGTTGAGTTCTTCCACCGATAGCTTGCGAATATGTTGGCCGTTCATCCAGGTGAGGCGGTCTTCGTCGAATCGTGCCCCGCTCTTTTGAATGCGCGCCAGGCTGAACTTCTTAATGATTTCGTCGATACTAAAGATTTCTTGATCGGTGCCGTCGTTCCAGCCCATGCTCGCCAGGAAGTTTATAAATGCGGCTGGCAGTACGCCATCGTCACGGTACGCCAAAGCATCCTTGGCACCTTCGCGCTTGCTCATTTTTTTGTTCCCATCTTTACCAAGGATGTGCGGCAGAGTAACGAATATAGGTGGTGCAATCTCAAGGGATTCATACAGGCTTAGGTAACGCGGAACGCTAGCCAAGTACTCTTCACCGCGAACAATATGTGTAAAACCCATCTCATAGTCGTCAACAATGTGGGCAAAGTTGTAGGTTGGGTAGCCATCACTCTTAATAAGGATAAAATCATCTAAGGCTTCTGGGCCGGCTGACATATCACCCCAAACCTCATCGTGCCAATGATAGGCTTTTATTTCTGGGGTCTTGAGTCGTAGTGGCTGTGAGCCATCCCAGCGGGGAGGATCCTGTGGCCGATGGTGGCGATATAAGAAAGGGCGCTTCTCTTGCTTGGCTTGCTCGCGGAAGACGTCGATTTCGGCCGTTGTGTACGGATCGGCGTACGCCAAGCCTTTGTCAATCAGCTTCTGGGCGTAATCCTTATATATGGCCAAGCGATCTGATTGCTTAGTAACCGGACCGTCTACGTTCAGACCAAGCCACTTGAGGGTTTCCTGGATATGCTCAGCTGAGCCTTCAACTTCCCTTGCTTTGTCGGTGTCCTCCAATCGCAAGTGAAATTCGCCACCTGCGTTGCGGGCAATTAACCAGGCAAATAGACCGCTACGCAAATTACCAACATGCATAAAGCCGGTTGGGCTCGGCGCGAAACGAGTTTTGACGGTTGTAGACATACCATGTAGCGTATCATTCTTATCTGTTAATAGGAAGTCGATCATCCGAGTTAATCTGACCAAAAGCGGAATGTGCGAAATGTCACAAATAATGGTCTTGTAACCGACGATAATCGAGAGCATACTGCGCATACATAACCGGAAACTAACATACGTGTCCTCGGCTGAAACAATACCATCTGTCAGCGCACCTCTAATAGATGAAGTAGATGCGTTGTTGCTGTCGCCAAAAGCGGAAGTCACTCGATGGCATCGGAATGATCGCGTGGCGGAATCGACAGCATATGGCAACGTGTATCGGGACGTTGCCGAAACAGATGATGGCCAGATATATCCGGTGGTTATAGGCAAAACAGCTGACCGCCGCTCTGACATTACTATCGGACAGACAACGGCTTGGTGGACGCACACTGACGGGCATAATTTCCATGACCTGTTACGATACATGGCGCATGGTCGTGATGTGGTACTTGTTGGGTCGGAGGGTACTAATCACGGCAGCTATCGAGGTGAATTGGGCAAGATGATGCAGTGCCTCGGTGACATTTCCCTCACCCGCTCGGCTCGTAATTTTCACGCGGTCATGGATGCGGTCACATACGCGAGACCTGTTCAAACGCGTCGAATGTACCTGACTGGCAAGTCGCGTGGCTCAATGGTTGGCATGGGTGTTCTGAATCGGTCGGTCATGCTACAACATGATCGTACATTTGTGGGTGCTGATCTAAAGGCTCCATGTTTTCCGGTAAAGTTCGATTTTGAGCACGTTCCGGAGCTTGCCAAGCAAATTGTAAGTGAACCGCAACACCTGGCAGCCTGGATAGCTAAGCTGACCCTCAAACATCTTGTGCACTATCCAAGTACGCTGGACATCCAGTGGCAGTCTATATTGTTTCAATTGGCGACCGGACCTGCCCTATTTAGCGGGGAGGCTGGAGAACTTGCTCGAGATATTGATTACGATCAAAAGATTGACCTCACAACCTACCAGGGAGATTTTGCAAGCATGCCCGCTTACTGGGATGAAATATTTGCCCAGCACAGAAACTATCGGCATCGGCATCATCCGGGTGCGCACTTGTCATTGGCGAGCGACAAAACATTTGCAGAGATTATTCGCGGTATTTTGGAGACGGACCTAGTATCAGAAGACACCGATGAGTTTGTACTTAGCGCCTAAACTAGCCGTGAATCGCTAGTAGTCGATCCCTTTATTGGCGAGAAATTTGTCGTCAAAATGATGGCGGATTTTAGTCATGTTGGTGGCGATATCGACGAGGTCTAGCATATCTTCAGGGAAATTCCGTCCCGTGAGGCAGATGCTCGTTTTGCCGGCACGGTCGGTGATAAGTTTTTCCATGGCCTGCTTGCCTATCAGCCCATCATGGACTGCGTTGTTAATCTCGTCGCAAATAACTAGGTCGTAGGCGCCACTTGTCGCCGCTTCGTATGCTTTTTGGTAGGTTTCGTCGGCTGCTTGTTGGTGCTGCTCGTCGGTGACGTCTTTGGCGCTTATTTCGCCAGCATGGTAAAAGCCCTTTCCTCCCTTAAAGAAGAACAGTTCGTCCTGAAAAACTGGCTGAATTTTAGCGATAAAATCATGTTCACCAACCGTCCAGTGTTTAATAAACTGAATGTAGGCTACACGCCATCCGCGTCCGAGTGCACGGGCCATTAAACCAATGCTTGCTGAGGTTTTGCCCTTGCCATTGCCCGTGTAGACAACAACGACACTCTCTTTGGTTTGGTAGTCTTCAAATGCCATATGTATGAGTATATCGCGTTGAAGTGCGTATGGTTAATTGTTTTTATCAATTGCAGAGACGGCGAGTACTGTAGTTGCCCATACTTGCCTGAATAGCAGGAACAGATCACGATACCCGGCACGCTCGTGTGCTTGATAGCGCATGTTCATGATTGCCAAATCATCAAACAATGCTTCGTACCTTCCACTATCTACTAGCTCAAGATCGACGTTCCCTATATCAAAATAGATTTTATTTGCATCGGGTGACAGATCATCGGCGAGCGAAACGAGTCGGTCTGCGATTTCATGTATAAACGTCGGGTCGGATTGTGTGTGGAGTTCGTGCTCCTCAAGCAATCGATAGCTCAAAAGACTGACGAGATCGCTTACTGTAGGTCCGTCTTGACTTTTTTCTATATCACCCAGGAGGGTGTGAAGCTTGTGGCGGTGCGCTTCAATTGGCGTAACGCGTGTTGAAGTATCGCCGGTGTTCCTTTCAAAGCCAAATGGCCTGCCCGCTTCTTCAGGTCCCACTATCTCGAGCACTGAAGCATAGCCAAACTGCTCATCAACACGGAATGCGATCTCTGCCATGTTGTCGTTGTTTTGTTCGGGTGATACACGTGGTTCGTCAGTCAAACTCATTTGCTCCTCCTACGGCAAAATTAGCATATATGGGGTCGGGGTGCAATTGAATAGCACTATATACACGTTTAGCATGCAGCAGATCAGGTGTTTGACCCCAATTGAGTGGTCTAGTCGTTGATATTTATCACGGTCTCGTTTAGAGACTAGACAAGCTTATGCTCTTTAAGGAGATGATCGATGCGTGGCTTATCAAAACCAATTACAAAGGTGTCGCCAAGGGTCATCACCGGCACGGCTAATTGCCCTGTAGTTCGCTGTACGGTTTCAAAAGCTTGGCGATCGGTGGTTATGTCTTTTTCGGTGTACTCCACATTGAGGGACTTAAGGTAGCTTTTAAGCATGTGACAGAAGCCGCATGTAGGTGTACTGTATATGGTAATCGTACTCATAGGAGCTCCTTTTTACTATACTAAGTATAGCACACTGCCGATAATTTCTATTGCTTACTTGTTTTCTTTTTACTTGACGATTTTGCTACTGACGTATGGCTAGGCTTAATTACGATGTTGGGCAGAAGATTGCACTGAAACGCAATGATACTAATTCCACATAGCAAAGATAATGCCAACGCGGTATAGGCCAGAATCGAGTTATATTTGATGCTGACTATTGCTGTGAATAAACAATATAAGCCAAGTATTGCTGCTCGCACTCGGAGGCTGGATGGGTACCTATCGCTCAGAAGTTTGCCGATTGCCAGGGTTCCAATGAGAAAAGCCAGGTTCATAAATGAGGGGTCGGTAACAATATCGTATACGCTTGCAAGCTGTGGCATACTGCCAGTGTAGCACGCAATTTTTGCCTTGCAGCACACAGGTTTGCACCCCAAGGCGAATATCTGTTAGAATAATGCACATATGTTCGCTGTTCTCACGATGCTAGCAAATAGCGACGAACCCCATATCGCCCTCGCACCAGAGGCGATTTTTAAAGTTGGTGGCATAAGCATTAGTAACTCGGTTATTTACGGGCTTATCTGCGCGGTGCTGCTTACAGTATTGCTATTTCGTGTTCGCAAACGAGCTAAGATTACCTCCACCGGTGGGGTGACACAGATAATTGAGATGATGTTGGAATTTATTATTGGCTTGATAGAGGGTCCGCTTGGTTCACATAAGAAAGCCGTCAAATATGCACCCATATTTGGTACGTTTTTTGTCTTTATTATTTTCAATAATATTATGGGTATTATGCCGTGGGTTGGTCCGGGCATATATGCCCACACAGAAGGCGCGCATACGCCGTTATTTAGAGCTTTTACAGCAGACTTAAACGGTACTATTGCCCTATCGGTAATAGCAATCATTACGGTGCAGTATTTGTCTATCAAAGAATCTGGTTTCTTGGGCCACCTCAAGCACTACTTCACTGATAAACCGTTCAATCCTATAAACATGTTCATCGGTATCTTGGAAGTATTTGGTGAACTGACGAGGATTACTTCCCTATCTCTTCGATTGTTCCTAAATACAGTCGTTGGTGAAATTCTTATCTCGGTGTTTGCCTGGGTTGGAAAAGATTTTCAAAGTTTTACCATTCTGCCAATCGCCATGTTTGAATTCTTGGTGGCTGGTATTCAAGCGTATGTGTTCACCGTGCTGTGTGCTACCTACTTAGGGCTAGCCACGCACCACGACGACGAACACCAGGACACTGCTCATCAAGTTGCTGAAGGCATAACCAAGGCCCAAGCACCAGGATGAGCAAGAACCATCACAACTTAAGGGATAAAAAGGGAGAAACAATATGGTTCCACAAATACTAAACAAACTAGCTGCTGAAGGCGAAGCCGTAAGCGGTTGGAATCCAACTATGAGTAAGGCATTTATGCTGGCTTTTGCATTTTCTGCAGCTGCTATTGGTCTTGGTATGGTTGGCGCAAACTATATGAAAGCTTTGGGTCGCAATCCAGAAGCCGGTAAGGCTGCCGGTCAGGTAGTGATCATCGCTGCGATGATCGAGGTCACTGCACTCTTGGCCTTCCTCGGTAGTTTGATCGTTAAATAAGGAAGGAGACGACGTTGCTCGGGTTAACTTTACTCACACAACTTGCCAGTACTGAAGCCGAAGAAAAAACCGGCATTGCTGTGCTTGGTATAGATCCAAAAGCAATCTTGCTTCAGGCAGGCACATTTATATTGCTCTACTTGATAATCCGCAAGTTTGCTTTGAAGAAGATTGTGACAACGCTCGAGCAACGTCGCGAAACCATCGACAAGGGTGTCGAGCTTGGTGTTGAGATGCAGAGACAAAAAGAATTCTTCGACGAAGATTTCAAGCGGATGCAAAAAGACGCACGAGTGACGGCCGATGAGATTATTGCCGAAGCCAACAAAGAGGCTGGCCAAATTATCAAGGCTGGAGAGGAGTCTGCTGCACAAAAAGTAGCAACAATGCTGAAAGACGCCGAGGCGCGTATCGAACGTGAGATGGCTAAGGCGCGCAAAGACTTGCAAGCAGATATGTTAGCGCTCGTTGCTGAAGCAACCGAAGCTATTTTAGAAGAAAAGCTCGATGACAAAAAAGATGCCTCACTCATTCAGCGGGCACTTGCAAAGGTGCGCGCATGAAGCTCAGTAACCGACAAATAGCTGATGCGATTGTCGACCAACTTATGGCCGGTAAAGCGCATGCCGGAATTGCCGCATCGGCAGCGGCATACCTCGTATCGGAGCGAAGATCAAAAGACATCGACGGAGTGATGCGCCAGGTAGAGCGCTTGCTCGAGTCGCAGCATGGACAACGCGAGGTCACCGTGACGAGTGCGCATTCGCTGAGTGGTGTTCAAAAGAAAGAGATTGAAGCAATATTTAGTGGCAAGGCAAAAAACGTGATACTCAACGAAATAATCGACCCGCATGTTATCGGCGGCGTGAAGGTGGAATCGAATGCTGAGCGTTTAGATTTGACCATACGCCGGCGATTGCAGCGGTTAAAGGAAATGGGAGCATAACGAATATGGCAGAGTTATCAGTTAAAGAACTATCAGCAGAAATCAAAGCAGCGATTGAGTCGCTTAAAACGAGTCCAGAGATTGAAAAAGTAGGAGTCGTAACTCGCGTAGGAGATGGTATTGCTTGGATTTACGGTTTGCAGAGTGCCGGCTATTCAGAAATGCTCGAGATCGAAGGCGTAAACGGCAAGGTACCCGCCTTTGCTCTAAACCTTATGGAAGATGAAATCGGTGCTGTGCTCATGGGCGAGGACGTTGCTGTTAAAGCCGGCGCACGCGTAACCTTAACCGGGAAAGTACTTGAGGTTCCGGTCGGCCCTGAATTGGTTGGGCGTGTAGTTGATCCGCTTGGCCGCCCTCTCGATGATAAAGGTCCAATCAAAACAAAGCTGACTGGCTTAATAGAACGAGCCGCTCCTGGTGTGCTTGATAGAAAGTCTGTCCATGAACCATTGATGACCGGCTTAGTTGCTATCGATGCAATGGTGCCAATTGGTCGCGGACAGCGTGAGCTTATTATCGGTGACCGCCAGACAGGTAAAACCGCAATTGCACTTGATACGATGATCAACCAGCACAAGCAAAAGTCCGGGGTTATCAATATCTATGTTGCGATTGGGCAAAAGCTGAGCAAGGTATCCCGTTTGATTGAGCGACTCAAGCGAGAAGGTGTTATGGAGCAGACCATTGTGGTTGCAACTTCTGCAAGCGACCCTGCGTCGCTACAATACTTAGCTCCATATGCCGGTGCCGCTATGGGCGAATATTTCCGAGACAACAAACAGCATGCGCTCATTATTTACGACGATTTGACCAAGCATGCCGTTGCCTATCGACAAATGTCGCTTTTGCTTCGTCGCCCACCAGGTCGTGAAGCGTACCCCGGCGATGTATTTTATCTTCACTCTCGACTCCTTGAGCGAGCTGCTAAAATGTCCGATGAAAAAGGGGCCGGTTCGCTCACTGCACTACCGATTATTGAGACGCAGGCAGGTGATATTTCGGCGTACATTCCAACTAACGTGATATCAATTACCGACGGTCAGATCTTTATGGAAACCAACCTGTTCTACCAAGGAATTCGACCAGCTGTGTCGGTTGGACTTAGCGTGTCGCGTGTTGGTGGGTCGGCGCAAACCAAGGCTGTTAAGTCGGTAGCCGGGTCGCTGCGGCTTGATCTCGCACAATTCCGAGAGCTAGCTGCTTTTGCGCAGTTCTCAACTGATTTGGATGAAGATACAAAAAAGAAGATCGAACGAGGTCAGCGACTCACAGAGTTACTCAAGCAGCCCCAGTATTCGCCGCTTGGAGTTTGGGAACAAACCGCGTCCCTCCTTGCAGCGACAGAAGGCGCTTTTGATCGAGTGCCGGTTGCAAAAATCAAAGATGCGCAGGCTGCTCTGCTACACCAGCTGCATACTGAGCATCGGGCAAACATGACCAAGCTCAACGAAGGCGACAAGCCGGATGACAAGCTCAAAGAAGCAATACTGAAGGTTGCTAAAGGCGTAGCCGATGGTTACGGTGAGTCCGCCAAAGTAGAGGAGAAAGAAGTTGATGGCTAGCCAGCAGCAACTCAAGCATCGCATTGGATCGGTTAAAAACACTCGGCAAATCACTAAAGCCATGGAATTGGTGAGCGCCAGCAAGATGCGACGCGCACAAGAATCAGCTTTTAAGGGTCGTGATTATCGCAATCTGGCACAGCAAATACTAACTCGGCTCAAACAGCTCACTGATGTTTCAAAGCATCCATTATTTGAAGTTCGTCCAGCGAAGGCTCGCCTATACATCCTGATTACGTCAGACCGAGGCTTGGCTGGTGCCTACAACTCCTCTGCCCTAAAGCAGTTCACCAAAGCGCTGACCGACGATCGAGACAATGGCTTGAAGAGCTATGTAATTACGATTGGTCGTCAAGGCAGTAATTTCGTGGGTCGCTTGGAGCACGTCGAGAGCTTGGGCGCCTACACCAACTTCCCAGAACAGCCAGATGCTAACGATTTACGACCAGTCTTGAATGTATCGATCGAAAAGTTTTTATCAGGTGAGGTCGATACGGTTGATATCGTGTTCACTGATTTTCGTTCCAGCATTGTGCAGGAAGTTACAACGCAGCGCCTACTGCCTGCAGCATTTGAAGTTGTACCGGTTGAAGCGGATTTGGCAGATGCGACATTCGAACCTAACCCTCGGGCGGTACTGGAGAGTGTTACGCAGCGACTTGTTGAGTCGCAGCTCTACCAGGCTTTGTTAGAATCATTTGCGAGTGAACAAAGTGCACGTATGATGGCGATGAAGAATGCTAGCGATAATGCGAGTGATATTATCGATGACTTGACGCTCGCCTTTAATACGGCGCGTCAGGCAGCAATTACCCAGGAACTGGCTGAGATTACTGGTGGCGCGGAGGCAATTGCATGAGTAGTCCATTCGAAGTTCCCGTCACAAATGACCGAGGCGAGCTGGAGCAATATGTCGGTGAATGGCTGCCGCTACACGAACTCGACGGTTTCACCGACAAGATACTTCCTTTGCTGGCTATGGGGGATGCTGAAGAGGCGGCAAGCCTGATAAGCGCAGAGATGGCAGCAACCTTAAATGATGTGGTGGCTGACATTGCTGAGCAGCGGCAGGAACACACAGGTGGTGTACCAGATGAGCGGGCCGTAACCCAGCAAATGGTTGAGATATATATGTATGGATTGCAGCGAGGTCGCAAAGAAGGCTGGCAAGTAATAACAGCTATGAGGGCTAAGCAATTGGATAATGAAGGAAGTTAAGGAGTAATATGGCAACAACTACCAAAACTAAGAATGGAAAAATTAGCCAGGTCGTCGGTGTCGTTGTGGACGTTGAGTTTAGCGAGGGGCACTTACCCGCCATCTATAACGCCCTCAACGTTGAGCTAAACGGCAAGACGTTGGTATTGGAAGTAGCACAGCATTTGAGTGAATCAAGTGTCCGTGCTGTCGCATTGAGTTCCACCGATGGTTTATCGCGTGGAACAACCGTTGAAGACACGGGCGCTCCTATTAGCGTGCCGATAGGTAAAGAAACCTTAGGACGCATGTTCAATGTTGTTGGCGAGCCTATCGATGGTAAAAAAGGTGAATTTAAGTCGACTGCGCCAATCCACCGAACTCCCCCTTCCCTGTCCGAGCAGTCTGGAACTGTCGAGATCCTAGAAACTGGCATTAAAGTGATCGACCTTATTTGCCCTATCACCAAAGGTGGTAAGGTTGGGTTATTTGGTGGAGCGGGTGTCGGTAAGACTGTTCTCATCACAGAGCTCATTAATAATATCGCTAAGGAACACAGCGGTACGTCGGTGTTTGCTGGAGTTGGTGAGCGAACTCGTGAAGGCAATGACCTATATTACGAAATGGAAGATTCAGGTGTGCTCGATAAAACCTCACTTGTGTTTGGGCAAATGAATGAACCACCTGGCGCACGTCTTCGAGTTGGTTTGACCGGCCTCACAATTGCAGAGGGCTTTCGAGACGAAGGTAAAGATGTGTTGTTGTTCGTCGACAATATCTTCCGATTTACGCAGGCCGGCGCAGAGGTTTCGGCGTTGCTTGGCCGCCTGCCGTCTGCTGTGGGGTATCAACCAAACTTAGCAACCGAAATGGGCGCCATGCAAGAACGTATTACCAGTACTAAGTCGGGTTCAATTACCTCAGTGCAAGCCGTCTACGTACCAGCTGACGATTTAACCGATCCAGCTCCCGCTACAACCTTTGCTCACCTGGACTCTACCATCTCACTCAACCGAGCGCTAACCGAAATTGGTATCTACCCTGCCGTTGATCCGCTTGATTCAAGCTCGACAATTCTTGACCCAGAAATTGTGGGCAAAGAGCATTATGAGGTTGCCCGCGAAGTGCAACGCATCCTCCAGCGCTACAAGGACTTGCAAGATATCATCGCTATCCTTGGCATGGAAGAATTGTCGGACGAAGACAAGCGTACTGTTAACCGTGCTCGTCGCATGCAGCGTTTCCTCAGTCAGTCATTCCAGGTTGCCGAAGTATTCACTGGCAACCCAGGTGTATACGTGTCGCTCAAAGACACGGTTGCCGGTTTCCGTGAAATTCTTGACGGCAAACACGACGACAAACCAGAAGGCGCCTTCTATATGAAGGGCAAGATTAGCGAAGTAAAATAAGCTTCCAGCTGCTACCGAAAATAAGCCTCAGTATGAGGCTTGTTTATATTTTGCAGACTCATTAAGCTTCGCTACTTACCTTAGCCTGACTAATGGGCAATGATAATGAGGCTATGGTACCACGCTTGGCGACACTCTCGATGGATAGTTCACCGTTATAGGCATGGGCCACCATCCTAGATGTGTATAGGCTTAGTCCCACACCAGACTTATCAAAGGTTGTTGTGTCGAGGCGTCCAAAGGGCTTAAACAGTGCTTCTTTTTGCTCCGGTGTCATGCCGATGCCGCGATCAATTACCTGGATGGCGATGCGATCACCCTTGGTTTGGCACTTAAGGATGATCCGACTTGCCGGAGCACTGGCATCGATAGCATTGGATAGCAATGCCTTTACAGTCAGCGTTAGCATGGTTGGCTCAATATTGAGTAGCTGATCTTCATTCACTCCTTCTACATCGACGCTAAGTTGCTTTGCTTGAATTTTATCTAACAAATCACGAATTGCATCGGCTATGGCACTGTCAATGTTGACTGGTTGTATGGCGGCTCCTACCCGGCTATTTTCTAGCTGCGTAACTAAGTGGAACGACCTAAGGAGTTCGTTAAATTGGTTGAGTCCTTTCTGCACGTATCCGCGGTACGCATCGTTCTTAATAAGCTTGGACTCTTCCTGCAGCTTGTTGACGTTATAAAAGAGCGAGTACTGCGCTTCGCCGATAAAGTTACTACGCAGCGTATCCAGATTGCGTTCAAAGTTGGTGAGGGCTTCCATGCGCTCATCCTCACGCTTGATCCGCATATTGTTACGAACCGTGTTGTATAGCAGCTGGAATGCGAGCCCAAAGGCAACTATTTCGGTGAGTATGTTAATTTTTTGATCCCAGAACCGACCTGTCATGATCAGTGCGAAATAAAATGCCGTCAAAGTTACCAAGATGATACTTACTGGTAGATAGAATGCCTTGTTATGCAGTACGTCTCCGCGGTAGACTTCCGCCTCAGCTTCGTTGACTGGCACCGTCTGGTTCTTTGCTTCGCTCTCAACCTTGTCTATTAAATGCTCTACGGCAGCTGACAGCTGCTTGACATCTTCTGACATTACCTTGTAGGTAGGCACTGGCAGCTCGGTCTGCGCCATCTCTACCCCGCCACTTAGTACGGTAAGTGGCGTACGCAAGTAGTGGCTCACCAGTTGCATGAAGTTTTCTTTTTCGGTAGCGAGCAAGGTTTGATGTTTAAGCCGTTCTCGCACGAGTTCGTCGTACTTAAGCTCGCGTCGGGTTTGGCGCAGGTAATTGAGTATCAGTGCGATTAATAGGATAAGCAAGAGCCATGGGAATAGCTTGCTGCGGTTCATTAGTTCACCGAACAAGAAGGCAATGGCATTACGAATGTTCCTAAGGATAACTTGGAAACGACTCACCTTTAAGTTTCGGCTAATGCTTTCTTGTACTGCACCGCGGGGTGCGGGGCTGGTTGGGGTGGTTGGTATTGTCGGTGCTGTCGGGTCGGAGGGATTGGTTGGATTTGTTGGGGTTGTGGGCGTGGTTGGGGTTGTGGGCGTGGTTGGGGTTGTGGTAGTTGTAGTGCCAAGCACAAACGGGTTAGTCGTTGTATAGGAGTGTGCCGGTATATTAGCGCTGATGTTACTGCCGATGTTGATATAGCTTCCGCTGCCAATCGCTGGTAATGCAGGGTCAACTAATTTGTTGGTACTTGATTTGCTGCGAATTATTCCGCTTGTGAAAGGACTAAAGCTATATTGAGTTGTGCCGATAGTGTTTGATGCGCCACCGGCTGGACTAAAGACATTAAGGGCCTCTTGTGATGAAAAGAGCAAGCTCCACAAATAAGCCGATTTAGCATTGTAGTTTGCAGGTGTGTCAGAGTATTGCAACGATGCCAAATTTAACCGTCTAAAATAGAGGTTCGAGAAGGTAAAGTCTCCCCCGATAGATTCATTGGTGATTCCCATGACTAAGTTTTCCTTGGCTGTATCAAGGTGTGGTGCGGTAAGAATAAGATTGGTATCTGGGATTAACTTTTCTACGAAGGTGTTGGTGTTAAGGTCCACTACGGTAATCATCGTAGACCATTCGGACTTGGGGTTATTAGTTCTTCTCTCGACATGGTACATTTTATTGCGTTGCGTATCAGGGATTATCTCGCTTGTTCTTATGTTGGCAGTACCGGTTGCCTGGTTGCTCTGCGTAACGCCGGTCTTTAGATCGACAATATAAATTTTGGAATGGTCCGGACCGGTAAACACTAATTTGTCGCCGGCTTCATTAATGGCAATTGCTCGGCCGAAATCTGACTGAAAGGCCGGTTGATTAACGACATTATTGGTATAGGTGACTTCTCCAGTGATGCTGCTGCGCGCTGCGATACCAGTAGGAGTGAGATAGTAGAGCTGAGAGTCGTCCTTGCTCGGGACAAAGGACGTTAGGCCGTTCTGCGCAAGTGATATTCCTAGTCCAATTCTGCGTATTGTTTCGTGGGTAGCGGTGTCAATGACCCACAGGTCTGTTGTGTCGTTGGATAATAAAGACCCAACAACGTACAACCTTGTCCCATCCCTGCTTGGAACGGCTTGCGATACAAAATAACCGGGCGGCATTGGAATTTTATCAATAAGCTGATCGTTTTCTAGGTTGAAGACGTCAATGTCTGCACTTTTTTTAATTATTCCGAAGGTTCCAAAAGAGTCAACCCCGGGCAGATACATATGGTTGGTTTCCGCAACGTCGTAGCGTGCAGTTACTCGGTGATTGCCTGGAGTGATGCCGCTTGTTGGATATGAAAACTTTCCGCTCGCATCTGAGGTGGTGGTGCCTATTTGGGTTTCATCTACCAGTATTTTTATTTGGCGATTTGGCGAAGCTTGCCCGCGAATGGTTGGCGCATTAGTGGTAATGCTTTCGTTAACAGCTGGATAGGTGATCTGTATGCCGTCTCCAGTAATGTTTACTGTGACAGTGTCGCTCGTGGTTTGGTCGTCAATAAAGCCAAATAATGGGTAGACCTCCCGACCGCCTTGTTTACGGTTAAGATCTGTCGGCTCCACTTCACTGATTGTTCCTCTCGGATTTAATGGTGTCTGGCTTGCGGTATCAATGGGCACGGTACCATGGCCAATGCCGGGAAGTTCGGAAGAGTTAGTCCCTGACACAAAATAGCGCAAATACATTATTCCACTTGGTTGCGTTTCTAATGCAAAAGTAAATCCTATACCGAAACCTGATGCGTATGCTAACCCGGGGATGCTGACGTTAATTACCTTCTCCACCTGGTCGTTGGCCAAGTTGATATAGTCGAGTGAGAGATAATTTGTGGTGTACCGGGTTGAGGTGGGATTTGATGGAGGAGATATTTGAGTGGTTGCATATAAATGGCTACTGTCGGGAGAAAACGCTACGGCAATGGCGGAGCGGTTAGCGTAAACTTTGTATAACGAAAGGTCACTCGCGTTGTATACAACAATCCCCGACGGATCCCCTGGATAATACGTGGCTACTTTGGTTTGGTCGGGCGAAACCAGCGCCACCATGGTGCCTATGTCATTCGCACGTATAGATGTACCACTAGTCAGATCTACCTTAAATAAGCCTGACGGTCGGTTACTACCAAACAAATTACCAGAAAATCCGTCTCTTCCACTGAAGTACAGATAATTACCTGTTATTACGTGCGTGCCTGGTCCAGGGGACTGGTTCAAGTTATATCTAGGGCTTACTTCTGCCACGTTATCAAGGGTCTGTACGATGCTGTCCGTAGACGTGTCTATCTTGAAAATGGTGCTGTTGCCGGCTAAGTTTTCAGCCAGTACATATATATAGTCTCCGGACTCAGTTACGTAAATGTCGGCTACTGTTGCCCAACCTGGTATTTTGATATACCGCTCTATGTCGCCACTGTCGGGGTTACTGACAATGACTGTGTGAGGCAGGCCGCCATACGTGAGGGCATTGGTGACGCCGCTTGGACTGTGAACGCTTAAGCCATATAGTTTATTGTTTGATTGCGACTTCACGACATTGGTTAAGCTGCTCGCACCGTAGTTTATTGGCGTCTCGGCTTGGTTGTTGTTCATATCTATGGGGTAGATGGTATCGCCACTGGGTTTGATGAATAATTTGTCGGCGACTTGATCATATGCGAGCGTAAAATGCATGCTAACGTACTCGTCATCAATATGAAAACGATCTTTTGATCCATACAAATCATCCATAGAATAATGATGCGTATCAACAACGGCGGCAGTTGTAATATCAATTTCATTGACGATTATTTCTAGCGCGAAGTCGTCGCGGGCGACGGCATACATACGTTGCCGTACGGGATCATAGGTCATGAAGCTTCGCAGGCCATCCGGCCGACTCGCGTTAACCGTCATGGTACGCGGACCTTGGTTGGTGTCTGTGCGCATGTTTCTGTAGGGAAAGGTTGGTCGTATTTGCACGTCACCCTCAAAGCCGGTGACTTGCGTCGTGGTGTCGGTGCTAGTATCTAGCCGGAACATATCCCGCATGACTCTTGGGGCTGGTGCGCTCGTGCCGCCGGTACTGACGAGCAGCAAATAGTTGCCGTTTGCGTGCTTGTTCACAAATTCATAACTGCCTGTCATGGAGAAGTTGGTAATCACCGAACCAGTACTGCTATTGAACACCACTACTTCGGTGTCTCCGGCGCAAACATATAAAAAGTAGACCTTTTGGCTATCGTCGCTTAGGGCGGTATCGGAGATAATACAAGAAGTGTTTGTGCCCATAGGGCTATGGCCATCTTCGCTATTGTCGGATAAATGCCGAAAGCGGGCTACTTCATCAGTACCGTATATCATTTGATTATTAAGTGAATCATAGATGCCGTTTGCATAGAGCCAGCCGTTTGCTCCAGAGCTGGCATTATAACTCTCATGATACGTAACTTCGTTGGTCGCAATATTTATCACTTGGAATGCAAGCGTGTTGGCAATTTGATCTGGATAAGTATCGTGGCTGGTTTGGTATATATAGAGTGAGGCTGCATCTGGCGACGTAATCATCTCCATATCATATTTTGGTTCAGAGTATACATATATGAGGTTTTTTGTATCAGTTAGAGTTGCGTTCTCGGTATTGATAATAAACACGCACGGCTCTTGATCGCGACCCGTATCGTGAATATCCGTTGCACAAACACCTAATACAAATAGTTTATGTAGCGACTCGTTAAAGTGACTCTTGGTTTGCCTTAGATAGCTATTCTCACCTCTCGGGAGCGTAATGTCTGTTTCATGCTCGTTCGTGTTGCTGTTGAATACCGATACTGTTTGCGTTGCATCATTAATTGCATACAGTTTGTTTGACCCCTCATCGATATATACGTCTGAAATGGAGCTCAGTCCAGATTTAGTTTGAGCAACAGATGAATTATCGGTTAGGTCGTAGGCCTGCATTGAGTTCACCCCGTTTGGTGCTGCACGATAATCGGTCCCCTCGATTGCAGTGGCTCTAAATGTATGCGTGCCCGGTGTCGCATTCTCCCAGCGGTACGACCATTGCCCAGAGCCATTTGCCGTTGCATTGCCTATAAAGCTATCATCGGCGAATAAAGCTACTTTAATATTAGCTGCTGATGTTCCGGTGATATTTGCTGCGCCTGGCGTAAGACTTTGATTGGGCAAAGGGGATGTGATATTTACCGGGGTCCCGGCTGCGCGAGCGGTGTTGTTGGTGATATTGAGTACGACACCAAGCAAGCTGCTCACGATGAGCATTGCTGCCATGGCAAGGTTTGCAATATAGGTACTTTTTGCTTGTCTCATAATTACTTGTGCTTATGGTTTAGTATAGTCGACTGGCTTGCAAATTACTAGTGTTTTTAAGCAGTTAATATAGCTTCGAATGCTGTCGAATAGCCGCGCTCGTCTATTGAGCAGGCTTCCTTTATGGAGGGCTTGCCATGTGCTATACTCTATGCCGTAATGATATATTTTGAATTAGTCACGCTTGATGGAACAAAGTTTGGCGAGGCTGTGCACGAAGTCGTCTTGCCTACCCCGGACGGATACATAGCCGTATTTGAGCACCACGCTCCCTTAGTAAGCATAGCCACACCGGGTATTATTAGTGTCCGACGCAAAGCTGGCGATCCTGATACAAAATTGGAATATTTTGCGACTGCTGGTGGGGTGATTGAGATTCTTGAAAATGAATCTAAAGTACGGGTCCTTGTGGACGAGGCTGATCGAGAAGATGAGGTAAATGAAAAAGAAGCCGAAGCTGCCTTCGTGCGCGCGCAGGCTATGCGTAGCGAAGCAAAAGATCAAGTTTCATTGCAGCATGCGCAAAGTCTAGTTGACCGGCAAGCTTCAAGATTGCGTGTTGCTGAACTACGTCGCCGAAAGCGCCGATAACGTAACGGCTACTTACGCAGTATCTCCAAAAATTTCAAGTTGTCGGTAGTGTACGTATTCAGGATCTTCAATGCCGGCAATTGCTTCAGCAAACTTACGACGTTCTTCTGAAATGCGCGCTGCATGCAGAATGCGCAGTATCGATACCTTTGTGGTCATTCTTTCGGCAGTCGTACTGCCGGCAATCGAAACTTCAGTTTGCACTACCCTAGCTAGATCTGGATCATCTCGTTTAAGCTCTGTCCATAGGCGTGATGTATCTGAACTTGTTCCAACCTGTTCATATTCAAGTGGGCTTTGACTTGGAGGTGGCTGATTGTGTTGCTCTTGTGCCATGCATGACCCCTATACACGTATATGGTACGCAAGCATTACATATTGTGTAAAGTGATTTAGCTCACACGCCATGGGTGGTGGTATTGCAGGGGTGCGCGGGTAGTGGTAAGATTGTCTGGTTTTATTAATGGATACAGAGGTCAAACAGTAATAATGGAACGCGGTATGTATACACATAGTCAGGAGCAAGAAATGACAGCAGATATTGAGTTAACTGACGTCGGTGAATTTGGTATCGGGGACGGATCCGTCGAGACGCTGCTTAACGACGAAGAGTACGAACGGTTTAAAGATATCATTCGCGATTCATTTGTTCCGGTGAGTATTTACGACACTTTTACGTGCGGTGATGAGCGTCCAGGCGAAGGCACGTTAGCTTCGCAAGAACGAACTAGTCCTCGGCCAAAGCTGTTTGGCGGCATTATGGCAATATATGGTGGCTTATTATTAATTGACCAGAATCTTGGTAAGGAATATGTCGCTGAGCTCAGATGGTTGAATGATTTAATGCATCGGCATGGGTATCACCTCGGTGGCCATACTGATACGACTCACGCCGACGAAGCCAAGAAGTTTATTGAAGCTGTGCGTAACGGTAAGTCGGTTGAAGTGCCTGCGGAATCTGCCTGTGGCATGGTTGATAAGGTTCTAACGAGCTTCAACAAGATACACAGCTACGGCCATACTGCAGCGTTTGCTCGACTCGAGCGTGCACTGCGAGGCGATGAATATGATCTGGCCATTAGTGAAAAAATATTCGAAGGCGCACGACGATTAGTAGGAACGATACCTGGTGTATTGGATGATTGGCGTGGAGGTCACATGCTCGCCGCTTTGGCGCATAAGCCTGAATCGGTTGAAGTTCTTACTGATGATGGTGAGGGTGTGCACGGCCATCGCGGCGCACTCATCGTGGTGACGAATAAGTATGGTTACACTCTAGACCGTCGGCAGGTCGCCGACAAGGTGGCGGAGGATGAGCTATTAAAAGTAAAAAAGCCAAACGCGTTCAATATTGACGCCTGGACGGTCCCTGAGCTCAGCATGCCGGCAGCAGAATATATGGCGGCATCAAGCGAAGAGTTGGCGCCGGCACAGAAACTCATTGAAGCTGCTGTCGTGCAATTACAGATTGCAACCGGTATCACCCTTACTAAAGGGACGCAAAATGTTGTCGTTGCCGCTTGAGTTAAAGAACATTGTTGCGTAGCAAGCAAAATCACGTATTATAAGAACATAAAAATAACTTGGAGGGATCGCACATGCGTCTCAATCGCGAAATTGCCAGCAAAGCTGTCGCCGAATTCGTCGGAACGTTCAGCTTGGCTGCCGTCGTACTTGTTCTCGGTCAGACTATTGGCCAACCATTTTTAACCGGAATCGGTGCCGCAATGGTGCTTGCTACATTTGTGACTACCATTGGTCCAATCTCAGGAGCGCACATTAACCCAGCCGTCACTATTGGCCAGTTCACGTTGCGTCGAATTGCAGCTGCTGAAGCACTCGTTTACCTGGTGTTTCAGTTTGTTGGTGCATTCGTAGCAACGCAGTTGGTTGAATATATGTACGGTGCCAAACTGCCTGGCTCAAACACGGCTGGTAAGTTTGATGGAAAAATCTTCCTCGCAGAAGCCGTTGGTACATTTGTCTTTGCCTGGGGAATCGCTGCAGTTGTTTCGCGCAAAGTTGAGGGCTACCAAGCCTCTGCTGCAATCGGTACCTCACTCTTTATTGGTATTATGCTCGCTGCAATGACGACAGGTGCAGGGTTTGTAAACCCAGCAGTTGCCTTTGCGAACAATAACCTAAACCTCAATACTGCCCTAGCACCACTTGTTGGTTCGATTGTTGCAATGAATGCTATTAACCTCATGACTGCTCCAGCTGAAGGGCGTGTGGTCAAGGCTGCTCCAGTAACCGCAAAAGCTTCGAGCGCAAAAGCACGTAAAACTGCTGCAAAGCCAAAGCGTCGCAAGTAAGTTATTGGTTTTCAATAAGAGCTCCCAGACCCGGGAGTTCTTATTTATTTAGCTCAGTTGAGAGTGCGCCGGTGTGTATAGCGTAGACTACAAAACTAATGACTATAAGCAGCACCAATATCGTTATGCCGGCGACTACCTTAGATTGCCGACTTACCGGTGGCAGCTTGTTTTTCGTATCGTGTGCGTCTTTTAGCTGGTTGTACCATGCGACTACAACGGTATTTTGTACGGCAGGGCCGAGTATGCCAAATCCCGAAAAAATCGCTGCGCAGGTATTGATGGCGATAAACTCTAATTCCCTACCTCGAACTAGTGTACGGCTACGCCGAAACGCATCGCGTATTTTTCCTGGACCCTCATCCACGCGAATAACAAGCACGAGACCGTACCAAATCGAAAATAAAATGCCAGGTATAACCAGCAATAATAGGCCACCCGCGACGAGTGCAATAAGGCAGATGATATACCCAAGGTACGGTAGGTAATTTTCTAATGCGGAATCTAGCGAATCAGCAAGCCTAGTTGGTTCGCCACGCAAGCTACGCAATGCGATTACGAGGCCTGCTAGACTTGCAAAACTAGTGAGCCCGATAAAGCCAAGTCTGAGTAGTATTCCAGGAAGATCAGCTTGAGGTGCGGCCTTAACCAGTGATTGATTAAACACTGAGATACCAAGCGAAATTAGCATTAGGCCGATAACGGCACCGGGACTGACTGCAAATAGCTGTTTTACGCTGTTGAGGCCGAGCGTAAAAGGTTTTGTTTCGTATGGTTGTGTTTGTGCTTTTGTTGGTTTGTTCATGAAGCGACTGTAGCAGACTTGCGGTAGCTCGACAATAATTCCCAGACCTGCTCTAGTGATGTCGTTTCCATGAGCTGCGCTCTTAAGTCGGCGGCACCGGGAAATCCACTAATATATATTTTGAAGAACTTCTTTAACGCGGCAAACCTACCCGGACTAATGGTTTTGTCTACAAGCTGCAAGTGATATTCAAGTAGATCTAATAATTCTGCACGTGTACCTATTTTTGGGTCTGTGGCAAAAGCATAGATATTATGAAATACCCCACGACCAATCATTATGCCGTCTACTTTGGTCTGGGCGGCAAGTTGAAGTCCGTGTGCTCGGTCTGTGACGTCACCATTGCCAATAATTTTTGTATGTGGTGATAGCGTATCTCGAAGTTCTACCACCCTTTCTATTTCATCCCAGTGAGCAGCCACCTTACTCATTTCTTTAACCGTTCTGCCGTGAACAGTAATTGCTGCAAGATCCTGCTGCAACAAAAAACTAAACCATGGTTCGGTCTGTAATTCTTTTTTGCCGAGTCGTGTCTTTACGCTTACGGGCAGTCCGCCTACTTTTGCGGCGGCAATGAGTTCGGCGACCAGTGGTTCATTACCGATTAGCGCTGAACAGGCATTCTGTTTAACAATGTCCTTAGCTGGACAACCCAAATTAATATCGATACCAGCATAACTACCACTAGCGGCGAGCTCTTTGCTCATTTGGGCGAAATGTACTGGGTTATTGCCCCAAATTTGTGCAATAACGGGGTTCTCTTCCGCTGCGACAAAGAGTCGGCTTGCTGTACTTTGTCGCCCGTCTGGATGACAAAAACTCGCCGCATTAGTAAATTCGGTCATTGCGACATCTGCAGGCGCCGCGTGTTGTACCACTTGCCGAAAGACGTGATCGGTCACCCCTTCCATTGGGGCAAGGACAAAAAACGGTTTTGGTAGGTCATCCCAGATGCTCATCGGGCAGATTATAGAGGTAATCGTGGATTTTCGCTAGTTAGTTGAGCAATAAACTGGCGGCTGGCCTTTACGTCGGTATCGGTCACGGTTGGCAAATCAAGGTTCATCATATGGGCCCAGACATTGGCGATGAGGTTTTTTATATCAACAATGTCTTGTTCACTAAAGGTGGTATGTAGTTCATGAATCTGGCCGTCATCGTCGGGCTCGACAAAACGAAGCACGCCATCTGTTACGGTGTAGCCGGTATATTCTCGGCAGTTTTCAAGCAAGAGTTTGTAAAAGAGTAGTTGCCGCCGATAGTTCCCTAATTTAAATGCATGATTAGCGTCTTTTGGTTTCCAGTCTTTAAAGGTACGACCAGTTTTGTAGTCAATCACGCTCATTGTTTTTTGTTTTGTATCTACTTCAATGACATCAACCGTGCCGTACAATCTGGCGTCACCAACCTTCACTTGGAATTTAGGTATGTGATATTCGGGTATTTGGTTGTGATTGAATTTGTCGAGCGAATGAGACATGAAAGCGTGCAAGGCGCGGATGCCGCGCTGCTTTAAAGCATCGTGATCATGCCGGTTGAGCTGCGCACTGGAAAGCTGGGTTGCAAAATCTTCTGTTGCCGAGTCGATACTTGGGCTATCTCCGCTGAGCACTCTGTTATGTTGGTGTTCGAGGACACTATGCATAATGACACCATAGATCGCGTCTTTTGATGACTGATGAGGAAAGCCCATGAACCGGTCAATGAGCCAGTGTTCGGGGCCGCCATAGCGAAGGTCGGTAAAAGCGGACAAGTGACTTGCGCTCAGGTGGTAGTCGGATAGTTTATGCGATAATGCCGTTCGCAGGCTGATGCTTTGCAGCGCTTGCGTTACTGCGCGGTGCCGCCAACTAGGTTCAAGTATGTGCGTCACTATGTCTGCCCCTACAGCTTCCCGATCATGTTGTGTGTCATATTTCATTTTCATTTCGGGGCGAGCTAGCCATTGTAGTGGCAGAATTGCTTTACCGTCATTCGTGGCCGACGATTTAAGTAAGGTCAATTCCTTTGCTGCCCGCGTAACACCGACATATAGTCGACGTAATTTTTCGTCATCGTCTTCTGGCTCTGGTTCAATTGGTAGGTTTGCCGGTAGGCTGATGGTAGAAAATCTTCCCCTATCTTTGACCCAATGATCCTGGTCAACATCAACTATATAGACCACATCAAATTCGAGACCTTTTGATTTGTGAGTAGTCATAACTTGAACAGCATTTTGAGTGATAACTAGTGGGTGATTATCTGTAATATATTCGTTGGCATCAGTTGCAAGCTGAACGTATTCCATAAAGTGTGATAACAGCAGTAGGTCGACGTCCTTGAAGTTCTTTACCTTTTCGATGAGTGCATTCAGGCTAGATAGTACCGTTAAATAATCTGCGGGTGTCGTTCGTAGTTTATTAGTAGAAAAGTAGTAGTCCCTAAAGGGGCATGCCCAGTTGTTAAGCATCTCAGTACCGAGCAGTATATCGAGCATAACTTCTAGTGGTTCACTATTTGCTCGTTGGGCGGCGGCTGTAAGCCAGCTAGCAATTTGTGGCAAATCACCGTCGCCGGAAGCAAGCCTCTCCATCCAACCCTGATTTTTTTGGTATGACGACAGTTGGAGTTTCCAAAGTATTTCAGAGTTTATATCCCAGAATGGGCAGTTTAATAACTCTGGTAGGAATGTGTCTGCCGCGCCGAGGTTATTGTCGGCGATTGCTTGTACGGTTTTGGCAAGCAGCAATAGCTGTCGTATGTGCGGTTGCATGAGAATGTTGTCGCGACGTTCATAATGAACTGGAATGTTGGCAGCAAGTAAGTGCGGAACTACTGTAGCTAGGTAGCGATGTCGTGGTGCAAAAATAGCTATTTTGCGCGGGTCTGTACCGGTTGCAATTTTATGTTGCACACTTTTTACCAGTCCGCAGTATTCTGCCAGCTGATGATCATATTCGATCAAAGTGGGCATGGGCCCGACAACTCCCCCACTCGCTACAAGTTGCTTAGATACAAAATCATCTGTGCTTGTGTGGTGATACTCAGCTTGATCAATGAGCGCTTTTGCAAACTGCAAAATATGATCACTACTCCGGTAGTTTTCGGTAAGTCTAATTATGGCAACTTCGCTCCACCTTTTTGCGAACCGGGTCATATAAATAGGATTGGCTCCTTGGAAGCCGTATATGGCTTGGTCATCGTCACCGACGACCATTAAGTTTGGACGATTTTCATGCACTGGATTGTCACACAGGATCTCTATGAGACGTTGCTGCGCGCCGTTTGTATCCTGGTATTCATCAACTAATAGGTACTGAAATTGCTCCTGTAGGGCTGCACGGAGATCTTCATGTTGTTCAATGCAATCTAGTACGTTGATGATGAGGTCGTCAAAATCGCGACGATGTCGTCGTGCCAGCTCTGCTTGGTATTGTTCGTAAATATCTGCAACTGCCGTAAGTTTTTTTAATCGATCACGGTCTTTAAAAACGGCACCGTCTTTGGTAATAGTGATCCACTTACGCCTCCAGGTTGTCACTGGAGTGGTTTTATCACCCATTTCTGTACTTTGTATTAAGGCCGCGTTTAGTTCCCGTAAGGCCACATCAGCTAATGTCTCAAAACCACCCTTTCCTTCACCGCGTGGAATGTCCGATAATTCTCGTGCTAGTTGTCGATATATTTCAAGGTGCTGCTTCCTAAAAGTAGGCTTGCAGTTAATTTCGGCCCGCATTAGTAGTGAGCTTGCCTGCACTAGCCAATCATTATCCTGAGTAATAATTTGGCGAAGCGCATCTGCATTGAGGCCAGCTTGTTTTAGATGAGATATGCGTGTACGAACTGATGATAGGTGCACAAAACTGTCCCCATCTCGTGCCACCAATGGATGCCCGTATGGTAGTTTTTCAAAGATAGAAAACAGTATCTCATAGCTAGTGAGCGCATCGGCAACCTGTCCCCGTACGGCACCATCAAAATATTCATGGAAACGGCTAATAACTTCACCGGCAAAACTATGGAATGTATGTACTGCAACCTTATACGCGTCCTCGGCAATAAAACTGACTAGGCGGTTTTGCATTGCAACTTGAGCGGACTCGGTAAATGTTAGACAGAGAATGTTTTGAGCAGTCGTATCGCTTGTTTGTAGTATGTGCGCGACACGCATGGCTAATAACTGTGTCTTGCCGGTGCCGGGTCCAGCTATTACAAGCACAGGACCTTCAGTAGTGTTAACTGCTTGGCGCTGCGCATCATTCAATGCTTTATATCCTTTGTCGTAGGCTCCCATATTACTAAGTATAGCGATATAATGCCGTAATGCTGACTTTTGACCTACCGAAAGAGCTGATTGCTCAAACCCCAGCACAGCCACGTGATAGTGCGCGGTTGTTGGTTTACGACAGAGCAACAAAGCAAATACAGGATGCGGTGTTTTGTGATATTGCAAAGTACCTCACACCACACACAACACTTGTACTCAATAACTCAAAAGTAGATAAGTGCCGTCTGAAATTTGGAAACATCGAAGTATTCGTTACGGAAACTATCAATCCAACTACGGTGCGTGCTCTTGTTCGTCCGGGTAAAAAATTTCCCCGTAACCAAGTTGTTGATTTGAGTCCAGGCGTCTCGGCAACAGTGCTGGAAATTCATGATGATGGTCAAAGAACACTGCAGCTATCTATACCGATAGATTCGAGCAAGTATGACGCCTATCGCCACACACCCTTTCCCCCGTACATAGCATCAGACGAATCACTCGCCTCGGAATACCAAACGGTATTCGCCAAAGATCCGGGCAGCAAAGCGGCGCCGACAGCTGGTTTGCATTTTACCTCAGAGCTTCTTGAAAAGGTGGCAGTTGAGCACCCTATTGTAGAGATTACGCTTTCTGTAAGTTTAGGGACTTTTGCAACCTTACGCGACGAAAACTTAGCTACCAATACACTGCATAATGAACATTATCGAATTAGTAGTAAGGCTGCAGAAATGCTTAATGCAGCCAAAAGCATTACAGCAGTCGGTACAACATCTGTTAGAACGCTTGAAGGTTATTTGCAACACCATGATGACTTCAGTGAAGTCAGTGAATCGACCAACATATTTATACGTCCCGGTTTTAATTTCAAGGCCGTTAATTCACTTGTGACTAATTTTCATCTGCCGGGCACCAGTTTGTTATATCTAGTGGCAGCCTTCATTGGCTCTGAAGCTGAACTCCAAAGAATATATGCGCACGCTATCAAACAAAAATATCGATTCTATTCGTTCGGCGATGCGATGCTTATCTTGTAGCTTATCGTCGTGTAGAATACATATATGGTTGAAAACGTAAGGCAAGCCATTAAGCGAGCCATGAATCGCTTGGCAAAATACTTAAACAAAGCCAGTGGTGGTAAGTTGACGCCCAATATGGTAAGTGTACTGTCACTTGCAGGTCATGGACTTATTGCGTGGTCTCTCTACAGTGGGTATCTCGCAATAAGCGGGGTTTTGATTATTGTTTTCGGTTTAATGGATGCGCTCGATGGTGCGCTCGCACGCGAACAAGGCACACAATCGGCCGCTGGCATGCTATTGGACGCCAGTTCGGATCGTGTTAAAGAAGCGTTAATTTATTTTGGTATTGCTGGCTACTATGTGCAAAGTTCGGTGCAGCCCGCTAAGATCTTGGTCTGTTTGGTGGCGCTGGCAGGTTCGATGTTGGTAAGTTATGTAAAAGCAAAAGGCGAAACAGCCTTGACGGACATGAGCGCAAACGAGAAGAACCGTGCGCTGCAAGATGGTTTCTTTCGCTACGAAGTACGAATGGCGTTATTGGTCGTTGGCTTGTTTGCGAGCAAATATCTTTTTACGGTACTCGTGTTGGCTGCGATACTTGCCTGGTTTACAGCTGCAGATCGATTTCAAAAGATTTATCGTAGGTTACGCTAATGGACAAGGGGGTGGTAAAAGTTGATCTGCACACGCATAGTTCTGCCTCTAAAGACGGCGGCATTACCCTGTCTGGCTACAAAAATGCGCTGCACAGTGGGCTGCTAAGCTACATTGCAATTACCGATCACAACGAAATATCTGCCGCAGTAAAAGCTAAAAATATGCTCGGTGATAGGATAATCGTTGGCGAAGAAATTATGACCACCGATGGTGAAGTTATTGGACTATATTTAAAACATAAAATTGAACCTGGCATGTCATTGCTCGAAACGATTAAGCACATCAAGTTGCAGCATGGCCTGGTGTATATTCCCCATCCGTTTGAGACGGTGAGAAGTGGTGTTTCGCATTCGTCACTGGCACTTGTTACCGATATGATCGACATTATCGAAATTCGCAACGGGCGGGCGTTGCTACAAAACAAGTCTAAACAGGCTGTAGACTGGTCTCACGCTAACACGGTTACTGGTGCGGCGAGTAGTGATGCGCACAGTTATAGTGGGCTCGGTCGTACATATAGCTTGCTAGGTGCACGGCCTAGCCAGGACACATTGGTTGCGCTACTGGCTGAGGCAAGTCATTCAACGAAGCTTGCAAAGTTGCCAAGTTTGTTCAGCCCAAAGATAAACCGCATCAAACGACAAATAAGGGTCGCATGATATACTGCCGCTAATGCTTCAATTGTTTTTTATTGCATTATGGATTTTCTTGCCTGCTGGCTTCGCCAATATGGCGCCTGTGTTAGCAAAAAAGGTGCCCGGACTACAATTTTTGGATATTCCCATAGATGGAGGCGGCACCTTCCGAAAGAGGCGTATCTTTGGGGCTAACAAAACGGTAAGGGGTTTTGTTGCAGGCTTTGTTTTAGCCTGGTTTGGGGTGCTGCTACAGAGATATGTATGGAATCATGTCGGTCTACCTTGCTTGCAATGCGGTCTCGAAACTAATTATGCCGAGAATCTTGTAACAGTAAATGCAGCATTGCTGGCCCTGCTTTACTCTTTTGGTGCCCTAGGGGGCGACGCGATAGAGAGCTTCTTTAAGCGTCAACTCGATAAACCGGCTGGGTCACGATGGGTTCCATTTGATCAGCTTGATTATATCGTCGGCGGATTACTGGCCACGTACCCAATTGGTCGGTATAGTGCTGATGTAATCGTCATGATACTTGTTTTATTCTTTGGGCTACATCTACTATCCACCTATATCGCCTTTCAGTTAGGGCTCAAGGACGCAGCCATTTAGCAAATCGCGGGTCTGTAGTATCATTAAGCTATAAATAATCAGGAGTCCCCACTATGGACGCATTAGAAAATAAACTTGATGAAGCGTTGGTCAAAAACGCACCAGTGCAACTTCCAGAAAACGCTAAAAAGTGGATAGTAACCTACAACCCATACATTACGCTGGTAATAGGTATCCTTGGGCTATTGGCAGCTTGGGGCCTATGGGGTGCTGCCCATGCGGTAAATGACGTCGTAAATACAATCGACTCTGCTTATCGCGCTTACGGCATTGACACTAAGCTAACGCGAGATGCCAACCTCGGCATTAGCTTTTGGATTGCATGGCTGTCCCTACTGGTGCAATCAGTGATTATGATTGCCGCTTATCCAGGGTTAAAGGTACGCAGTAAAAAGCGCGGCTGGGATCTCCTCTTCTACGGAGCTATCATTAGCCTCATCTCTGGTGTGTTCTATGGGGTGTACGACAGCAGTATCTTCTCAATAATTATGCGGGTTATTGGAAGTGTGATTGGGTTCTACTTCCTCTTTCAGGTACGTAGTTACTACACCGGTAAACAAGCTAAAAAAGCCGAAGTAGCTGATAAGCCTGCTGCAAAAAGCACCGAAAAGTAGTCAACGAGTTCTAGCAGTAGCTATGCAATGATTGTCGTTTGGTGCAGCTAAGAAACCTGACTGAATCGAGTTCTATGCAGGACGTACATCGTGAACCAGACGACGAGTAAAACAATACCGCTGAATATACTCTGCATGATAAGTCCAGAGAATAGCCGGCTAACGACAACTTCTGCAAATGAGCGAACGTCTATGGGCGCAAAGGTTGTTGCCAGCTTTTTAGTTGCCAGCACTAGTATGCCAATAGTTAGTAACCCAAGGCCAAGCAAGAATATCGCTCGACGGGTCGTTCTAAAGCGATATGGGCTCGCAAGGATAGCGAGCAACAGGCTACAGATGGCAATAATCAACAATACACTAAATGCGCGCTTTGTTAGCTGAACGGCTTTGCCAATATTAGCTACATTTTTGGTATCGTCGATGGTGATTGATGTATTCTGTGTGTCTAGAATACGCTGTCGTTGCTCATCGGCTATAAAGCCCAATTTGGTGCCACTAAAACTATCGAGTACTTGATTGAGGATGGGGGTAACATTCACCGTGACTGGCTTGCTCGTGTCCGAGAGGCCACTTATAACCGTTTGGTGCATGGTCCGCAGTGCGTTACGCCAGGCTACTGCAAACTGTGGGCTCTTGATTGCGCTGGCTACAGATTCTTTGATGACTGGAGTTAGATTATTTCGTAACTGTTCATCGGTTTGGCCGGTTACTGCACCGGGTAGCAGTTTTGCTGCCAGTTCCTCGGGTGGAGCTGCATTTAATATTTTATCCGTCACAATAACGGTTATTTTATTCTGTACATTCGCGTTGTCGGCTAGTGGCGAAAACATTTCGACGAAAGCCGGCGTGCTGAGTAATGAGCGCCTTGCCCAATACGACAACGAAACGCCTACGCTACTAACTAAAAAAATACATACAAGGAACCAGGTTGTTAACCTGCGAATCAATGATGGCTTGACGATACCACCTGTCGGAGTGGGTGCCTGAGCTTCAGAACTAGCACTCGCCTTTTTTTCGGCGATCTTTTTTTGAATCAATTCTTGTGCTTCTGCTACGCTTGTACTACTCTGGTTTGCCGATGGTTGTTTTGGCGATTGTGGCGGAGTTTTTGGAGGAGGAATGATATCTTGCATGTGCTTATTCTATACCAATTTGTTCACTTCATGTTTATTTAGCAATGATCCTATGGCTGCAACAGATGTATACTTAATGTCACGATGGAGACCCAGCCACTTGCCGAGAGAATGCGTCCAAAAAAACTATCAGAAGTTATTGGGCAGACACACCTGTTGGAAGCAGGTCAGATAATTCGTGAGATTGTAGCGCACAAAAAACCGGTCAGTTTGATTTTATGGGGCCCTCCAGGCACAGGTAAAACCACGTTGGCGCGCATCATTGCTGATGCAGTTGCGGCAGAGTTTATAGAAATTAGCGCTGTGACTGCTGGAATTGCCGACGTTAAAGCAGTAGTGAAGCATGCCGAGCAAAACAAAAGACTTGCCATGAGTACGGTCTTGTTTGTTGACGAAATCCACCGGTTTAGTAAATCTCAACAGGACGCATTCTTGCCGCATGTAGAAAGTGGTTTGATAACACTAATTGGTGCAACAACCGAAAACCCCAGTTTCGAGGTTATCAATCCGTTGCTTAGCCGCTCTCGAGTTCTGGTGCTCGAGCCACTATCGAACGATGATATTGTTGCAATTCTAAAACGAGCCGCCAAGGCGGAAAAGCTTAGTACAAAGCGACTACCGAACGCAAGTATCGAACTGCTTGCAGCTTTAGCCGAGGGTGACGCAAGGGTTGCGCTTGGCAATTTGGAATTAGCCGCGCAGCTAACATCTGGTGTTATAACTCCTAATATCGTCACTACTGCGGCCCAAAGAAAATTACCTGCCTATGATAAAAAAGGCGAAATGCACTTCAACGTAATCAGTGCATTTATTAAGTCTATGCGGGGGAGCGACCCAACCGCAACTCTTTATTACTTGGCTCGTATGCTGCAGGCTGGAGAAGATCCAAAGTTTATTGCACGTAGGATGGTTGTTTTTGCAAGCGAAGACATTGGCCTGGCCGCTAACGGCGCGTTAAATATTGCGGTAAGTACTTTTCTGGCAGTTGAACGAATTGGTATGCCAGAAGCTGAGTATGCCTTGTATCACTGTGCGACTGTTATGGCTGGAGCCAAAAAGTCACGAAAAGTAGCCGAAGTAATGAGTAAAGCAAAACGGCTAGCTCAGGATCACGCAAACGATGCGGTACCCCTGCACCTCAGAAACGCGCCAACAAAGCTAATGAGTGATCTAGGCTACAATAAGGATTACAAATGGGAGGCAGACTTTAAGCACATAGACGGCTTTTTGCCCGAAAGCCTAAGCGGTTATGACATATTCTAGCCAGTCATGGTATTATATTTGAATGTCTGATTTTGAAAGTCGTATGTCACTTGGCGCCTGTAAAGGTGCGGACCCTGAAATATTTTTTCCAGAACGGATGACTGCCGCTAAGGTCAAAGCTGCGAAAGAGATTTGCGGCACCTGCCCACTTGAAGAAGATTGTAGAGAATACGCTGTCGCCGACAGCAATATATACGGTGTTTGGGGAAAAACCTCTGACAGAGACAGAATAAGAATCCGCGAGCAACGTGCCGCTGCAGCAATAGTCGAGACTGCCGACGTTGCATTGGCAGAAGAGTAGCTGAAACTATAATAAAAATCCCAGGTGATTCCTGGGTATATGGAACTGGTGCAGCGTACTGTGCGAGGTTAGAACCTCATTTGCCGTATAGTTTGAGTATATCGGCTGCAGTTTTAGGACCTAGGTCAAGTATAGTAAGTTTTTGCTTCTCTAAAACTTCATCAACCATCCACGTGCCTGCCTTATAAACAATCCAGCGTTCCTTTAATTTTGGGTGATAAAATTTCCAATCACTATAAGTGTCCTGAAAGACTTGAAGGCTTAATTTCTGCAATTCTTCTAGCCACTGCTTTAGCTTGTCTTTCGAGGTCTCTCTATAATCACCATATGGTTGCCATCCCCCACAGTATTCTCGCTCGAACACAGTAGCCATGCCTTCATAGATAGCATTCTCGATTGCTGAAAATGGACCGCTTTCTCCGGTATAATTTTGATACACATGAAACGCTTCGTGAAAAATTGTTGGTCGAATGTGTGTAAGCTGTTTCTTTTTATCTTTAAAGCTTGGATTAATTGAAATGGTAATAATGCCTTTTGAATAGGCAAAGCCGCCCACACCACTCTCAGGGATAATGCCGTAGTCGCTAAAGTAGATCTTGATAGTCTTAGGTAGATTAGGAAGTAATTTACGAACCTCGTCGTAGTATTTAGAAATACTCGACTCAAGAGGCTTTTCTGTAGCTTCATTTTGATAATGGATTACTTGAATCATGCTCACACTATAACAAAAAGACGCCATAAAGTTCTGACGTCCGTAACCTTTTACAGATGTGGTGCTGGGGGAGGGATTCGAACCCCCGAAGGCGAATGCCAACAGATTTACAGTCTGCCGTGTTTGACCGCTTCACTACCCCAGCGAGCAAATCAGATGATAGCATAGCAGATTTCATCTGTTAATTGAAGAGATGATTTGATGATAGCCAAACCAGCATTGATTTATTGTGAGCGTCGACGGAAATAATGAGCCGAGAGCGGTATAGAGAAAGCCAACAGCCCAATACACCATATCGCTGCCATCCAGCCGTGATTGCCGAGGGGGGTCCCTATCGTGAGTGAACGCAGAGCCTCAATGACGTGGGTAACTGGTTGGTTCTCGGCAAAAATTCGAAGATATTTTGGCATGCCCTGTGCCGGAACAAATGCACTGCTTGCAAATGTTAACGGGAAGATGAATATAAAGCTAATCCACTGCACCGCTTCAACGCTTTTTGCAAGCAGTCCCATGATGACGGAGAGCCATGACATCGCATAGGTAAATGCTAGGAGGAGCAAAAATGCATATACCCACTCCATCGCAGTGGCGTTAGGACGAAAGCCCACACCGATAGCAACAGCAAGCATGATAATACTGGAGATGGTGTTACGGACAAGATCGGCTGTGGTGTGGCCAATCAGCACTGCTGAACTGCGCATAGGTAATGAACGAAAACGATCAATAATGCCTCGTTTCAGATCGTTTGCTACAGCGATGGCAGTAGTCGTAGAACCAAATGCAGCCATTTGAATAAGAATTCCAGCGAACAAAAAGTTAACATAGCCGCCGTATTTGACAATTTCGGGGGTGGCGATCGCTCCGCCGAATACATAGCGAAATAGCAGCATAAACATAATCGGTTGAAAGGCAACTGAAAGTAATTGATCCATATTTTTAACAATGTGCATCATGCTACGTTTGATAAGTATCAGTGAGTCGCTGAATGCCCAGTAGATATTGCTCCGTTGCATGGGTTTGATACTGGCTGCCATTATTTTGCCTTCTTTTTAGTTGACTTGGTCTCAGCTACTGCTGCTTCCTCATTTGAGGCAGCATGTCCGGTTAGCTGCAGAAAAACATCATCTAGGGTGGGTTTATGCAGAGACAATCCTTCAACAGTAATTTGCGCAGCAGAGAGTTTCTCTAGTAAGTCTTTTAGTAGCGCGACCCCTCCATCGTTGGCGATACTGATGGTTCTCCCGGTGCTATCACTTTGCTGTGATTTT
>CAYYKI010000004.1:0-43620 GCA_964440975.1 uncultured Candidatus Saccharibacteria bacterium | reverse complement strand
TGAACCTGCGACCTCACGGCCCCCAGCCGTACGCGCTACCAACTGCGCCACACCCCGATCTGCAATAGTGTACGGCGGCTTGGTGTAGTTAGTCTAGTGTTGTGGCTAAAATATGAGCCAGCGCTCTAGACTAACCAAAATCTGAATCATTCCAGGTCGTAGCAGTGGAAAGATAAAAAACATGAAAATAAATATGGCCGTAAATCCCATCCGTTCAATCGTAACCATAAACTCTTGCACCGGCTCAGGAGCTAAGGCGTATAAGAGTCGCGATCCATCAAGCGGCGGAAACGGGATCATATTGAAAATAAAGAAGCTAAGATTTACTTGTATGATTAACTCTAAGAAATTAAAGGTACCAATGCTCATCTCTGCCTTGAAGGCTCGTATAATCAGCGCAAATACAACCGCCAGCACCAAATTCGTTAGCGGGCCAGCCACGGCCACCAGTGCCATTCCGGCATCTCCTCCTTTTAATTTTCTGTAATCTACAGGCACTGGCTTGGCGGCGCCAAACGGTGGAAGTCCAATTAAAACCAGGAATAAAGGAAGCAAAACTGTTGTAAACGGATCAATATGTTGTAAGGGGTTGAGCGTTAAGCGACCACTCAAATAGGCCGTATCATCGCCGAGACGGTGCGCCACCAGGCCGTGCATAACCTCATGCAAGACCATCGATACGAGGATTGCAAAAACAATCGTTGCGATTGAAATTAAGGTGACGTTTATTTCCACCCCACCATTGTACCGCATAGCCACATACTTGACACAAGGCACTCCACCCCTGTATGATCTCTTTTATGGCAGTTAAATGTGATATTACCAATAAGGGAAAGCAATTCGGAAATAACGTAAGCTTTTCCCAACGTCATACAAAAAAGGTCTGGCAGCCTAATCTGCAAAAGAAGACCGTTGTTATTGATGGCAAAAAGACTACCCTGCGCGTAAGTGCAGCGGGCATTCGAACGCTTCGCAAAAAGGGCGTGATAGCTTAGATTTATACTCGGTTAATCAAAAGGACCCCTTATGGGTCCTTTTTAAAATTCGTATTCTGGTTTGAATATTAGACGGTAGGCTTAATGATAACTAGCTGCGTACCACTATGCTCTGGGCTTAACGCGGCTTTAAGCTTAAGAACATCCTCTTCCTGGGCCTCTGGCGCCCCGAGCTCTTCAATCAGCTTCTTAACCGAATCTTGGTTTACAGGATAGGAAATACCTGGAACGTCATAGTGCGTAGGCACAAAATAGCGCGGATTTATCTTATTAACCACTTTTTGCACCGAAACAGCATCGAGCGTATATTCGTTTCCACCAATAGGGGCTAATACCACGTCGACTGGGCTGAGTGACTCAAGAAGGGCGCTATCAACATCAGGATGAAGGTGACCAGTAACCACAACTGTGATGCGATCAGACACAAACTTATATAACACCCCAGTTTTTTCATCAGGACCATCAGTGAAAGCCCTAACCGCATATCCCTGAATCATCAAATTCCCTAGTTCAAATTCACCTGGCGTGTCGATGACAAAGTTATCCTTACCCAAGGTAGCAGTTTCCAGCTTTTTAGAGGTATAAAACACCGTTTCATCTGATTTCAAGATCTGTTTGCTGCCAAGGCTAGCAAGATTATCATCAATAACGACAGTGCGCTGCTTCGTAGCGATCCTTATGGTGTTTCCGCCGTAAAATTTTACTTCCAAAACTTACTCCTCACTTAGTAACTTATGCGGGTCATGAACAACTGTTAGTTTAGCTGATAATAGCGTTGTCACAAACTTATCATGAATCTGCCGACGATAATCAAACTCATCACGGGTCAAAACAGCATACGTCAGCTCACGCCCCTCCTGCGACTCAAGGCCGGCAACATACTTGGCTACACTCGTTGCATTTAGGTCACCAACGAATAGCAGATCAATACCGGCTCTGCTATCTCTTGTAAATGATCCGGTCATTAGTAGTAAATCTAAGCTGCCTAGCTCCTTGAGCGAGTCGTTACCGGTGTCTTCCTTTTTGGTGAAGACTGGTTTTTTGGTACCAAATATTTCCGATAATGGCTTGTAGAATTCGTACTTTTGATTTACTTCATAATAAAGCTTATTGGCCGAATCGTCGGAAACAATTAAGCCGATACTCAACATATTGGATAATTCGCGACGCACAGAATTTATCTGTTCATCTATCTTACGAGTTATCTCCCGAACATAAAATGAACGATTAGGGTTGCTATAGAACAACTTTAATAATTTTACGCGAGTTTTAGATCCAAATAATTGATCAATCATAGCGGTTCTCGTGGTGGCCTCCTCTAGTAAGTAAATTGTAACATGTTTGTTCGGTTGTTGTCCCTTCCTCAGAATGCTACTATATGCCAATGCCCAAAGCTGACTTTTATGATGACAACCCAAAATACGACTATACCAAGTACTGGATAGGACGCGATTACGAAAACGCGGCTGAGGAAATAGCCATACGATCCCTCCTAGAAGGCAAGCACTTTAGCACTGCAGCTGATATTGGTGGAGGATTTGGTCGACTGTGTATATTATTACAACAATTTGCTGACACTGTTGTGCTTGTTGAGCCCTCAAAAAAACAACGCAAACTAGGTGCTGACTTCCTTAAAAAAACTGCTGTGACTATCTGTGACGGAACATCAGAAAAAACTGGACTCTCAAAGGGTTCTGTCGACTTAATTACAATGATTAGGGTCATGCATCATCTCCCTGATCCAACAAAGTCCTTTGGCGAGCTTCACCGTGTGCTCTCTAAGAACGGCCTTGTAGTATTGGAAGTAGCCAACGCTCTAAACGCCAAATCGCGTGTACGCCGACTATTGCATGGCAAGCGAACAAAGCGACAGCCCGTCGATATTAGAACTGACTCAACTACAGAAATAGACTATGACTCGCCATTCGTGAATCATCACCCTGCTATGATTAAGCAGCAACTTACTGAGGCAGGTTTTGAAATTATAGGAGTGCGCTCGGCCTCGAACTTTCGACTGCCTGGCCTAAAAAGGGTTGTTCCGCAGAGAGTTCTCCTTACGATTGAAAAACCTTTGCAGCGACTACTTGCTCCGCTTAATTTCGGACCAAGCATGTTCTACTTGCTCAAAAAATCCTCCTAATTCAAGCGTCTGATCGGCTGTTAAGCAAGTCGAGGAGCCCTCTATAGGCCTCCTCACCACTCTCATACCAAGTAATGTTCGGATCTCGCTTAAACCAAGTCATCTGTTTCTTGGCAAGTTTTATGTCGCCTTGGATAAATTTCTCAACTGCTTGGTCCACCGTGTCCTGATGTTTGCAGTAATCTGCGAACGCCTTATAGGCGATCGCCGTTACTGCGTCAGTTGAAATATTGAGTCGACTGAGTTTGTCTACCTCATCGATCAGGCCGGCATCGAGCATCGCTGAAACCCTTGAACGAATTCTTTGCTCCAAGACATCAGATGGCACCCGCAACCCTACGTAGACCACTCCTCGCGGCAACACTCTTTTACTCACCGAATGCGGCAACTGCCCTGTCTCAAGCGCCCGGCGCATATACCGTTGGTTGCCAAGCGTATCGGCTGAAGCAGCTTCTCCAAACCTGCTCTTAAAAGCCTCACGTAGTTCTAAAAGAGATAGACCAGAAAATTTTTCCCCAGCTGAACTACTCGAAAAATCAAAGTCGTATAACACCGCATCAAAATACAGGCCTGTGCCACCGACCAAAATCGCAAGCTTACCCCTGGAGTTTATATCTTTTATCGCTGCTTTGGCCGCCTTTAGGAAATCATAAACCGTAAATCGCTCGGTTGGATTGACCGTATCTAAACACCAATGTCGCACTTGTTGCTGATCGCGCTTAGTAGGTTTCGCAGTAGCGATATCCATGGTTTTATACACCGTACGAGAGTCTGCACAGATAATTTCGCCATCGAACTGCCGGGCTATCCTCATTGCTAGGTCCGATTTACCGCTGGCCGTCTGGCCAGCAATAGCCAACAACTTGATGTTATCCTTCATTCCGTTCCGCCAATCGGGTCCCAGCGGAGTGTTGCAATGTCCACCCTCCCATCAACAACCACACAACCCTCGGACTCTAACATCTTCGCATGAGCGTCACGACCCCCTGGATATCCGCTCGCAAGACCTCCGCTTCGATTAACAACGCGATGCCATGGCAAATCAGGATTCCCATAGTGGGCTATCCCTCCGACAATTCTAGCTGCCCTCGGATTACCCGCAAGTGCTGCTAATTGGCCGTACGTCATGAGTCTGCCATAAGGAATCTGTGCGACGTATTCGTTCACCAGTTGGCTAAAGCTGCTTTTCATATATGTTCAGTGTAACAGATTGAGAGTGTTGAAAAAACTACAACGTTGTTAGGAAGTTTGCTAATTCTGCCAACGGAAGCTGCTTTTCTGTGTCCCTAAGGCGTACGCTAACTGTCTGCTGCTCTTTGTCTCGTTTTCCAACAATTATCAGTACCGGGATTTTCATGAACACTGCGTCTCGTATCTTGCGGCCTAAAGACTCATTCCTGTCGTCGATTGTAAATCTTATTTCGTTGTATTTTACTGGCTTGCTCAGTACAACGTTGTTGAGAATATCCGTAATCTTCTGTGCATAGTCTGCAACTTCATCGGTAATTGTGAGGACTCGCAGCTGCTCTGGAGCCAACCAAAACGGAAACCAGCCAGCGGTATGCTCGATATATACCGAGAAGAATCGATCAAACGAACCCATAATCGCAACATGCACCATGTATGGTTTTTGATCTTCTCCCTTATCGTCAACATATGTCAGTTTGAATCGCTCGGGCTGAACGAAATCAATCTGAATCGTAGCAACCTGCCATTTGCGACCAATAGCGTCGATGGCCATGAAGTCGATTTTCGGCCCATAGAATGCCGCCTCGCCCTCTTCGACGTAATAGTCTAGGTTGTGGTCTTTAGCGATTTTTTCGATGGTAGCTTGGCCAAAATCCCATTGTTTTTGCTCGCCAAGATATGCATCACTCGCATCACGAAACGACAGCCGGACCTTAAGATCCATATCTATGGTGTTGTAAAAGGACTGGATCGCCTTAATACTTCCGTCAAACACTTCCGCAAGCTGCTCATCGGTGCAGTATGTGTGGCTATCATCTTGGGTCAGTGAGCGCACTCGAGACAGACCATGTAACTCGCCACTCTTTTCATCCCTATAACACGTTGCCGTCTCTAGATACCGAAGTGGCAAGTCACGATAGCTTCGAGGTTGTGAGCTATAAATCTGCGCATGGTGTGGGCAGTTCATCGGCTTCATCACCAGTTCGTCGGTAGTTTCTTGGCTTTTTACTAGAAAGAGCTCGTCCCCAAACTTAGCCCAGTGTCCAGAAGCCTCGTAGAGCTCTTTTTTAGTGATATGCGGTGTCCAAACCTTTTGAAACCCTATCGCTTGTCTTAGGCCCTCCGAGTGACGCATAAGGAGGTCTCGCACCACCGTTCCGCGAGGGGTGTACAGTGGCAGTCCAGACCCAACGAGGTCGGAAAAAACGAACAGGTCAAGCTCACTGCCCAGTTTTCTATGATCACGTTTTTTGGCCTCTTCAAGCTGGCGCAAATAGGCATCCAGTTCAGCTTTTGTGGCAAAAGCCACACCATAGAGACGTTGCATCTGTGGGTTATTTTCGTTACCACGCCAATACGCGCCAGCAACACGCATCAGACGGAAGGCACCAACCTTAGCGGTTGAAGCAACATGCGGTCCACGGCATAGGTCTGTAAAATCACCGTTGCGATAGAAACCAACAGTGGCCACTTGGCTATCCTCAGAGGCTAAACCCAATTCAGAAGCATCAAGATCTTTAGCACTCGTCGTACCTGAGCGCTTAAGGTCGTTAAGTAATTCTTCCTTGTACGGCTGGTCATTTTGTTGCGCCCAAGCTATTGCTTCATCAACTGGTTTATCAAACTGCTCAAATGGCTGATCTTCGTTGATGATTTTATGCATCTCAACTTCAATCTTCGCGAAATCCTCTTCAGAAACAGTTGTCGAACCAAGATCAATGTCGTAATAAAAACCATTTTCAACTACCGGGCCCACTCCAAACTTGGCTTGTGGCCATAGGCGCCGCACTGCCGACGCGGTGATATGCGCCAAGCTGTGTCGCATTGCGTGAAGATCTTGGTCTGCCATAATATTTCTCCCTTAAATTAAAACAACGCACCACTGCAACTACAGTGTGCGTCTCGGTCCCAGTATCGGGAGGTTCCACCTCGACTTTTACTCTTGTTGGCCTATTTTGCGTCAGTCCAACCCTGTTCGACGAAGCTCCGCGGGTGGTTAGGCCGCCTCAGCGCTTAAAGGTAGTGTATCACACTGGTGGGCTCTAGAGGATTCGAACCTCTCACCTCTTCCACGTCAAGGAAGCGCTCTAGCCAAATGAGCTAAGAGCCCCAAACAAGAACAGGGGTCATTGTAGCAATTCGCGACGTAAAGCGCAATCCACTCGTTAAGTAGCCTTATCTGGCTATTTAGTGCGGTACTCTTCAGTGACTCGTTGTAAGTAACGGAGATTATGCACTGAGAGCAACGTACCGGCGAGCGGCTCACCCACCTTGAGCTGGTGACGCAAAAATCCCCTAGAGAACCCCTGTTGGCAGGTGTAACAATCGCAGCCCTCGTCTATCACCCCCCTATCTAGCTCGAAGCCGGCGTTCTTAAGGTTTAACTTCTTATCACCACGTATCCATACTGAGCCATGACGGGCATTTCGTGTTGGCAGGACACAATCAAACATATCGATACCATGCTCGATCCCTTTGCGGAGATCGGCTGGCTCACCAACGCCCATCAAGTAATGTGGCCGACTGGGATCGTACAGCGGCGCCAGAAACTCCAGCATGGCGTACATCTCAGGAATAGGTTCGCCAACAGATAAGCCTCCTATAGCAATACCACTCACCGACTGAGATTGCACAAATTCCAAGCTTTGCTTGCGCAGTTCCTTATCAAGCCCACCCTGTACAATTCCAAATAACAGAGGTGGAGTGTCCATATCCTTAGTTATCTTCGTAAATTCAGCAACCGAACGCTCCAGCCAGCGGTGAGTGCGCTCGACAGCCTCCTTTTCACGGTGACGTTCGTGCTCACTGAGACCTGTTAAATCATCAAAAGCCATGATGATATCCGAGCCGAGCGCCACCTGAATCTGCATAGAAATCTCGGGACTAATAAAGATCTTGTCGCCAGTAGCTGGGTCAACGAACTCTACTCCCTCCTCTGTTATTTTGCGAATATGAGATAGCGAGAATACTTGGAACCCTCCTGAATCAGTTAGGATTGGCCCCTTTTTCCAGTTCATAAACTCATGCAATCCCCCAAGCTGCTCAACCACCCTCTCCCCCGGCTTAAGATGCAGGTGATAGGTGTTTCCAAGTATTATCTGCGCACCTGTTGACGCTACTTGTTCAGGAGACACACTCTTGACCGCACCCCGCGTACCGACTGGCATAAAAAGCGGAGTTCTAACCTCAAAGCCACGGAATCTCATGACCCCTGTTCTAGCATAAGTGGTAATCTGTTGTTCAATTGCAAACATTTATCCACTATTCTACCACTGACAACCGACTTCCAAAGCATTACGATAATTGACTTTTTGCCCTCTTTGTGTTACCATAAGCACTGTAATCACTTTTTGGGAGGTTACATGGTTGAAATAACCAACACGTCTGTTCTATCAGACTTCACCCTTTTTTATGAGGAGCTACCCTCCTTGGAGAAATCGGTAAAGCGATTGAGCCGGCGCACAACGGCCATTAATTAAGGCCGTGCTCCTTACGGTGGACGAGGAAAAACAACCCGCTTCAATTTGAGGCGGGTTTTGTTTTCCCCACTTAATACCTAGTTTTCCACTTGAATAAACAATAGCGTGATGTCAATATGTAGTCATGAAATGTCCGTATTGTAACGCCACAGATCAGAGCAGCGTACTAAACTCGCGCATTAAGAAAAAAGAGTCGCGTGTGTGGCGACGTCGCTTCTGTAAGACTTGCGGCACAAAATATACCACGCATGAGATACCAAATTTTGACCAACTTTCTATTTTGAATGATTCTGGCAAAAGACGACCATTCTCTCGTCCAAAACTTTTTTTGAGCATATACAAAGCCTGCGAAGCCCTAAACGGGGCGGCTGAAACAGCCGACGCACTCACCGATACCGTACTCGCCAAATTACTACAAGTCAGTGAAGAACAGCGCACCACTGAGATGCTTATAGATATTGTCGGCAAAACACTTAAGCACTTTGACGCCAGTGTTTTTGTGCGCTACATGTCAACGCACACTTCTCTGTCTTCATCAAAAGAGCTTAAACAAGCGCTTAGGTTTTATGACTAATCTTCTCCGTAACAGCGCTCAAACATTAAACTGCATAATGCCTCTCGCAATTCCATCAATTCTGGCTGGTCAAAGCTATAGGCCGACATTTGCTCCGGCTGGGCTTGATACAGCGCAAAAAGCTCATCTTTCGTAATTTGTCTTTTGTGCAGGAAAGCACCACCATTGAGCGCATGGGTGATTTTGGGCATCAGCTTATCGAGCAACTTAATAAAGCGGGCCTCAGGAGTATCCAATCGCTCATACGCTTCGATAGTTGCAGCTATCCAGGGAAATGTATCATCAAATTCTTTATGTAAACGCTGCAAAGCCGATGCTTCACGTACTTCTTTTTCGTCACGTTGCTCACTACTCAAGGAGAGACTATTGGTGTCACCCGCATACGCTTCTACCAAATCATGGACTAAAGCAAATTGAGCGACAGCACCAATGTCCAGATTGGGTCGAATAACGTTAGCTAACGAGCAGGCAACAAGGCCCAGCATGACCGTGTGGTCGCTGTCGGTTTCGAGTCGTTCACCGTCTTGATGAAATACGACCCGTTCAACGCGTGCAAAATCAAGCGCCAACGAACTAAGTGCCAAGACTGCCTCTGCCAACTGCGCAGTTTGATGTTCATCCCTCGCTTCCATACCACTATAATACCGGTTGCCCGATAGTTAAGCACAAGTAGTGCGGTTTATTACTTCTTGACCGCTTTTTCCGTAACGTTGAATTTTTTTAGATGCATACCGAGAGCGAGTCGAGTCTGAGAGTTTAGCGCAGACAAGGATGTATACAAGATACTGGTCACCGGCATATAGAACCATTGCAGAACCATATAAAAACGCCGGTGCGCCTTATATCTGGCTGGTCTTGGTGGCAACATCTTTAAGCTCAACATTAGTGTTACGAAGATACCTAGCATTGAAATTGTCTGTATCCTGCTCGCAACCAAAGGCAATTGATGTGCTAAGTAGCTACGATCTGCTTGCGGATTAACAAACAGTGGCAACCAAGCAGCAAATGCCAAAATGAGCGGAGCGGTCGCCCAGCTCACATGCCCCTCTATCAGCCTCGCTAGCTTCATGAATAGGTCTAACTTTGGCACCCTGTTTTTGATGAAGTAGCCCTTCTCTATCACATAGGCGATATCAGAAGCACCCCACGCCCATCGCTGTAACTGAACAAATTGCGCCCGCAGCGTTCGCCAATAGCCCTCAGAGAGTACAGCATCCTGATATATTGGCAAGAATATTGGAATGACGTCATGATGACCATCGTACCTAAAGTACGTACGCCAGAATTGATGTCCATCCTCCACAATTGTGCGCACACTCCAAAAATCAGTATCAATAAGTGCTTGCAGCCCTTGGGCATGAGAAGAGAAGTTGCGCAATAGGTGTGGGCGCAAACTTGTAATTACCATCCAAAATGAGTTTCCAGTTGCAATCACCCGCATTGGCGCTGGAGCATCCCATATGTTATTCAAAAACATTGGAACAGGCTGGAACGAGGTATGCAGCGGATCGTCGGCCATAATAAATTCATAGCTTAGGCTAGCAAAATACTGTGGATGAGGACGGTTATCGGAATCAAGAGTAGTCAGGATAACATTAATTGGGTCTATTCCCTTTGATAGCACATAATTAGCTACCTGTTTACCAGCATACGTAATATTCGCACCCTTTCCGATGAGCTCATTTGGTAAATCTGCCGGGTGCTTGATGGCAATAAAGTCCATGAAATGATGCTTATAGGTACGAGCCAGACGCTGTGCGTTTGCCTCTACCGCTTCACCACCTCGCTCCTCGTACGCCAAAACAACCAGCATTTGCTTGCCGGGATACTGTGCTTCTACCAATGTTTTGATCGTAGGCTCAAGCACATCATTGCTCTCCTGCCACGTAGCTATTATCACCACATGCAGCAGATCTTTAGGGTCAACCGATTCCGTTCTTCCCTCTATTTGCTCTAAGTTAAGGTAATGCCATTGCATCTCTGCCTTGTGTCGGTACCGAACCATAGCCTCTTTTGCAGCATGCGGACTAGCAATGTCGTCGAGTAAGCGCTCCCAGTTAAATCGTTGGTAACGCTTTATTTTGTTGTATCCCTGCACTACCCGAAAGGCCATTGCGATAGCCTTGAACAACCAGATGATCATGTAGCCGATTATGAAACATGCAGCAGCAACCGGAGCGAACACACTTAGCAGAATAGGAGTTGCGATTAGACCGTACGTTAATAGTGCAGGCAGCTTTTCGAGTAGCTTATACCGGATGCCTTTTTCGTGCTGGAGAGGAATTTCGATGCTTTTCATTAGTAAAACAAGCTTATGACAGCCCCGGTTACCCGTAGTGCAATAATAGCGAGCAACAGATAGCCGGCTAGGACTGCATAGGCATATCCGCGCTTGATGCTAAAAAGCCTCATACTCAACAGCACATGCATTGTGCAAGCGAGCGCATAAAACAACCCGTACTGATACAAGTTCAACCAGTTTGCGCGTTGCACGTCACTTGTAGACAAGTACCGAATGGGAACCAAAACATCTGAACTATGAACCCTAAATATAATTGCAAAAATACCAATTCCACTTACCACAATGGACAGCACAAACAAGGTGAAGATTGTTTTGTCCTGAAAGTATTCGCGTGTATTCATAAGCGTTTTTGGTGCGGGATACGAGAATCAAACTCGTGCCTCTTGCTTGGGAAGCAAGCGTACTATCATTATACTAATCCCGCTTGAGTTTCTCCTAATATTTTGGAGCCACCTACCGGGATCGAACCCATAGATGTCCGGTGGACAGCTATGTCGACCTCGAGCGAAGCGTCATACTTTTTTGGAGCCACCTACCGGGATCGAACCGGTGACCTCCGCTTTACGAAAGCGGCGCTCTAGCCAGCTGAGCTAAGGTGGCGCAGCCTGCAGCATATTCTATCAGAATTAACAGATTGCAAACAGGGAGAAAGCTTGCTAATATTTATCGGTCTTAGGCTTAATACGGGCTCGTGGTGTAGCTGGCCTAACACGCCTCCCTGTCACGGAGGAGATCGCCGGTTCAAATCCGGTCGGGCCCGCCAGTCAAAGTACCACTTTTTAGAGTGGTTTTTTTGTTATAGTAGGGGTAATGAAGATATTACTTATAGTAGGCTCAGCCGATGCCAAGTCTCATTCACTTGGCTTAGGCCAGGTAATTAACGCAAAATTGCGAACGCTTGGTGCTGAAACTGAACTTATTAATTTAGTTGAATACAGGCTGCCACAGTATAATCGAGCGATTGAGCGGGCGGACGAGTACGATGAAAAAACCAAGGATTTCTTAAGGAAAAGCCTCGAGGTAGATGCCTTTGTTTGGGTAACGCCGGTCTATCATAACAGCTATAGCTCCATGCTCAAGAATGCCATCGACTGGCATCACAGCACAAAGTTTCCTGGTAAAGTTGTAGGTTTAGCGAGTAACGGCGGCACCCGTAGTGCGCAGGCCGTCGATCAACTAATGCTCGTTGCGCGCTCACAAGGCCTAGTTACCATCCCAACACGTATTTGTACTGACGAAGAAGACTATAACGAGCAACTTGAAGTTACCGATGAAAGCATTCTCGAGAGGGTCGATCGGTTTAGTCACGAACTAGTAGACTTTATAACTAAGCACAGCGCTTAATACCAATAATGTGCCGTCATATTTGGAGGTTAAAATGTGGCGTATTACCAAAATAGTACAGTTACTCTTTTGGACAAAAAACACTAGGGCTTGATATATTTACTAACTTTTACTTGTGATTTTCGTTCTTTTAGGATGTCGTCCAAGTTGCGGTACTTGATGAGGATGTGTTGCGACTTAACCTCTGAGCCATTATTTTCGAGCACTTTGATTATCTCTACGCCATAAGGAGTCTCAATTAGGTCCGAAACTTCACCTGGCTTAAGCTTAAAGGCCGTATCGATAAGCTGGAATGGTAAGTCACGGCGGTCTTTTGTTAGTGGTGGCAGCGCACCGCCGTTAGCCTTGCTCCCCTCATCTTCCGAATGCCGCTTAGCTAACTCACCGAAGTCCTTGCCACTCCGCGCCTCTGCTAATATGCTCTGTGCTCTCGCGCCCTTCTCTTTCTCGAGGTAGCTTAAGTACTTCTGTCGCAGAAGTTCGTCGTGTATAGACCGACGAAAGTCGTCGTAGCTCCAATCGTAATACTTCTTGAGCACATTATTAAGAACTGTGCGATCCGCCCCGAGTAACGACTGGGACTCAAGTAAGGTGATTTGCTGATCAATCTCTTTTGCCGTCACATAAATACCGGCACGTTTACTGAGCTTACCTACTAACTCGGCATCAATAACTTTGTCGAGAGTCAGCTCTTTCACCCCCTGAAGTTGGCCTTGTCCTTCCTCGGAGTTAAAATCTAACCCTTCTTGCGTAATCTTATAGTGAAGGGTGTGCCGTAACTCAAACAGGTATTCTTCATATGAGACGAATGTTCCGTCCACCCGAGCCACTGGAACCGGGAATAGCCTCGTAAACTGATAGGCATATTTAGAAGTGCTTTGCTGCTTGTAGAGCAAGAAAACGCTGTAGCCAAATATCGTAAGGATCGCAAATGAAGCAATGGCGATAGAGACCCATACAATCTTGTGGCGTGACTGAGCTAACGGATAGCGAAACTTACGTGCTTGCCCTAGCACTTCTTCTCGGTGCTCAGCGACCGTGTCATTGGTTATACGGACCCCAGTTTCACCCTTTGCAACCAGTTCCTTAGAAGGTTTTTTACGTGATAATTTTGCCGACAGCTTCTTGGCTACCTTTTTCACTTATTTGCCTCCTGAAGCGTAGCGGATTCGATGCCCAATTCCTTAATAATGTGAGTAATCCTTTCTTGAATTTCTGCGGGCTTATGGACCTGCTCAATAACAAGATCGCCCACGTATGTCTGCAATAATATTGTACCAAATCCTAGCAGCGTTTCCTGTAATCCGGCCACCTGATAACTAACTGTCTGGATCTTATCGAGGCCAAGATCCACCACCGAACGATGAAATAACCCTTTTTGCGTGATTTGTATTAATCGCATATTGGACACAATAAACACGCTAAAGTACCAACCAACCCAGTAAAACCACATAATCACGACGCCCACACCCAGGCCTACCAGTGCGAACCATAACAGCTGCAAATTTTCGGGTTTAATGGTAGCCGGTATCATACCTGCTAGTAACGCCAGCATGAAGTATATTAAACCCCTGCGCATCACTACAGGATGCCGCCGGAACACAAACAGCACCTCTTCACCATCGTGCTGCCCCTCAAACGTCTTATTCTTAGCTTTCTTCTTGGCCATAGCATAAACAGTATATCAGCGATCCCTGTTAAGCATATATTGAAATACACCCATCTCCGTTGTGATGCCTATACATCTATTTTCACTGGATGCTTCGCTGCTTTTCGCTTCCAGATAAGTGACACAGCAATGCTACCAAATAAAAACAGTGCTATCACCGACAAACTGAAGACGATTGGGATGTGCAAACCTAGCGGCGCTGCGATCATCTTGAAACCTATCCACGCCAACATGCCGGCTAGTGCCCAACTGAGTGCCCAAAACTTATCTGCAACCGCCTCGTAGACAAAGTACAGAGCCCGCAAGCCGAGTAGTGCAAATACGTTGCTCGAATATGCGACAAATCTATCTGGGCTTACCGCCAAGACAGCAGGAACACTATCCACGGCAAAAACTACGTCGGTGAGTTCAATCAGAATGATAACCGCTGCCATCAAGGTGAGCATCCTGCGCCCGTCTTTGATAGTAGTAAGTTTATGACCATCGAATCCGTGATGAATTGGCAGGACTTTGGTGATAAGCTTCCATATCCGCTTGTCCGTAACCTCTACCTCGTGCTCAATAGCATCTCCGCCCCTTGCCTCTTGCAGCGCCTTCCATGCGGCTCGCAGTAATACAAACCCAAAGATGATACTAACCCACTCGAATCGCTTAAGCAGCTCGAGACCTGCAAGAATAAAAATAAGCCTGAAAACTATTGCTCCCGCAATGCCGTAATTCAACATACGGCGTTCAAGCTTGGGTCCTACATTAAAACTGGTGAAAATAAGACCGATGACGAACAGATTATCAAGACTTAGCGCCTTTTCGATAGCCCAAGCAGCGATGTATTGACCGGCTGCTTGGTGCCCAATATATATGTACACCGGTATCGCAAAGAGTAGTGCAAGGCTGATGTAGAATATTGACCATTTAACTGCTTCTGGAAACTTAATCTCATGGTCTCGTTTGGTATGGTGGGCTTCTACGAGGCTATACCCTACTAATGCAGCCAGAACCAACAAGTACATCCCAGCTGGCACATCATACCCATGCTCTGGAACAGCACTATGCGTTACCGAGAAAGATTGTAAGATCAGATTCATAACTGGGCAGGATCCTTTTATTTACTAAAACCGAGTACTCGCCAGGACACTTTATGCAGTGTAGCTGCTGCCAAACATATGGTGACCCGGGAGGGAATCGAACCCCCAACACCCACCTTAGGACGGTGGTGTTCTATCCATTGAACTACCGGGCCATTGCCCCGATTATAACAGGGGCTACGATATTTTGGACTAATAGAACTTGGCGTACATTACGGCTTCGGATGTGAGCTCGTATCCATGAATCTGTTCGTCTCCAAACCATAGATTGATCTCGTTAGCAGCTTCTTCGGTGTTTTCACTGGCGTGGAATAGATTGTGGATAGAACGTTGCTCGGCATTTGCTACCGAAGGGCTATCTACGGAATAGTCACCTCGTATCGTCCCCATTTCTGCCTTAAACGGAAGGGTGTTGCCGGCAAGCTTACGGACCATATTCACTGCCTGCATTCCTTCTACGACCATGCAAACAACCGGCCCTGAGGTCATAAAGCTTACAAGGCTTTCGGCGACAGCCGAGCCAATCTCGGTTTTATCCTCGGTGCCAAGCACATCCTTAGCGCCAGCCTCTAGGTCATCGAAGCCGGATAGACTCTTTTCACCCAAGCGAGCAATCCACGCTTCATCACTCATTGGATAGTGCTTGCGAACTTGCTCTTCTGTGGGAAGCGACATCTTCATGGCCACTATCTTTAACCCAGCCCTTTCGAGTCGACTGATAATATCCCCTACTAATCCGCGCATGACACCATCGGGCTTAATCATGCAAAATGTTCGCTCAAACTTTACTTTTCGAACCGCTGGATGCATATCTTCAGCCATTATAAACCTCACTCCTCTATTAATTATCCACCCACCATTGGCAGGTATTTACACTATATTAGCAAATAACAGCACAATTAGCAGCGCGCTCAGGCCAAGCCGATACCAGCCGAACGGCGCTAAACCTCGTTTGGTCAATGTGTTTATAAGAAATGAAATCGCTAACGAACCGGCTACAAACGAAACGATATTGCCAACAACGATGAGGCCTATATTATCTGCAACAAACGCCCTGCCGTCGCTACTCAATGCTACCTTTGCAGTGGCGCCAGCAATAGTAGGTATTGCTAACATAAAGCTAAAGGTTGCGGCATCACGGGAGTGCATTCCGGCTGACTGCCCTGCCAATATAGTTATTCCCGACCGAGAAGTACCTGGTACCAAAGCAAGTGCCTGCGCGAATCCAATTGCCAAACTACGAGCCCAGCCTAACTTTTGTAAACTGCGTGGCACCACACGCCGCAGTGGCATAATCATAAGTAGTCCGACCAGCGCCAGCATTACCACAACCACCCATGGGGACTGCAAGCTATTCTCTATTTGATCACCAAAACTATAACCAATTACGATTGCTGGAATCGTGGCTATAACGAGCAGACCAGCTAGATTATATGCACGATCAACAAAAATCGATCGGAGAAGCTGCATGATAGTTTTGCGATAAAAAAACATCAGCGCCAGCAGGGTTCCGATATTAAGTAGTACGTCGAACTTGAAGTCGCTATTAAGATTAAAAACTCGATCAGCAATAATCATGTGCCCGGAGCTAGACACAGGAATGAATTCTGTCAGACCCTGGACGAGGCCAAGGATGATTGCAGCTACTAACGTCATAGCAATAACTATATTGATATTCTGAAATTCGTAAAGTGAATACTTTTTGTGTTCGTTTGTATTTTACCCCTGTTAAGCAATGTAAAAATATACGTGATATACTTGTTCGAACACCTAGACAACACCAACTGCTATACTGTAGTTATGTTTATTTCCGAAGCTGTTATTCAATTCCTAGAATATCTTGAAGTGGAGCAAAATCGGTCTCGCAAGACAAGTGAAAACTACCATCATTACCTTATGCGCTTAATGGAGTTTATGGGTGATGTTGAACTTGAGAAACTTGATGCCGAACAAGTACGTAAATGGCGTCTTTGGTTAAACCGATACGAGGATGTGCACGGGAATGAGTTGTCAAAAATGACCCAGAGCTACCATCTAATTGCCCTGCGTAGTTTCTTGAAGTTTTGCTCTAAACAAGACTGGGACTGTCTGACACCCGAAAAAGTTGAGCTTCCAAATGTAAAGAGGCGCCAAGTATCGTTTTTGGACACCGACGAAGTGAAGCGCCTTGTAGATACGGTAGACATAAGCACTGAACGAGGTCTAAGAGACCGGGTGATCATTGAGCTACTTTTTAGCGGTGGACTCCGCGTGTCCGAGCTGGTCAGTCTTGATCGTGAGCACATTAATTTCAAGCGGCGTGAGTTTACTATCCGTGGAAAGGGTCAAAAAGATAGACCAATATTTATCAGCGAAAATGCCGCTTTTTGGCTGGAAGCGTATTTGAAAAAGCGAACCGATAACGCATCACCCCTATTTATACGGTACAGCGGCAGTCAGAACGATATAGAGAATGGTAAATACCGCCGGCTTACGCCCCGCTCGGTACAACGAATGGTTGCTGATATGGCCCTCAAGGCAGGTATTACAAAACACGTCACTCCTCATACCCTACGACATAGTTTTGCGACTGATCTGTTAATGAATGGCGCAGACCTAAGGAGTGTGCAGGAAATGCTTGGACACAGCAACATCGCAACCACACAGATATACACCCACGTAACGAATGCTCGACTCAAAGAAGTTCATGAGAAGTTCCACTCTAACTGATATGGTCGCCTAACGAGCTAATCATCGCAGGATTGTGAGACCGTGTTGGGACCAGACGCTCCAACCTCGTAAAGCTTGCAAAGATTTTCGGCTGTGTTTATGGCAAAGTCCGGAAAAACAACATTCTCTGGCGGGATTCGAACCCGAACGCGTTTAGCAACCGTACCCGCTTTGCCTGTTACATCAATGACCGTCTGCCCACCAACAATTTGCTGCGGATTGTTTGCCGCGTCAAGGACCTCCACCTTAACATATGCATCGGCATAAATTGGGCGAATCCTCAGAATCGACATATAGCTCGAGTCAATCTGCCGCGCTACCGTACCGCCAACTGTTTGACTACCACTAGGCTGACGTAGCTGCAGCACCACATTACAGGTACCGTTATTACAGCTTGCGCCCTTAACGGCGTCGTTAAACTGCGTATCGAGGCTGCATTCAGAACTTAACGTTCTTGCTGTCCCCGTTTCGTTACAGAGCGTTAGGTTGACATCCGAACTGCCAATCGGCTTGGGCGCAAAAAAGTAGGTCCGTTCATTCCGATAGAATTGATCTCGTGTCAGCCCTTGATCTGCAACATCCGCAGGTAAGGCTCCGCTGTTACTGGCTGGCTTAACCGTCATAAATTCAAGCCGTAACATGGCTAAGTAATTTGCAGTCTGCCAAGTTGAAGCTGTCGGTAGCTGCTTAAGATCCCATCCACCACCTGCTGGTAACAAGTTTTTGGTGCCTTGATTCTGATAGGCACTCCAAGTCACCTTAATGCGCTCATACGATGAGCCCGTTGCCATCCTTATCCTTGCTAGTTGGTTATCATTTTCGGTTATGTTGTACTCAAGCTCATTGGGTGTAGGATCAATCAACTGACAGGTATAGGAACTATTGTTCCCAAGATCGCTACCAATTGTTCCAAGAGCACCTCCAGATGCCACCGCACAGGTGTCTTGTGCTCCAGACAAGACTTGCTCCAGGGTATTACTACCTTTGCTAATGCCGACTGGGTTTGCGATTGCTTTTTTGGCATCCTCAATACCAGCTTCCGCTGCATAAATTGCCTGTTGTGCCAATTGTTTTTCGGTTGCTTCGCGCTGGTTACGAGCAATTATCCGCAAAAATCCAGTTGTAATAATAGTAAGGATAACGCTAAGCAGAACAACCGTAATCATTGAGATCATCCCATCGCTACCCCGTCTGCGTCTATGCATAGACTTCATTATAGCGTGATTATGCTTATTGCTCACTATCGCGTCCTCCTCGTCACCTCAGCCTCTACGGTAGACACACCGCAGAACACTACCTGTACGCCACCACGACAGCTCACCCCCGGGCTAACGCGAGTAGTAGTATCTATGGTTGCAGGTTCAAGTTGATTGAACCCGCCATACGAGATCGTCAAAAGTACCTTGCCGGTATCTACTTTAAACTGATGAATAGTTGTGTTGTCATCAACCAGATCAACTGCGTTAGCTGGGATAGTAAATGTATCTTTATTTGGTATGGCATTACAGAAACCAGGTTGAGTCCAGCGAGCCAGTACATGCTGACCGCCCAGATTTGCGTTATAGCCTGGCCCTGTTTTGGGCAGATCCCTACCCCGAGCCCCAAGTTTGTAGTAGTACACAAAATCACCGATACAATAATACTTTTGAGGAATATTGTTCCGAACGGGATCGGTTGCTGGTGCTGGATACAAATCATCTGCTGGGTTAGGGCTGGTTTGTGCAAAATTACCGGTTTGCAGACCGAGCTTAACTTCATCAACAATATTACGGGCCGATTCCTGCGCCCTGGTAATGGATATTCCACGATAATACAGTCTGTTTATTTGGATAAATACCGTCACACATATACCAAGCACAAAACTAAATACCGCCATGGATAATAGCAGTTCGATAAGTGTAAAGCCTTTGTTATTCCTTTGAAGCTTCATGTGACCTACCATATTCGCAGTGTTAAGGTGGCGTTCTGCTCTACCGCACCGGCTGATGACTGCCAAGTAACTGTAGATGTCAGCGTGTTCTTACTGACGTCATAACGGACCACGCGCTTATATCGAGACGAAAGAGTACAACCAGCGTTATCGGCAGCAACAAATGAATCATGGTATGCTGGCGGCGTTCCTGGTGCGGGTGTATTTGGAATACAGAACCCGGTTGTCGCAAAGGCAGCACTACCAACCAGTGCCTTAAATTTTGCTTCGTCTATCTGTGGATCATCCCTAATGCGACGGAGGCGTTCCAGCTGCACCGACGCATGCTGAGTTGCTTCTGTACGCTGCTGCACAAGCTGAGTCGTTCGCTGCGCACGGTTGGTTGTGGTATACGCAATGCCGATAATACTTGATAAGACCGATATCGCTAACAATACCTCTACCAGCGTATCTCCCCGATTGTTATAAAATCTCAACACGATTATGACCCTCCGCATGGTGTATCAAACGTCAACCGCGTAGTGAGCGACTGCCCATTGGAGCCAATCTCCAACATCGCCCGCTGACGTCCATCTGCACGTTCAAAGCATATGACTGCAGGTGTAAAATTATCACCAATTGCAAAATGATCGCTATTTGATGCGCGATAGCTTGCATCGGCATTCACGTAGTTCTGGGCTGTTGTGCTATCAGCATAGTACGTTGTACCACTAAATGCGACGGGCTGTTGTCTAGTGGCATCTAAACCGTTCACAACCCCAAATAGATTCGTATAGGTCTTGCCAGTCACTGTTCGTGGCCCTGCAAGCACCTTTGCGCCCCATCCGAGCACGAGCTCCTCGCGGAGCGGAACACCCGCCAGACGTGGCAACGCTAAGTTTGTGGTACTCTCGGCACGAGAGCGATTGCCAACAAGCGTGTCAACTTGTACTGTACGACTGTCAGGAAAACCAAAACTTAAGATTTTACCCAAAAACACACAGTCGTTGGTTGTACCAAGCTTGGATCCTGAACCGGAAACTGTCTCCACTATCGGCGCACCTGAACCGTCCAGGCGACAACTGGTATCGTCTGGCGAAGGGTAGTTACCATTTTGAACATCGCTGAGCACCTGTTTAACTTGCGACTCGACATCCTGCATAGCTTGAGAAAATTGAACGGCGGCATTCCGACCATTAAAACCAATAAACGCTACCATCAGCAAACCGCCCGATATAGCCAAAAACAACATCACCTCAATTATGGTATACCCTGGTGCCCACTTCATTAGGTTAATTATACCACTTGTGGTTGTATGTCGACTGTCTTTTATACCGACAGCACTCGTTGATACCACTGCCACAGTATACTGCCACACAAACGGGCAACAATTGCGCCAGCTACCAGAAAGGGCCCAAATGGAATCTTTGAAGATCGAGTGATTTTCTTAGTAACCAGCAGCACTCCCATGAGTAACGCCCCGGCCAAACAGGCAACATATAACGAAATCAAAGAATCCCGCGCGCCCAGCAAAAGGCCAATTCCAAACCCAAGCGTTACATCACCACCACCAATCCACCTACCCTTACTAATCTCATGGATAGCAAGGAATAACCCACCGGCAACCAACAGGCCAACTACAGCGTCGCGTACCACCAACGGCCCACCATCAAACACAATCGCTTGTAGCAATACATGAACCACCCCTAGGCCAATCAAGGGAAAGCTGATCTGCTCAGGTATCTCCATCCACTTAATGTCATAGACGGTGAGCGCAACGAATGCCACTAGCGCGACAAGCCAAATACTAAATGCACTAATAGCAGCAGCCGAATCTAACGCGACCGGCCACAAGGCATAAGAGGCGACATATAATGCTGCGGTCAGCACTTCTATAAGTGGATATTGTGCAGATATGGGCTTTTTGCAATACCGACACCTGCCCCTTAAGGCAAGCCAACTAAGAACTGGCATTAAATCCCTAGCACCTAAGACATGCCGACAATGCACGCAGACCGAGCGCTCAGACACCCAGTTCTGCTTAGTGCGCAAGCGCCATACCAATGCATTAATAAAACTACCAAAACAGAGCCCTAATAGCACCAGTACGACGTATATCATTATGCTAACTATAACAAAACTGGAGGCGTATACCTCCAGTTTGCTGTAAACGACGGCTGTTTACTGGTTGCCTTGGCAGGCTACACCAGATTCAAGTCGCATAGAGACCGCGACCGAAGTGCCAGTAGCAGATACAATTGCACCATCTGTTCCACACTTGCCTGGGTTAGCATAGCGAATGTTGCCAGGTGTAGTGCCTGGAAGCCCATCATTTCCACCTACGCCTGCAACGGCTGGTCCGTAGAGTACGTTACCAACTGAGGCGTAAACAGTACTGTTTTTAGGATCCTTTAGGTCAGATATGTACGATCCGCCAAACCCAGTGACAAACCCAGCGTTATCAGCTACTGGATAGGTACTCTGCGAGTTACCTGCTCGCTGTTCAAGCTGGCTAAGAATTGTCCCCAGATCAGTCTTGCGCTGCGTGTCGCGTCGATTCTTCTGCAAACGAGGCAAAGCCAAGAAGACGATCAAGAAGATCAATCCGGCGATAGCCAATACAAGCACGACTTCGATAATAGTGAAGCCTTGTTTCTTATTTTTTAGTTTATTCATTCCACACCCTCCTTAAATTGGTCGAGCGGTCACATAACCGCTTATGGTTACTATGCTACCATTCCCCCAGAAAGAATCAAGCACTTTTTATGTTAATGTCGTGTTGCCAACAAGCCCATAAATAGGCAAAAGAATTGCCGCGATCATAATCCCGGCCATCAACGCCAATGCCACCATGAGTACCGGCTCGATAGTTGTGCTGATAGTCTTAATTTCATTATCCAGTTCGTTCTCGTAATACATGGCGGTTTTTTCGAGCATTTGGTCCATAGCGCCAGAACGCTCACCGATCCTGATCATTTGCGGTACTAGCGGCAAGAAGCTTGGGCTATCTTCAAGAGCATCCGACAATGCCTTGCCCGACTTAACCTTATCAGCGGCTTTTTTGGTTGAGGCTTCGATATTCACGTTATTTACTGACTCGGCGGTTATATTGAGCACCTCTAGCAGCGGCACGCCACTCGACACGAGCGTCGTTGCCGTGCGACAAAACCGGGCCATATACATCTTCATGAATAGCGGACCAAATAGCGGAATGCGCATTTTGATGGTGTCGATATTCTTCCGACCGTCAGTGGTAGCAGCATACCTTCTGAGCATAAAGACCAACAAGGCAATCACCAAGATGATTAGCCACCAAAAACTCCCGATAAAGTTTGAAGTCATTAGAAGAATGTTAGTTATAAACGGTAGCGGCTTATTGAGGTCTTTGTATAGCTGCCCGACTTGTGGCAATACGAGCCGCAGCATAAATACCATAACGCCAACCATTACTACCATGACTATCAATGGGTACACCATGGCACCGCGAACTTTGCTAATAATTTCGGCATCCTTCTCTTGCTGGGCAGCAATTCGCTCAAGCGCAGCGTCTAGTGTGCCGGATGTCTCACCGGCTGCCACCAAGCTAACAAATACCTTATTGAATACATGCGGATGTGATGCAAGTGCCTTATTGAAGGCTGTTCCGGCCTCCACATCGCTAATTGTCCTGTTTATCACAAGCTTGAGGGGCTTGCTATTTGTCTGCTCCAGTACGGTTCGTAAACTCTGCACCAGCGGCAACCCAGCATTAATAAGGGTGCTGAGCTGGCGAGCAAACAGAATGCGGTCCTTGGTTTTGACCTTGTCTTTGCGACTCGACAAGAATGAAGCGTCTTGCCCTTTTAATTTGATACTCAGTGGCGCAAGACCTTGCTTTGCTATTAGCTTGGCAGCAACTTGCTCACTTTCGGCTTCAACTTCAGCCTTAACCTTTTCACCAGTCTTTGCATCTTTGGCGGTATACTCAAACGTCAGCATGGGGCTACTCGCGCATCATCCGCTCAAATTCTTCTAGATCCACTGCATAATTCTTCGCCTCGTCGTAGGTAATCATACCGTTATGAATCAAGTTAATCAGGGTCTTATCCATCGACTGCATACCATACTCAGCGCCAGTCTGAATGACAGCCTCAAGCTGGTGTGATTTGCCCTCACGTATAATATTGCGAACCGCAGGGGTTGCTACTAAGATTTCGGCAGCAGCGATTCGCCCACCACCAATAGCCGGGATAAGCCGTTGCGAACATATAGCTTGCAGAATGTTTGCCAGCTGTGCGCGGATCTGTGGCTGTTGGTGCGGTGGAAACACGTCAATCATGCGATCCACTGACTGGCTTGCTGAATTTGTGTGCAAGGTTGCGAATACCAAGTGGCCTGTTTCGGCGATAGTAATCGCTGCAGATATCGTCTCTAGATCGCGCATTTCTCCGATCAATACAACATCAGGATCTTCACGCAGCGCGCTGCGCAGTGCTGCAGAAAAGGAATACGTGTCGTAGTGCACTTCACGCTGTACGATAACCGATTTTTTACTCTTGTGCGTGAACTCTATTGGGTCTTCGATAGTGATGATGTGATCGGCTCGTTCGTTGTTGATACGATCGATAATTGCCGCCTGCGTTGTTGACTTACCAGACCCAGTAGGGCCGGTTACCAGCACAAGTCCGCGAGGATATTGCGCAAAATTAGAGACTATCTGGGGTAGCCCCAGTTGCTCGACCGATGCTATCTCATTTGGAATAAGTCGCAAAGCAGCCGCAAGATTACCTCGCTCATGAAAAGCGTTTACACGAAATCTACCCAGATCACCAAAGGCAAAGCTAAAGTCAAATTCCTTATCTTTCAGAAGGATTTGCTTTTGATCTTCATCCAGAATGGCGAATATCAAGTTTTCGACAACCTCTTCAGTGAGAACGGTAGTGTTTGGTATGGGCGTAAGCTTTCCGTCGATGCGCAAAATAGGCGGCAAACTAACCTGAAGATGAAGGTCTGACGCCTTCTTTTTGATAACTTCTTCTAGTAATAGCTCAATTCTGAGTTCTTGCATATATACAGTTTCCCACCTTATTCATAAGCATTATACACTGTCCACCGCCGCAACGCGATCAACTTCTTTTATCGTCGTCTCGCCTGCCAATGCCTTAAGGTATCCATCTTCGCGCATAGTAATCATCCCTTGTTCTCGGGCTTTCTGATGAATGGTACTACTGGGGGTGCGCTTGATGATAAGCTCCTCTATCTCGGTGGTTACCTCAAAACATTCGTAAAGGCCAATTCGCCCCTTAAAGCCATTTGGCGTCTCTGTAGTGTCCTTGGCTTTAAACAGGGTGAATGATGTATCAGTTGATAGTGGCAGCGTTGCATAGCCAAGGGATTCGGCCACCTTCTTACGCTCAGCCTCGGTTTTGGGTAGTAGGTGTCCAATACTCGAACGAACTGCTTCAGTTTCGATTGCATCACTCTGATAGCTTTCCTTATCATCTGATAACCTGCGCACTAAACGCTGCCCAATCACCGTATTGACGGTCGAAGCTATCAAGAAAGGCTCAATGCCCATATCCAAAAGCCGCGGCAAAACCCCGGCAGCTGAGTTAGTGTGGAGCGTACTGAACACCAAGTGCCCAGTTAGGGCCGCTTGCACCGCCAAGCCAGCAGTTTCTTTGTCCCTAATCTCCCCCACCATGACTACGTTGGGATCCTGGCGCAAGATTGATCGCAACCCGTTCGCAAACGTTAAGCCCACGTCAGCATTAACCTGAATCTGGTTAACCCCTTCCATTTTGTACTCAACTGGATCTTCGAGCGTCACAATATTGACCGTGTCGTTTTTGATTTCCTGAATAAGCGCATACAGCGAAGTTGATTTACCTGAACCGGTAGGACCTGACGTTAAAATCATGCCGTTTGGCTTGACGATGCCCTTGCGTATCACCCGCAGCGAATGACCGCGATACCCCATCTTTTCCAGCTCAAAGCTACTCCCCGACTTATCAAGTAGTCGAATAACCACTTGCTCACCCCAAACAACTGGACTGATGGCAATACGCAAATCAACGTCTTTTTCGGCTACATGAATACTAAACTCACCATCCTGCGGAACACGGTGTTCATCTATCTTAAGGCTTGAAAGAATTTTTACCCTTGAAACAAGCGCTGGCTCATTGCTTTTTGGTAACTTCATAATCTCTCGTAATATTCCATCAATACGGCAGCGTATGCGTAAGCTGTCTTCTAGGGGTTCTATGTGAATGTCAGAGGCCCCATTCTTAACCGCATACTCAAGAATCATATTTAATGCACGAGTAATTGGTGAATCTTGAACGATAGTCTTAATATTCGCTTCTGGTTTCTTTTTGTCAGCCCTTGGCTTTTCTCCGTTCTCACTGTCGTCGGCAGCTGGAGCATTCGTATCCAGCGCATCCTCAATACCCTCTTTGAGGTTGGTTTCGTACTGTGAGATAACGTGCTTAATACCTTCTTCTGACGCCATGTATACCTTTAGCGGTCGTCCAATTTTGTTTTGTAAAAAATCGACCGCCTGTACGTTATCGGCGTCGAGCATAGCTACTACCAACTTACCACCCATCTCTCCTAATGGGACAGCCATATGTCGATCAGCAACGTCCTCAGGTAATAGCGCAAGGATCTTCGGAGACACCTTTGCGCCTGAAAGATTTACATAGGGCATATTGCTTACCGTAGCGATCGCGTGGGTTAGCTCTTCGTTGGGAATCTTTGCATCAGACGCCAACACCGCCAAGAAAGGCTCTTTTTTATCTGTGGCTTTCTTTTTTATAGCTTGGAGTTGCTCGATAGTTGTCAGGCCACGTTCAACAAGCAAAGCCTCGAACTGCTTCTGGTTTTCTTCAGACAGAAGACTCATGGCAGTACCGCCGTCCCCTACTCGCTCTGTATCGGTTGCGTACTATTACCCGTACCAATACGTATTTCACGGGTTGGATTCAGTGCGTCCGAGTTAAAGACAGTTGGATCGGGCTGAGGAAACTCAGAATTTATCTTCTCAACAACCTCAACTTTTTGAGAACTTGCTTGCGAGGGACTGATTATCTTATTGCCAATGAAAAACGATGCAACCACTGAGATAAAAACAAGCAATATCAGTAGCGCTATGTCATTCTGTTTCATTTTACCTCCTTGGTAGTGTTCTGGAGATCCTTAGTCGGTTGATAATACGTTTCGGCCGTCACGCTCAGAGCAGCTCCGCCATCCTCGCCCCGAAGCGCTAACGTCTTAATGTTGATTGGGCGTATCGATCGCTCCAAATCCTTCAAAAACTGCATAGACTTCTCTGTAGAGCCCTTTACGCTTGTTGTGAATGGCATTGGATAGGGCACTGGTGATGTGCTCGTTCCTGGAGGAATATCGCCTTCATCTTTACCAGAAAACCTGAAGTTTGTTTTGTCCTGTCCACTCTTCTCCGCTATCAGCTCGAGCGAGGAAGCAACCGCCGGAAAGTCGTATTTACTTGGCAGCGCTTCGAGAATAACTTGTGAATTTGTGGTTGTTTCATCAAGCTTGGTTAGGCTGTTTTTAAGCTTTGAAATTTCCTCAACATTTGAACGAAGCGTGTCGCGGGCTAACTTCTTCTCCCTCATTATGCGTAGCTGGAATGAGTGCCTATCGAGCAATATTTTGCCCGACACGATACCAATTGACAAGGAGACAGAACCGACGATTGCGGCAATAAAAATCATTGAATTTGCCTTGCCGATTAAATTCTTTTTGGTTGCTTTAACGATGTTCATTCTTTCTTCTCCGTCGCCTTTATAAACAGTGGGTTTGGCTTCTCAACGAACGACCTTGTCGTAATCTTGCCTGGTTCAATTTGTATTTTTACATCCTTTGTCCTATCAAAAATTGTTGGATCATACGTCATCGCAACACTCACACTGGCTCCCTTGCCACCAAAATCGCTGGTCACTGAAATGCCTGAAAAGGGCTTAATTTGTGTATCCGGTTCGTTTGGTAATGTGTAATATGCAAACTTAAGGCTGTCTGCCAAGGTGTTTGCACGCTCCAACGTGGTTGATTGCCCATTGACGGTGATTGATTTTGTTGCCACGTCTATGTTTACGGTCGTAAGCAGCACATCATTCGGAACTACTGTCAGCAAAATAGCGTTAATCCTGCTGAGTTGCGGCTTTGTGTCATGCAATGTCTTAAGTGAGTTGAGCTGATACTGGATGGTGAGAGCCTTGTTGAGCTCCTGTACGTCCCCTAGCTGATTCGTGTATGACTTTATGTCGCCGGTAAGATCGCTAATTGTCGCCTTGTCCCATATGAAGACTACAAATGACAATACGATAATGGTCGCAATCGAGGCGGCGGTCGCTCCCATTGAGGCTAAAATAACGATGCGCTTGAGGCGCTGCGTCTTAAGGTACTGCAACTTGATATCTGGCAGTAGGTTAAGCTGAATCATACGACTCGCTCCGCTAGTCCTGCAGCTACCGGAAAGTGGTTGGCGATAGCCATTAAGTCATTCTGGCGCGAGCTCGGGATCGACACGTTGCGCCAGGCATTGCCAATTTCGACATTCAGCGATGTTTTATTGGCAAGATACAGCGGGAAACTGGGCAGCACCGAAGCGCCACCGGACACAATAATCTTTTCGATATTAACGCCAGTATACCGAGTTAGGAAGAATTTAATTGACTTATCGACCTCAGCAATAAGCGTATCAACAGTGTTTGAAATAGCCTTGAATACTTGTCCTTCTAGTTTATCTTCCGCCATTCCAAACTTGAACACAAACTGCTTGGCTTGGGTTTCGTCGATGTTTAGGTTCTGTGTAGCAGCTCGAATAAGCGCACTGGAACCGGTCGGTATCGAACGAATCAGCCTAGGCATGCCGAACAGCGATATAACAAGGTCGGTTGCGTCATTGCCAATGTCGAGAATCAGCTGCGCAGTCAACGTATTTGGTGGTGTCAGAGCTCGCGTAAGAGCGAGGCTATCCGGTTCAAAGGCGATAACGTTGAGTCCTATTGATTCCAGCATGTCTAGTCGCTGCTCAACATACTTCTTGCCAACACTGGAAATAAGGATTTCTATCTTTGCCTTATCTTTTGGTGAATCACCTAGTAGTGCCCAGTCAAACTTAGCCTCCGAAAGCTGCATAGGAATATAGTTTTCGATTTGGTACTGGATTGTCTTTTCGAGCTCACGTTGCGGTAGTCGATCCATATCAACAACAGTTGCGAACACTTTATTTGATGGGATGCCGACAGCGACATTCTTGGAAGAAACTTTTGCCTGCCCAATGAGGTTACGAATAATTTCAGCCACTTTTTGCTGATCAGGGACCGACTCGCTGGCTGCCAGCTTAGGGTCAATCGGTACGCTACCATAGCGACTGAGAGCGGCGCCGTTTAGCTGCACCACCCTAATGGCCGACGAACCGATGTCTAGCCCAAAGAAATCGTTTATCCCACTCAATAAACTCATAGTTGCCTATAGTTTAACATAAGCACCAACCGCGCACTAATGTTTTTAACCATCATAGTAACGGCGGCAGTATCTCATATAAATCGTATGGCTTGCTCGTGCTACCGTTGCCTTTTGGTGGCTGAGAAAAGTATAGTTCCGGACTTACTTTGATGCGCTCGGCAGCATTCGACTTATTACGGTTATCGACTTGGTCTGGCTGCTCAGGAAATCCTGGCGCGGCATAGGCTTTAGGGGTAGTCGTCACATCACCAGGTAAGCGTGTCAGTAGGACTTTTTCGGCAATCAAAGCTCCCTTGATGGTAATGCGTCGTTGTTTAAAGCCTGGGATACCATCGCAACGATCCTCGTACTCTCGATAGCAGACAAACTGATCCGCAGGCACGTCACCTCCGCAAGTGGCGTAAAAGCTCGCCGAACCTACTACCTGGCTGCTACCGTTTGTACATGTATCAATAATGCCAGTACCAGCGAGCGCTCTATTGCTACTTATGTGCGGCTGGGCAACCCAAACCCCATCTGCTCTGTCAACGTCCTTGTCGAAGAATATATTACCCCCGCCGCTACTGCTGCCCTTGGCAATCACCATCAGATATGGCAAGTCTTCAAGCAGCGCACTAAGGTTTGGACTTGGATTGGTCGTATCCGTGTCTGGCGATATTACCCCGCCGCTACCAGTAAAGAATATGTCTTTCTTAACCGTGACGGTACCGTCAACAATCAATATAATGCGCTTGTCTTTGTACCAGGCATCATTTAGTCCGTTACCTTTTGGTAGGTCCTTGTCGGCCCGGTTAATTAAGTTAATACTATGATCACTGTAGTAAATACCATCGGTGATTGCCGGGTCCATCACATCAAAGTCGGTAACGCCGGCAGGAACTGTGCGGTTAGCTTGGGGCTTATATTCTCCGTAGTAATCATGCAAACAGTGGTTTTCACCAAACGTTCCATTCACATCACCTGGGCCACTTTGCCAGTTGCCGAACGTGAGTTCTTTTGCTCGCAACGGGCCACCTCCACTAAGTTTCAATCGACCACCCTTCTCGCTTATTGGCTTAGTAAAGACATTGCGGTTACCCACGCTGCCGTCAACTCGCCCGGTGGCAAATACACCATACTCGACAAAACTACCAAAGACTTCTTCAATAGTATTCGCACCGACTGTTTTTGGCTTAAGCACACCGAACCCACGCACCGCCCCGGTCTTGCCGGTTGTGCCTGGACTGCCAACGTTTTCGTAGGGCGCACAGGTGTTACCGTTGGATGGATCCGCTACTGTGCGCTGTCCGTCAAATTTACCATACCGTCCACCAACCCATATATCGCTGCGCCACACTTGGAAATATGGACGATTGACTTTAGTGCCACAAGCTATACCGCCGCTGTTATACGACACTGGAGCTGCACCTGAAGGGCCTTGACCAGGGTTGACCGTCATTTCAACATACACCCTACTACCAGGAGGTAGCAGCGGAAGGCTGGTGGTACCGTTCCACGGAAAGGCTGTCAACGTTGCAGGCTGATTACCAGATTGCCAAGCACCGCCATCAACACGGTAACGTGTTGTAAGTGCGGTACTGGCTAACGCCGCGGTACCTGTTTTATTTACCGTCCAATTAATTTGATTATTGGCCAAATCACAGGATGCAGAAGGTATCAAATCATACCTTGGCGGCGGCCCACAATCTGCAGTGTTGAAGGTTCCATGTTTATCAATACGAGGGTTGACACCGGTAGTTTTGCCATCTGGACCTTTACCAATTATGAAAGCATATACATCGTATTCCCCAGGAGGCAAATTGGCGTCAATCCAGCTTTTCGGAATAGGTTTGGGGTCGTTTTGAGGTGGACCATTGCGATTACTATCGGTAGAAAAGCCATGGTAGCTACTAAACTGGCTACCGACCACCGGGGGCACATCGGGACGGTACGTGTCTGCCGGCCCGGATGGATAGCCGGCTGTTGCAGGGCCAGTTGAAACACCTTTGGGCCAGAAATAAAAATGCACATCCAAAGTGTTTGAAGGCGTTTCTTTATCTAACGCCCAACCATTTATGTGGAGGCCTTGATTCACTGTGCAGAATGCACCATCAAGCGCACCAGCTGTGCCAGGAAGAATATTCACGTTGAGGTCAAGTGCCACAACTTTATAGCCGCAATTCGAGTCCTCCAAACTAGTTGCCATTCTGATGCTGCCGTCTAAGTTGAGCTCTATACAACGGTATTTTCCATCTTCGCTCAAGTGAATAGCGCGTGTTGATGCAAATATCCTAATGGTATGCTCCCCAACTGATAGCTTATCCAGTCCCGAGACAGTGAACTCGGTGTGAACCGGCGTTGTACTGTTCCAGGGATCATTCTCTACAATGTATCGATTTTTGAATAAGTATGCCTTGCCATAATGTAGCTGCATTCCGGTATCCTGCAGCCCGCTTATGACAACAGTATCTGGGGCTGGCGGGCTGCCGTCTACGGCCCATGCCACACCGACGTTACGGTAGTTTGTTATCTGGATATATTTACCAATTATATCTCCATCTGGATAGATAGGTTTCGTGATATTGCCATTGCAGACTGAACTCAGAGTATTCATCCACACTTTTTGTGAAGACTGTCCATATGGGATATCAATTGATGGCACAATTACCGTTGTCCTCGGCGCACCAGGCGGTGATAGCCAATAATCCTGCCCATAATTACGTTCTGCATTTCCACTTATACAAATATTATTTTCTGGCTCATACACATTGCGTATGGAATCGGGAATCTGCTCATTGTTGTTAACGATTGCATTTGCATGCCCGGCCATAAATATTCCTTGACAAAGCATACTCAAAAACAAAATACTCGCGGCAAGTGCAAGTCTTGGGCTACAATTCAAAATAAGAACAAAGATCCGTCGTCTCATAAATAGGTCCTATTCCTATCGAATTGTTCTTTTACTTTGTACATTGCATCGATTTGAGCCTTCACGTCTTCGATCTTGGTCACTCGCGGTGCGTATACATTAACAAAGCCTTTGTCTTTCTTGTACGCCTTTTCTAAGTCTGCAAAGGTAGCCGTTGCGCCATCTATATTGCCAACCATAACGTAATACGTAACGATTGGGTACAAACAGTTAGCGTCCCCCGTGTAACCAGCTTGTCTTTTTATCTTCTCGATTGTTTTTTCTAATTCACGGTATCTGGTTTGCGTAAGGTTCGCGGCTGCTTCAGAGTATATAGGGCTATCCTGCTTGCCATTACATTGATGCGTCTGGTTATATTTATTGCGCAACGCGATGCCGCCGGAAACTAGAAGTACCAGAACCAATAGAATAGCCAGGGCCTTAAAGCTTTTCTTTTTAAAACCGGCTCGATCAAATCGCCTTTTCTGCTTGATATTCTCGCCCACTACACCCCTCACGCTTTTAGTATAAGTATATCCAACTAATACTATACGCTCAAGCTTATTGGTGTAATCAATCGTGTATGCGAATGCATACACTTCTTGAACATCCTACTGGCTCTAACTAGGCTAAAAAGAACTATTCACCACTGTTATGCACTTTTACCAACCCCTGTTATACTAAGCGTATGAGCCTTTCAATCGGCATAGTTGGATTACCCAACGTCGGTAAATCCACTTTATTTAATGCGCTAACCAATAACAATATATTGGCAGCCAATTACCCATTTGCAACTATTGAACCAAATACCGGTATTGTTCCTGTCCCCGATCCTCGCCTTGCGGCGTTGGGTGCGCTATATGGCACCACCAACATAAAGCCGGCAACTGTCACTTTTGTGGATATAGCTGGTTTGGTAGCCGGTGCTTCACAGGGGGAAGGTTTGGGCAATCAATTCCTTGCCAACATTCGTAGCTGCAGTGCCATCTGTCATGTCGTGCGTGCATTTAAGGACGACAATGTGATACATGTCGACACAAAACATGACCCCAAGAATGACATTGACACAATAAATACCGAGCTTATACTGGCAGACCTACAAACAGTTGAGCGACGACTACCGATTGCCGAAAAGGAAGCCAAGAGCAACCCAAAGCTCAAGTCCAGCGCAGACCTCATTGCCCGCATACGTGATGGGCTTAACGAGGGTAATACTGTTGGCCAGCAGGCACTTTCCGATGAAGAAATGCAGCAAATTCATGATCTACAACTCCTTACGGCAAAACCTGTAATTTATTTGTTCAATGTTGATGAAGCAGGACTTAATGACCAAGCACATCATAATGAGCTACAATCTTTGGTTACTCCAGCTAAGGCAGTATTTGTCTGCGCTAAGCTCGAAAGCGAACTACGTGGACTTGACGAAAATGATGCAAAAGAACTGCTCCAAAGTTATGGCTCAAGCGAAACTGGGCTTAGCCAAGTAATACACGCCGCCTACGATACGCTTGGGCTACAAAGTTACCTTACTGCAGGTGAAAAAGAAGTACGCGCTTGGACTATCCGACAGGGCGACACGGCACCACAAGCAGCCGGTGTCATCCATGGAGATTTTGAACGCGGTTTTATCGCTGCAGAAGTAGTGGACTTTGATGATCTCATTGCTGCAGGATCGTTGGCAGCAGCCAAGTCAGCCGGCAAGGTTCGCACCGAAGGCAAAACCTACGTCATGCAACCTGGTGATGTAGTCGAATTTAGGTTTAACGTTTAAGCGAACTACTGGTTCATAATGGCAGCTATTGCTGCTGATAGATCTGCAATATTCGAAAAACTGGTGCCTGAGGTTAGAATTGCCACGGCATACGTCCCTTTTGGTCCATAGACCACTCCACCGTCCGTGTTTACTGATGCATAGAAGCCCACTTTATTGGCGACATCAAAGCCCTTATTGCCCGCAGGTATGCCGCTACGATATATCTGACGCTTCATGAAGCCTAAGACGGCGTTCCGTTGCGTTGCGTTAAGCGGTGTAGCAGAAGTCTCTAGGTCTACCATTAATTTCGCCACATCGTTTGCGGTACTGTATGGATGATTGATATTCAGCGATGACCCAACATAGCCCAGACCATGAATCTCGCTATCGGTCGCCTGCCACCCAAGTAATCCACCGATTGAAACAGCACAGTTATTGTCAGATACAACTATCATACGCTCAACACAATTATCAATGTTAAGCCCTCCCTGATTTGCTGACCACTCCCCCTTATTGATGCGACTATACGTCAATAATATTTCGAACATTTTATAAATGCTTGCGGTCGCCATTTGCTTAGTGCCCTTGTTACTTGCACGTATTGATGGATCAGTAATTCCCCGTACGGCAACGGTGACAACGCCACCATGCGTGGCTATCCAATTATCAATCGTTGCTTGTAGCTGCTCATTCTTTGTACCCGTAACTGGTTTTAATGCCGGCTTGGATGGCGATTTTGCAACAGCAGGTGCTGGAGCTGGTGGCGCCGGTGGCTTGGGGGTCTCATCGATTTCAGTGTTAAATATTGGCTGGTTTACCGGCTGCACCGCTAGTTCTGGGGATGCATAGCTAATGGTGTGTTTTGGCTGCACTGCAAAAGGAATAGCTACAGATAAAATCATCATCAAAACAGCAACCAACCCCACCCGCATAAGCAGCTTGATCCGCTGTAGTTGAGCACTAAAAACAACGTAACTCTGTACGCTCACAAACGGTCGAATTAGATCAACAAAACGCTGCATTTTTTGTTTTTTGTTTATATTTAACTAACAACGTTACATTAGCACGTTGACCACTGTAGCGTCAAATGTTTAAAGCCCTTAGTGTCAGGGTTACGATGATAAGATGGCGGTTGTCATGCAGGGATGAAGAAGGCTGTCCTGTGGGAGGACGCACTGGCTGTGCGCCCTCCCGGACATCCTTTGGTCGTCTAGATCTTGCGCCCGCAGACCGGCCAGGGCGAACGACCGCGCGCCCTGTACAGCGCTCGAGCCAGCGCATCCTGAACGTGCGGAGGTGCCGCCGAGGGCTTCACGCCGACGTAGCTGGGCAGAACCGCCGACGCGACACCGTTCCAGGTGCGTTGGTTGAACTGGTACAACCCGTGGTAGCTACCACTGGGAGACACGGCACGCGGATTGCCGCCGGACTCACAGAAGGCAAGACGAGCCAGCTGAGCGTCACTGAGCGACACGGGGGTACTTCGACGCACCAACTCACGATGAGCCAGCTGCTTGCCAACCTCGTGACACGCGTCGCCGTCGTTGCCATCCACCTGGAAGGTGCTCTGGCAGTTGCTGGTAGCGGTCTCGGCCGACAGGCCGAAGAACGACGCTTCCTTCTCGTTGCAGGCCGTCGAAACGACCAGCAGAACCAGGGCCAGGAGGCCAAGCGCAACCAAGTTGTGCTTCTTCATCACTATTTCCTTAAGGTACAACGCCCCTTCTTCAGGGACATTCTCGGGGGTGCCGACCAGTTCTTGCTGGTCGACTTCTCTATTGTGAGAACTTTTTAGTAACAACGCACACCAGAACAATGGCTGATACACATTGCTACCAAAAAGAACTCATCGATTGTCAGATTGTAAGCCGTTCTTGCCGCTGAAGCATGTTCAGTGATCAGGCTTAAAGTCCGAGCTGCTCAAGTTTGCGAAGGTAATAATCCTTCTCCCTGTGCAGACGCTTTCAGACTGGTTTGACAACCGCCAACTGCAATATAGCATATTTTTACCATTTATTCAATAGCGGTATCTTCTATGTGCTTTGCTCGGCTTGGTACAATTGCTTAATGGCTATACGGCTTAGGGCACTACGGATTGCACGTGATGTTCGATGCGCATTGTAGGGCTGCAGCTCTTTGTGACCCATATCACCAATAAGGTATTGCACCCCGACCCCACTCGGTTGCTGAATAGCCAGCAGACCATCTCGATATCGCTGCTGCCAGTCGGGGCTTGATTGCATCACCCGTTCTTCAATGTACGATGAAATGTCGCGTAATCGAGATTGTCGCCAACTGCGAAACGTAACCTCTTTCGCGGCAATCTGAATAATTATTTGTGCGTCAAGAATGCTACTCTTGAAGTTAACTTCGTTCATTAATTGATAGCGCATATCTTCGATATTTAGGCGAAATGGCTTTTTATCAACAATCAACAAGCGCAGATTGGTCGCAACAATGAGGGCAAAGCCCCCAGCATACACCCCGTTTGCTGCATGCTCTATCAACTCACCAGGGATAAGGATGCGAGCAAGTTCGCGCACCTCAGAGCGGCCAACTCGCTTAAACTCTAGGCCAAGACTTTTAAGCTGTTGATCAATGATATGGGTAGAAACCATTGCGCACCTCCCTTAGCTACATCTATATAGTAGTTGGGTATACACCAATTGTATGTAAGCAAGCTCACACCAATGTAGTGATAAATCTCTCACGTTGATCTGTCATTGCTATGGACAGCATTGCACTGTATGTCATAATTAGGTATGCCGAACGACCCTCAGCAGGTAAAAATGCTCCGCGATTTTTTTCATGCGGGTAAAAAGATTACACTCCGTCGTGGTCAAGTTATCGATAGATCCGACGAGTCACCGTTCCACGTATATTTTATTGAGACCGGCTTCGTAAAGGCCTACGCTATCACGAAGTACGGCGAAGAGAACCTCATGGTTATACGCAAAGATGATGAGGTTTTCCCACTTATCCGGACGCATACCGGCTTACAGCGCGATATCATATACGAAGCTATGGGTCCTACGACAGTTTGGCGACGCGACAGCAAGGATTACCTGGCGTTCGTGGACAGCCACCCAGCAATTTTGCCACTGATGTTAGATATGGCAATTAGTATGTACTTGCTACATTCTATGCATCTAAATTGCTTAGAGTACCGCACCGTACGGGAACGAGTTATCTCGTTCCTTTTAATATTGGAGCATCGTTTTGGCAAACCGACCGCAAATGGCGTGCTTATAGATGCGCCCATACGGAGACAAGATATTGCCAGTTCAGTTAGTGCAACCCGCGAAACAGCCAGCAGAGTTCTCGCAGCCCTATCGCAAAAGCAGCTTATTACGAGTCAGGATGGGTTAATACTGCTCCCCAACACAGACAAATTGCGCGCCCTTTTGTAGACCATCCGCATACCCTCATTTAATCTGCAGGAGGTAGAAACGCTCAACATTACCCTTACTACCGGCAACTTTCGAATCAGCTTTGGCCTTTAGAACAAAAAATTGTTTCAACCACTGTTCGAACCCCTGCAGAATGTCACGTCGCATGCGCTCGTTCTTGACTATTCCACCACTGGTCTGACCCTTCCCGGCTTCAAACTGGGGCTTGAGCATAACGACAATCTGCGTACGACTGTCTGCTAGGGTGGCCAAGCTTGGTAGAATATCTCGACTGCTAATAAACGACACGTCCATTACTATTATGTCTGGTGCGGCGCCCTTGTAGTCCCTGATATCAGTTTTTTCGTGCAACTCCACACGACTGTCTACTCGCAACCTTGGGTGCATTTGCTGCGTGCCGACGTCTACGGCGACCACCCTTTGGGCGCCATGCTGCAAGGCGTAGTCAGTAAACCCGCCAGTCGACGACCCCACGTCAAGTACCCGCTTGTTCTCGAAACTCAATCCAAGCTGAGCCGCCACCGAGGCAAGCTTGTAGCCCGCTCTCGATACTAACTGCTCAGCAGTAGTGAGCTTGAGCGTATCCGTATCATGTACTTTTTGTCCAGCCTTTGAAGCAGTTTGTCCATTCACCTGCACCTGGCCCATACGGATAAAACTATCTGCTTGAGAACGAGTAGAAACAATTCCTCGCGCCAACAGCGCGGTATCTAGGCGCACGCCTTAATCCTTTTTACGCTCACGGTACTCTCCGGTAGCCGTGTCAACGCTAATCACGTCGCCAACTTTAATGAATGCCGGCACCTTAACGGTAATACCCGTCTCTACTTCTGCATCTTTCATGACAGAACTAGTTGTATCTCCCTTCACGACATCTTCCGCATACGTAACCTTTAGGTAGACATTTTTTGGTAATTCGACCGAAACTGGGTTGTCGTTAAACAGCAAGATGCTCACATTGTCGCCTTCTTTCATGTAGCCAGCATCATCACCAATCATGTCCGCAGGCACCTCAAATTGCTCATAGCTATCACCATCCATAAAGTTAAAATTAGAACCATCAGTGTACAGATACTGAACCGTCTTAGTGGTCACATCTGCTGGCTGGACTGATTCATTACCTTTAAAGGTTTTCGCAAGCACTCGACCATCTAGAAGGCTCTTAATACGAACGTTGACAATTGAGCCTCCACGCCCCATCACCTTTTGAGAATACTCGACAACCTTATATGGCACTCCTTCATACTCGAATACGGTGCCTTTTTTAAGATCAGTTATACCAAATACCATTAATGCTCCTATCGGTTACGCCACTAGGTGGCAGTTCTCAAATTCACCAAAGTTTAGCACAATCACCCCTGTTAATCAAGCAAATAATTTGATAACTACTTTGTTCTATGAAATAATATATAAATTATGCCTGTGAACGAGAGCTTACCGTTCGAACGTGACGTGTGGGAAGAAATTGCCGAGACATATGGTACACCTGTTTTTGTGTACGACGAAGCCGGTATTCGTGCCAGTGCCCAAGAAGTAAACAGCGCATTTAGTTGGAACCCTTACCACATAAATTATTTCGCCGTTAAAGCGACCCCTACTCCAGAAATTTTGCGTATTGTTGAGTCTGAAGCTATGGGTTTTGATTGCAGTTCGTTAACTGAACTTACCCTTATGGATCGCTTTAACCTTGGCTATGGACATGGCATCTTTTACAGCAGCAACAATACTCCAGATAGTGATTACAGATTTGCCGCACAAGAACTAAATGCAACCATAAACGTCGATAAGCTACCGTATGTTGCGCAAGTTCAGCGCGCATTAGGCGGTAGCCTGCCAGAGCGCATGGCTATTAGATATAATCCAGGCGGTGATCACGGCAACGCCATCATCGGTAAGCCTGAGGAATCAAAGTTTGGTGATACCGAGGAACACGTACTTGAAGCCCTAAAGCAGATGCGTGAAGGTGGCGTTGACTTGCTCGGCCTTCACGCCATGGTTGTTAGTAATGAACGAGAGCCAGAAAAATTTGCTCACACTGCTTGGTTATTGCGCCAAGTGATTGAAAAGGCTGACGACCAGGGCACTCCAGTTAGTTTTGTAAATATCGGTGGTGGTATGGGCGTTCGATACAACCCGGCTACTGAAGCTCCTGTTGACGCAAAGGCTATTGGTGAGGCAGTGCGAAGCCAGCTAGGTGATTTAGAAATGACTGTTTTGACTGAAAACGGCCGCTTCGTAACTGGCCCACATGGCTACTTATTAACACGCATTACCCATGGCATTATTGAATCGCATCGTAAGTACTTACAGATTGATACATCAATTAATAACATGGCCCGACTGGCGACCGTTTCTGCCGCGTTCCATGTAATTGATGTGCTCGGCCGTGAAGGTGACCCCACCGAACCAATGGATGTTGTAGGCTCACTCTGTGCAAATACTGATCGCATGTTCAAAGACAAAGAACTACCCGTTACCTCTCAAGCTGGCGATCTTATGATCGTCCGCGACGCTGGTGCACATTCACGCGCCAATTCACACAATTACAATGGTCGTTTGCGCGCTGGTGAAGTTGTGGTACGCCCTGATGGCAGCCACGAGCTCATTCGCCGCCACGAGACACCAGCCGACGTGCTGGCCACCGTTACAGGCTTGTAAGCAACTGTTTTTCTTTAGCGATTTGCAGCGCATGTGTCGTATCGGTACGCTTCATAATCTGTTCGAGCGTGTAGACTTCAAAGCCAATACCCTCGTACACCTCAAAATCAACGTCTTTGATGTCCATCTTAAACATGTGATATCGCTTTTCTGAGCTTTCGTAGGTTGCCACCTTTGTAAACTGCTCAGGAGTAACGCTCAGAGAAGTCTCCTCTCCAATCTCGCGAACGATTGCCTCTAATGGCGTCTCCCCTTGTTCAATTTTGCCTCCAAAAAAGCCAACCTTATTTGGACTCACTTTTGTATTACCATCACGACGCTGAAATACTAGCCGTCCATCCGGCAGAACTAAAGCGACTGAGGCTATTTCAAGCATGAGACAAGCTTAGTTGTTAGCAATGAATGGTAGCAATGCCAAATGACGCGCGCGCTTAATTGCAAGTGCTAATTCGCGCTGCTTAGTCTCCGTGAGACCAGTTCGCTTGCGGGTTTCGATTTGTCCATAGGTGTTCACAAAGCGCTGTAGGGTCTTGTAATCTTTGTAGTCAAAGACAATATCTTTGTCTTCTTTGCTGCGGTAAATTTTTGCCATCGTTAGTAAATTCCTTTAAATCCTGCGACTAAAATGGGATGTCGCTTAAATCAATCGGTTGGTCTGTGTCGATGTCCTCTATTTGGGCATCATCTTTCTTCTTAGAGCTACTTGAATTTGAAGTACTTGAGCCGCTATCTCCCCCTTGCCCGCTAGCATTTGAGCCGCCAGGACCATCAACAAATGTTACGTCATTAGCAACAACTTCCACTTTGCTACGCTTATTGCCGTCCTGCTCCCAGCTTCGGCTCTGAAGGCGGCCACTGACAAGTGCTTTGCGTCCTTTTGCAAGATATTGCGCAACTCGTTCACCCATTGGACCCCAAGCAACAATATCGATATAGTCGGTTGCTTCTTGCCAATTGCCATCCGCACCCTTATAGCTACGGTTTAGCGCCAAACTAAAACTACAGACACTCTGCCCATTTGGGGTTGTACGAAGTTCTGGATCTCGCGTCAGATTGCCGAGCAGCGTAACTTGGTTAAAACTTCTTGCCATTGTATTACTCCTCCTCAGTTGATTCTGCTTTAGCGTCAGCAGCTACAGCGACAGGCTCAGGGCCTGGCTTAACTACTAAATGCCTAATCACCTCAGTAGTGATATTCAGCGTTTGGTCGAGCTTGGCAACGTTTTCGGCAGGCAGCTCCACACGATAGAAAACATATATACCGTTTTCTTGTTTTGCGATTGGGTACGCGAGCTTGCGCTTCCCCCAAGCATCAGCTTTGATAACTTTGCCCTTCAAGTCGGTAAAGATCTTCTCTACCTTCTTGCGGGCGCCATCGAGATCAATTTCGAGATCTGGATGGTAAATAACGGCGATTTCGTATTCGCGCATACTTCTCCTTTGGTTCCATCGGTTAGTTAATTGTTAGATGGAGCCTACTCCATCAAGTAGGCTGAGTTATTGTTAAATAACGTGTTCATCCTACCATGCTCGCCCCTGTTATGCAAGCATATACGGATTGAACAAATGGTAGCCTACACATAATAATTGATTTTACATATCAATTATGTTATTATATGTCGATTAATCGGAGCTTTTGAGTGTCCTACGAAGTCGACTCAAGTGATGTTCGCTTTGGCCGAGACCTGTCTCCCGGGATTGGTCAGCTTAGCATTGCCTTTGAGGAGGCGTACGTGCAGCCGGACTTGTGGACTGAAACTACCGAGACTCCTACCGTCGACCCTTATGCCATATCAGTTGAACATGCCGTGGCAACTAGCGCGGGCCATACGGTGGTCGCTGATGAAACAGTAAGATCTGATGTCCATTCTACTCCCGGTGACCGAGACTCGGTAATTGATGAAGCACACGAGGCTAGCTTAGAAGATTACCTCACTCCTGAGGAACGCAAACGCCGCTCGACCATCACCTGGGTACATCAAGTTACTGATGCATATGAAGCCAAAGTTATCGCTGCACGCCAAATAACCAAGAAATCAAAGCGCGAAAAACAGCTCGAGCTTGCCAACCGATTCCTTGCACGGCAGATAGAGCATTTTGGCGAGCAGGATCGTCATATTGTGTACGACGCCGAAGCTTTGGGATACGCATTAGTAGAGTTGGGCGCAACGAAGCCACGACTACGAGAACGCATGTTGTCCGCCACGGGCGATTACTTAAAGGAGCACCCACTTGAATTTGCCGAAGACCACCCTGCCTTTGCAGGCCTGATTCGCCAAAGCCTTGAAGGCCAGCCAGCTGCCGTCGACATGGATGCGCTGCTTGTGAAGCTGCTTAACGCCACTAACTACCTGCACAAACCATTTGATGCGGCGCGCATGGAGATTGCCTTCGCTCACGCTGCTTTTGAAACGACCGACGATTCAAACTTACGGTTCACACAGAAAATTCTCGACACGGTATATCACCACAACTCACTGATTCGCGAAGAAGAGGTATATGTAAATGCCTGGTATACTGTACGTTCATCACGACTTGCTGAGGGCCTGCACGCCGACCAGCTGATCGCCGATTTACATAACGCTCGACTTACGTTTTACCAATTAGCAAATGCCTACGTGCCTGACAGCGAGCCATACGTTATGCATTTGAATCAATTTATGAACAATGAATTGCAGGCTACTATTGCGCCGTACGCCATAGGAACGGCTACTGTACCTAACGATGCACGAAATGACACCGATCGCGATTTCTTTATGAATCCACAATGGTACGAGCCAATCGAAGAATTTAACTTACGCGGCGATGAAGTTATTGAACAAAAATTCCTAGAACGAACCATTCCTGAGCGATGGCGAAGCGTATATACGGAGAGTGAACTTTACCGCAAACGAACAACCTTTTTAGCCCCTAGAGCGTACGCACATGACATAGTTCAAAGATGGATAAAGTCCGCTCCAGAAGGTATCACTATACCCCATGCCTTAAATTTGCCCTTGAGCCCAGGATTAACCTTAACTTTTGCGCGAACTGTAGACCTCGATGGTACTGACGAAGTAACTTCCATAGGAAATACTAATCGTATTATCAACCACTTTATGAGCTTACATAGTGATTCACTACGCTATGCCGATTTTGCACCTACTGAATCACGTATCGCTGCCATGGGTCGTGAAAGCATTGACGTTGGCGAAGGGCTCGAACGAGTTGTTGGTTTCTTAGTCGTGCGCCAGAGCGTACCAGAAGACAAGCGATTGGTAGTGCCACACTCTGCCCTTACATTGGCACTACGCAACCGGGTTATGGACTACGCGGATCGTGATGCCGCACTTGAGCGCGTCAACGCAAAACTTGCATATATTCGAGAACATCGACATAACTATTTTGGGCGACGGCCAATATCATTCACGCTGCCAGATGAACTACGCAAACAAGGCATGCAGTCGATAGTTATGCGACAACACCCCGACAGACGGCGTGTTATCGTCACGGTCCAGCACGACGAGGGCAATGTAGACACCATGTTTGACACCAATTTGAACTATTTAAATCGCGAAGGCATGACTGGTTTTAACGAGCGTTCAGCGCTAGAAATGGCTTATGAAGATCTAGTAATTACTCTAGCTGGCGAATGGGCTTGTCGTCCCGTCGTTGAAACCTCCGAGGGTACGGTAAGCAACACTGAAGGCGGCTCAAAGGTAAATCTAGGGTTCTTGCGGTACCTTCCTGAGGGTTGGCGCTTTAGCGAGCGAGCAAGACAGATTTTTGCCAGTGAGCAGCATGGCAACTTGGCTCAGGAGAGCCTGCGTCGACGTGCCCTAGATCCAACAGGCCTCGGTCGCAACTCTACATATGTACGAGAGAACTACGACCCAGAGAGTCCTCCACTTGAGGTGTACTACGACCCTGCGGTGTTAGCGTAGGCTACTTGTAAAAATGCCTTACTGCCGTTGTTTGGCGGCCCAAGCTATTTATTGCTGTCACTGTAACATCATTTTGGCCACCGCGAATTCCGAGCTCAACCCTAAATTTACCCGCCTGGTCGAC
>CAYYKI010000003.1:0-50442 GCA_964440975.1 uncultured Candidatus Saccharibacteria bacterium | reverse complement strand
GTTCTAGGTATTGCTGGTAGGTGATTCCTCGGTACTGCATATTTTGCTCAAGGTCGACCATAAGGTCTTTTTCGTAGTTCTCGAGCATAATTGGAGGGATTTCAAGCTTGGTGTCGGCGATGAGGCGCTCCATGATGTCGTTCTGTTGTTTGCGCTTCGCCTCAGTGTCTTTTTCGGACTCTAGCTGCTTACGAATATCAGTCTTTAGTTCAGCTACAGATTTAAACGGGCCTGCTTCAGACGCCAGTTTGTCGTCAACTTCAGGCAGTGTAACAGACTGCACCTTATTAACAGTGACGTCAAAAGTAACCTTCTTGTTTTGTAGTGCTTTGACGCCGTACTCCTTAGGAAAAGTGATTGTAAATGATTTTTTATCACCTCTTTTGACACCGATAAGATTATCTTCAAAGCCAGGTATAAAAGTGTTAGAGCCAAGTGCTAATGGGTAGTCCTTACCACTAGCGCCAGCAACGTCCGCACCCTTGGCGTCTTTACCATCGAAGTCAATCCACACTTGGTCGCCTTTTTTAGCAGCCCTTTCGACATCTTCTTTCTTAGCCATGCGTTGTCGTAGGTTTTCGATGACGGCGACGACGTCTTTGTCTGTTACTTTCTGGGGTTTTGCCGGTATAGCAAGTCCCTGGTACTTGGGCAGTGAAAATTCAGGAATCGCTTGCAGATTTACTGAAAATTCGAGAGCACTAAATGGTACAAACTTCTTCATCTCAGCTTCGGGTCGAGTGACGGGTCGCAGTTTATGGTGGTTGACAGCATCGGCATATAGTCGGCTCATGGCATCGTCCAAGAACTCATTTAGGAAGAGATCGCGGCTGAGGTGCTTCTCGACCATCTCTGCCGGTGCTTTGCCTTCACGAAAACCTGGCACTTTTACATCCGTACCAAGTCGTTTTAGGGTAACTTTTTTAATAGCTTCGAGCTCAGCAACGTCAGCAGTTATAGAAACGGTAAGCTCAGTGGGTGATTTTGAAGTGATAGTGGATTTCATACTGGGCTAGTATACATCAGTTGGCTCAGATAGCGAGCATAAGAAGTATGGCTCTCGTGATGGCATACAAAGCACGAAGCAGTAACGCACTATCGGCGACGATTTACGACAAGTGCTGATCGGTGCGTCGAAAAGCTAGTTTTTCTGGCGACGGCCATCTAAAATCATGGCTGCAATTCGATCAGGCGCGTGGCGTTCTTCTTGATTAGTTGGGAGGTGTTTTAGGTTGAATTGCTGCTCAGTAACTTCCTGTTCGCCCACAAATATCGCGTAGGGAATACCCTTATTTAGTGCGTTTTTTATCTGCGCATCAATCTTCTTCCCAGAATAGTCGACGGCAACCGTTACCCCCTCGCCCCTAAGATGGTTCGCCAGTCTATCGGCACCCGCCACTGCGTCACCAATGACTACGATGTATGCATCGGTTTCGGTTTGTAGGTTCGGTAGTAAATGATGGGTTTCCAAAAAGTCTTTAATTACCACGTCACCCATACCAAATCCGACGGTCGGTACCGGGTCTACACCAAATAGCCCGACTAGGCCGTCGTAGCGACCACCACCAAACATAGAACGGCTATTTTCAGGGTTGGTGTCGGCAATTTCGAAAACAATATCGGTGTAGTAATCAAAGCCACGCATTAAACTTACGTCAAATACGGCATTTGTAATTGTGCGATCTTGGAGCCTAGATAATACGGTTTGAATTGCACGTATTTCTTCTCGGTTTTTTAGTTCGTCTGGCAGTGTTTCTAGGTTTTTAACGGTCAAAAGTTGATTGAGTTTAGGAAGCTTTTCATCTGCTGATCCGCCAAATATTTCGTTCGCGCTTGCTTCAAAGCTTTCGGCCGGAAGCTTATGATATCGATCAAGCAGCTTAATCATTTGCTCTGCTTGTATTTCGTCCAGTGCCAAATAATCATTCATTATTACGTGGGTAAGCTTACGGCTATTGACGCTAATTTTGTACATGTCTGGTGTAGCACCAAATGCCTTCATGACATCTCGACTCATAGATATTAGTTCGATTTCTGCTTCGAGTCCCCCCACGCCAAACAGGTCAACATTCCATTGCCAGTGTTCTCGCAAACGACCTTTTTGCGGTCGCTCATACCGCCAGACATTAGGAATCGAAAATAAGCGGAGTGGATATCCGAGCTCTTGTCTTCGGGCTGCGACCATGCGCGATACCGTTGGTGTCATTTCGGGGCGAATTGTTACTTGGCGACCACCCCGATCTTCAAACGCGTAGGTTTGTTCGTTTACAATTTCGGACCCACTTTTAGCAAGATATAGCTCAAGCGGTTCAATAAGCGGCGCGTCATATTCTTCGTATCCGTATAGTTCAGATACTTTTCTCCAAACCCCGTATATGTACTTTTGTAAACGCAGATCAACCGGATAAAAGTCTCGAGTGCCCTTGTACGGCTGTGTAGATAAGTTATTCATTACGGTTAGTATAACAAGATGCTGTTCGTTTGAGCCAGCGGGGCACCTAGCTGATTTTCTGTGTCAACATAAAAGTTACTGGTGCGCGAGAAAGGACTTGAACCTTCACGCCTTGCGGCACTAGCTCCTAAGGCTAGCGTGTCTACCAATTCCACCACTCGCGCGTATCAAGCATTATAACAGATCGAACCAGCTAATAAATATAAGATTCGAATATAAAAGAAAATACACCACAATCGGTGTATTTGCTGATTTCTTCCTAACTTAGTTGGAAGAAGGAGAGTGCCGCGTCTCCATAACTTCGATTGTCCACCACAACAACCCCATTAACGGCGGGCACTTGACCTCCTCTTCCTGAATGCGATAGTACCATAAGCCCTTTCGGCTTTAAATGCCTAATTAATAATGAAACTGTGGATAACTGCAGATCATGATACGGTGGGTCGGCAATTACTAGATCAAACTGCTTGTCTTGGTTATTTTCACTCCACATTCTGCAATTGGCGCTGACGATAGTCACTTGGCTTTGTAGGCCTAGGTCAGCGATATTTTCGGCGATAATCTTTGCCGCTGCCCTGTCACGCTCAATGATGACAGCTTCGGCTGCACCACGGCTAATAGACTCAAATGCGATAGCGCCTGTTCCGCCGAACGGATCAAGCACAGTTTTGCCTGATATGTCACCCAGGATATTAAATAGCGCACCGCGTACCGATTCGCTCATTGGGTGGGTTCGATTGCCTGGGGCATCCTTATATACACGCGAGCCTAACTTGCCGGCTATGATTCGCATTAGTTGCCTGCCTTGGCCTCTTCAATTGCCAGGTACCAAATTTGTGCAACGGTGGTTACCATTTTTGGCACCAAAAAGCTTTTAACGGCATGCATCATTTTCTTGGTCCAGCCGTGGTCGTAGTAAGCATGGTATATATCCTGGTCGGCGATTTCGACAGCGACCTGTTTAAATAGTTTCTCCCAGCCGAGCTGCTGTACCTGCTGTTGATCTTTGACACTCAGTTTATGCCGAGATAAATTAACGGGAGCAATAAGTAGTGCCACGCCCCACTCAAATAGCGCATGGGTGGTGAGGAGCCCTTTGCTGCCCCACATCTCCCAGTTCTTTTGCACGGCGTCACGAACGGTATCTCCAGGAATAATCAGTTTTTTAAAGACAGTGTCTCGCGATTCGAGCCCTTCACCGCGTAAACGTTCCAGCTCTTCTTCATATGGATAGTGGTGGGCAGGCGTGAGACCGTCCACGATTGCATGGGCTAACCAGGCTGCCTCAAAGGCGGACTTGTGTCTGTCGCCATCGCGCAGCGCAACTACTAGTGCATTGTAGTGTAGTGCAATAATATCAATGATGCCGTGGTCGTTTTTGTCATAGGGGTTGTAGTAGTGCCACGGTTCGTCCTGCCCGGGGCTCTTGCCCTTAATGCCATCGGGCCCATTACGCCCTTCAAAATGAATTATTTCCTTGATACTTGGGAAAATAGCCATATCGATCGACTTGCTTAAGCGTCGGTAGGCCGCTCGGTCGATTTTTTGGTGGCCTCCAAGGACGCTGCCTGAGTAATTAGTAAACGTAGTTCCAGAAAACATAAAACAAATTGGTTGAAAGTTATTCTTAGCCTGTTTAATAGTATTCGCACTAGTTAAGGACGGTTACCGTGCGGAGCTTATCAATCTGCTCGGCCAGCTGAGGATAGTCTACCAGCTTTTCGCCTTTATCTAAAAAGGCTTGTGCCAGTTGCCTTGTTTCGGCAATAAGAGCTGTGTCACTCAGCTGGATCATACGCAAATCGAGCGCTCCATGCTGGACTGTCCCATATATTTGCCCGGCACCACGTAAATGCAAATCGAGCTCAGCAAGTTTGAAGCCGTCGCTGGTAGTTACCATCGCGCGCAGCCGTCTACTAGGTTTCTCCGATGTGCTTGGTACTAAGTAACAATATGCTTGCTCCGATCCTCTGCCCACTCGCCCACGCAGTTGATGGAGCTGCGCCAGACCGAACGCATCAGCACCTTCTATCACCATAACGCTGGCATTTGGGACGTCGACACCGACTTCAATAACGGTTGTACTAACGAGGACGTCGATTTTTTTATCTACAAAGGCTTGCATCATCGATTCTTTTTCAATGGCCTTTAATTTGCCGTGTAGGAGGCCGATACTTCTTTGGGGAAGATACTTTTTGCACAGCAGTTCATATATATCGGTCACGCTCATATGCTTTACAACATCAGACTGCATAATAAGTGGGCACACAACATATGCCTGTGCCCCATTTGCCAGCTGCTCGTCTACCTTTTTATAGAGTTGTTCGCGAGAATCTGGTGAGGCAATATCGGTTATGATAGGTTTTCGCCCAATCGGCTTTTGTGCGATGACACTGATGTCCATTTCGCCGTAAAGCGTAAGCGCAAGACTGCGCGGAATCGGGGTTGCCGTCAAAGATAAGACGTGTGGTGCATGCTGCGCCTTTTCGAGTAACCGCTGACGCTGTCGTACGCCAAAGCGGTGTTGTTCATCAATGACAACCAGACCAAGGTTTTCGAGGGTAAGGTCGCTTTCTAGCAGAGCGTGTGTGCCAATTATGAGATCGTTTTGATGTGATCCGGATAGTTCCTTGACTTGGCGCTTTTCCTTGGCTGTTAAACTACCAACTAACAAATGCACGCGTTTTTTGCCAAGTAGGTTGCTTAGTGTCTTGTAGTGTTGGCGGGCTAACAGTTCTGTTGGGGCAAGTAGTAGCGATTGATAACCGCTCTCGATGGCATTAAGCGCACAAAGTGCAGCGACTACCGTTTTGCCGGAACCGACGTCACCTTCTATGAGCCTATTCATTGCAATGGTTCGCTGCATATCCTTAATAGCCTGCCAGCTTACTGCACGTTGATGGTCCGTAAGGGAAAATGGTAGCTTATCAATGAACTGTTTAACGGCTTTTTCTGAAAATGGTATAGCTGGTGCCGGAACTAGCTCGTTTTGTTGTCGTGCAATTAAGCTCGCAAGGGTAAGACTAAAAGCTTCCTCGAAGGCCAACCGGCGCTTTGCAACGGTCAGTGCCTCTAAGCTTTCAGGAAAGTGAATGCCAACAATAGCATCAGCATGGTGAATAAGATCAGCAGTTTCGACAATCCAGTCTGGTAGATTTTCGGGTAAATGACGCATGAGGGGTAGCGCGGCTTTCATGAGTTTTCGTAGGGTGTTTGATGTCAATCCTTTGGTTTCTCGGTATTTGGGCAATACCCGCGCTGTATTTGCTGGCAGATCGCTGACGAGCTCGATGGCTGGGTTGGTGATACTAAATTGCCCACGGCTAAATACCAGCTCTCCAGTCAAAAAGTATTCCACCCCATGTTTTAGGTGATCTTTTCGATACGGCTGGTTGAACCAAACAACTTTTACCGCTCCAGTATCATCACGAGCCGCAGCTTCGGTGATATGTAAGCCACGGCGCACGTACCGTGCTTTTGCTGTATCAAAAGTAATTTGCAAACTGACAGCACCGGGCACAATGTCCTTTATCTTCGAGACTTGAGAATAGTCTTCAAATCTGCGCGGCCAATGGTTTATGAGGTCGCCAATCGTAGCGATTTTAAGTCGCTTGAGTAACGGCAGGGTCTGAGGCCCCACCCCTTTAAGATCACTAATTGGTGAAGATAGAGTCATGTATCAAGTATATTCGCACGTTTAGGCGTCCTCGACACTATTTGCGTGCTACATTGGGAAGCCAACAGCTAGCTAGCTATTACAAGTACTGCGCTAGCATTCTTGCCTCGCCGCAGTATCGCATGTCCATGAATTACATGGTTGTTGCCTAGAGTAGTGTCTGCACCGAGTTGTTCACCGTTAAGGTAGACGGCTCCGTCCTGGAGGAAGCGGCGTGCTTCAGAGTTAGAATTGGCCAGCTTGGATTGGACAAGATGCGGCATTACAGCGTCGCCTACTTTCGCTTCTACGGATGGAAGTTGCTGTTTGAGGAGGTCAAAATCTTGCCCGGTAAGGCTCTGGTAGGAGTCGTTCCCGAATAACACCTGGCTAATGCGCTGGACTGAATCTGCGGCGGAGGCGCCATGCACTGTAGCGGTTACTTCGTAAGCGAGTGCTTTTTGTGCTTCTCGTGCTTCGGGTGTATTCTTGGTGGCTTGCGCAAGCGTATCTATATCGTCTCTGCTGAGCAATGTGTAAATTTTCAAGTATTCTGCTACCCCTTCATCATCAACGTTCAGCCAGAATTGGTAAAAATCATAAACCGAGGTTTGTTTGGAGTCGAGCCACACTGCCCCGCCTTCTGACTTACCAAATTTTTTGCCAGTCGCCTTGTTGATGACTAACGGTGCAGACCAGACGTGCGCTTCCTTACCAGTAACTTTTCGGATAAGATCTATGCCACTAATGGCGTTTCCCCACTGGTCAGCGCCGCATATTTGCATGCTTACACCGTGCTCACGAAATAAATGCAAAAAGTCGTAGCCTTGTATCAGCGCGTAACTAAACTCTGCGTAACTAATTCCAGTCCCACCTTTTCCTATTCTGCTGGAAACAAAATCCCGATCGAGCATTTGCGTCACAGAGAAATGTTTGCCAGTATCACGCAGAAAATCTAGCACGGTAATATCTTTGAACCAATCATAGTTATCGACCAGTGTGTAGGTGTCCTTGCCAAGTACTTGGTCGTACTGAGCTGCAATGGCCTTTTTATTTTCAGCAATTGTTTCAAGTGGCTGCAGCGTACGTTCTGCATCCTTACCACCTGGATCGCCAATCATACCCGTGGCCCCGCCAACCAGCATATAGACAGTGTGTCCTGCACGTTGGAAGTGCTTCACCATCATTATTACTGCAAGGTTGCCGACAGTCATGGAGTTCGCGCTAGGGTCAACTCCTAGATAAATAGACAGCGGGTTACTATCGAGTAGTTTTGGATCTTCGAGCGTCGTCTGATTTACAAACCCTCGCCACCGTAATTCTTCGCTTAGCGTCATTTGATTAGTCCTTGTTTTCTAGCGTTTTGCGGTATAATTAGTGCAACCGAATTGCGTACCATGCTATTCACTATACCGCAATCTACCATGCATCGCTAACATCGGTTATACTGCTAATAGTAATCAAGAGAGGGTCACACAATCTGATGGAACGAAACCCGCTTCGTAGGCGTGGGCGCCGATCACACAAAGTAGCTGGTGAAACCGCAAAGCATGCGTCGACTAGTGTTCGGCAAAATGCCAATCTCGTACATCGCATCAAGCAACGCAAGGATGCAAAGTCTCGTCGTAAGGCCGATCGTCGCGCATTGATGCCGAAGGGTCGGATTAAGCGGGTACTGTGGCGTCTTCATCCAAAGAACGTCTGGTCATATGTTACGTCCCGGGACGGAATGATTCAGATTTTAAAAATCACTGGAATCGGTATCGCTGCCTTTATAATCCTGTGCGTCGGATTGTATGCATACTTTAGAAAAGATTTACCGACCGATATTAACGCCGAGCTCGCTAAGATTAAACAAGCGACCCGTTTTTATGATCGAAGCGGTCAGCATTTGTTGTACCAGACGTCAGGTAAAGAAAATCGCACCATCATAGAGTTTAAAGACATGTCGCCGTATATACGAAACGCGACGGTCGCCCTCGAGGATAAGGACTTTTATAAGCACGGCGGCTTTAGCCTTACTGGTTTCATACGAGCCGGCGTCAACAACGTACTCGGCCGTCCACAACAAGGTGGTTCAACGATAACCCAACAGTTTGTAAAGAATGCTCTGCTTTCCAATGAGCGTACCTACACCCGCAAAATCAAAGAGCTTATTTTATCCGAAGAGATTGAGCGAAACTACTCAAAGGATCAGATACTTGCCTTCTATTTAAATCAAATCCCCTACGGTGGTCCAAATGAGTACGGTATTGAGTCAGCAAGTAAAAGCTTCTTTAAAAAGAATTCGAAAGATTTAACATTGGACGAGGCTGCCCTGCTGGCATCTATCCCGCAGTCACCTACGTATTTTTCTCCATACGGCGACAACACCGATGCACTAGTGTTGAAACGTAATAGAGTGCTGGACTTGATGAAGGATCAAGGTTATATCAAAAAGGAAGAAGCCGATGAAGCCAAAAAAGTTGACACTATGGCCAAGGTAATCCCGCTTGATCAGAAAAGTGGTGAAGCTAATATTGACTCGCCGCATTTTGTAAAGGAGGCTCAAAAACAGCTCGAGGCTGAACTCGGAGCCAATACAGTACTCAACGGTGGCCTTAAAGTCATAACGACACTTGACTACGACAAGCAGAAGGCCGCCGAGAAGGCGATGGCCGACAACATGAAATACGTTGAACCAAAGGGAGATAACGCAGCCTTAGTTTCGGAAGATATTAAAACCGGTCAGGTGCTCGCCTACGTTGGAAGTCGAGGTTATAGCCACCCAGGATACGGTAACTTTGACGCTGCACAGGCACTGCGTCAGCCAGGTTCATCGATAAAACCGTTTGAATACGCCAAGCTATTTGAAACAGGCAAATGGGGTCCTGGGTCCATAATGTATGATGTGCCAACCGACTTTGGTGCATACAAACCACAAAACTTCGACAAAGGCTATCGCGGTAATATGAGTATTCGATCGGCACTGGCCGAGTCGCGCAACATTCCTGCGATTAAGGCTATGTATATTGCTGGCCAAGAAAACGTCATGAAGTTCATACAGCAAGCCGGCGAAAAGTCGTTTTGTACTGACGGCTGTCCCCAAGTAGGACTATCAATGGCCATTGGTGGTGCAGAGGTAAAACTAGCCGAGCATACGCACGCTTACACACTATTTGCTCGTGGTGGCGTGTATAAACCGCAAGCGTATGTCTTAAAAGTAGAAAGTCCTACTGGCAAAGTTCTGAAAGAATGGAAAGATACAGAGGGTAAGCGACTCATAGATGAGCAGATCGCCTACAACATAAATGACATCCTGTCGGATAACGGTGCTCGCGCACCAACGTTTGGTGCAAACGCAAGAGGCTTTACGATTCCTGGCCAAACAACCGCCGCTAAAACAGGTACGACAAACGACGCTAAAGACGGTTGGATGATGGGCTACTCGACTCGAATTATTACCGGCGTTTGGGTCGGCAATCACGATAACCGCGCCATGAACAGTACGACTCATCTGCAAACAGGCCCAATGTGGTCACAATATATGGCCGAAGCGCACAAGGGTATGCAAGACGAAAAGTTCAACAAGCCTGCTGGCATTAAAGAAATCCGACTGGATTCAACCACGGGCTATCAAGTTGATAATGGTGGAAAAGTTGACAGGTTTGCCTCGTTCTTTACGCCCAAGAAAGCATCATCAAACAGTAAGTACACGATTGATTCTGTTAGTAATAAGCTTGCCACCGACTGCACACCGCAACGTGCTCGTAAAGAAATGACTGGTGCCGGTCGGGTTGATGCAGAAATTCCGTCATCAGATCCAGCTTACGGTCGCTGGTTGGCAGGTGTAAAAACCAAGTTTCCGCAAGCCGGTGGTGGTGGCGATGGTGCCGCACCGGCAGACAAGGATGATGTGCACAAATGTAGTGATGCCAAACCGAGCGTAAGTCTCTCTGTGTCTGCTACCGGTAAAATGACGGCAACGGTCACACAAGGAACATTTGCGATGGATGTACTGAACTTTATCGTTGATGGCCAAATTGTGTCGAGCCAGAATGTTGGAGGCGGCACATATGAATTCACGCCGAGTGGATTGAGTTCCGGCAGCCATACATTCAAGGTAGAGGCAATAGATAAAGGCTTGTACGACGCGGTAGATGAAAAGAGCCAGACAATTGGCGGGAATAGCCCTGCATTCATTTCGCCTAGCAATGGAGCTACCGGAGTTGCCAGTCCTGTAGCCTTCTCCTGGCAATCAGTATCGGGTGCAGTGTCGTATCGACTCGTAGTATCGGGAGGCGCAAATAATTCCTGTGAGTCAGGTACGTCCAAAAATGTTGGTATGGGAAGCGGTAACTATACCGCCACAATAACGGCTTACTCTGCTGCCGGCTGCTCGGGTGGAGCACTCAGTTCTGCCAACGTCAGTTTTAGTCGTTAAGACCTTTTCGTTGCCTGTTGCAGCGAAATAGCGACTGCTTCTTGGATGTTCTTTACAGTATGTAGACCAGCAGGCTTTGGTGAGATGGACGGTCCGATGGCGCCTTTAAAGCCAAGTTTTTTCACTTCACGCAGTCGACTCTCGGTAAATGGAACACGCCGCACCTCACCCGACAGGCCAACTTCTCCAAAGACCACAAAATCATCTGATAGCTGCACGCCCTTAGCCGCCGAGGCTATCGCTAAGCAAATGGCTAAGTCTGCGGCTGGTTCAGTGACGCGTAGGCCGCCGACAATATTAATAAATACATCGGACTCACTCAGGTTGAGCTTGGTCCGTCGCGAGATCATCGCAATTAGTAAGCTTAGGCGATTAAGATCGTAGCCTGAAGCGGTACGCTTAGGGTAGCCAAAGCTAGTTGGCGTAACGAGAGCCTGAACTTCTACTAGCAGGGGTCTACTCCCTTCCATGGTTGCTAAAACAACCGATCCGTCGCTGATTTGGCGCTCTGCTAGTAGTGCGGCAGAAGGATTAGCTACGGGTACCAATCCCTGCTCGGTTGTTTCAAAAATTCCTGATTCCTGCGTTGAGCCAAAGCGGTTTTTGAGTGAGCGAAGGATCTTAAATCCACCATATCTGTCACCTTCGAGGGTGAGTACAACATCAACAAGGTGTTCGAGTAGCTTAGGTCCTGCCATGTCACCCTCCTTGGTAACGTGTCCAACCAGAATTAGAGTAGTGTTTGAGGCTTTTGCAGCCTTCATGAGTAGCTGGGCACTCTGCATGATCTGCGTCGGACTACCTGGGCTGGTAGGAACTGCTGCTGTTTGGATAGTTTGCACTGAGTCTACTACCGTTAATGCATACTTGCCGCTCAGCATACTTGCAGCGATATCATCTGCACTACTCGCATTTGCAATCGACAGACCGTCGGTTTTCTTTGCACCGAGTCGTAAGCTGCGTAAGTACACTTGCTGTGCTGACTCCTCGCCACTTACATATAGCACAGACGAATTGTGGGCGACTGTATGGGCTATTTGCTGCAACAGGGTAGATTTGCCAATACCAGGCTGACCAGTAATCAATAAGACACTGCCGGCAACAAAACCACCGCCCAATACGGCGTCAACATCTACCAGTCCGGTCGCCATTCGATCTGCTGCAGGCACCTCCGCCATATCTTTTATTAGCGTTGCCTGTAGCGCCGATCCGGTGGTACTTATGGCTGTGCTGCTCTGCTGTTCCAAGCTGTTCCATGCACCACAACTTTCACATCGACCAGACCACTTGGGCGTCGAGGTTCCACAACTGGAACAGATGTAACTAGGTTTTATTGCCTTGGCCACTATTGCTTCTCCACTGTTTGGTAATCGGTTCTGAGCTCTTCGGTGAGTTCGCGCTGTGTGGTTGCTATGCTATTACGTACTGCAACAATCCGATTGTAATTATTCACAAGCCCGGCAAGCTTGTTGACTTGTGCGTTATAGGCATTAACCTGAGCATTAAAGCCGGGTATCGAAGCATTATATTGGGTTATGTTGCCAGCAGCCAGTAGGCTTTCGATTCGCTTTCTCTCAGCATCTACAGTGTTAAATTGGGCGGCAACCTTGGGTTCAAGCTCCTCTATTTGAGTTTTAAGCTCTACTAGTTGTTTGTCGTAGGTATCGACATCGCTTTCCATTTTCTCGAAAACGGCTGCGTATTGTTGTGCAAGCTTTACAACATCAGAGCGTGATCTAAAGTAACGCTGGTAGTAACTCTCCAGTTCGGGGCCTAGATTAGATACTTCAGTACCAAGAATAGAGTGCAGTTCGTTATTCACTACATTTGGATCGCGTTCGCGGTATGCGGCGACGACTTTCTGTATACGAGGATTCTCTACGGTTTCAAATGCGCTTTGCAATAGCCGATCCACACGAGTTCTGTCTCTGCTCGAAAGCCGATCGTACGCAGCGTGAAGCATTTCGTGCGCAGCGGTAACCTGCATGACACCTGCTAATCTGGAGTCGTCGACACGTAAGATAAAAATGTTGTTGCCCGTATAGCAACCAAGCACGATTGTAGCTTCAATTACCGGACAGTGTTGTCTAAAAGATTCTTTGTTATCAACTAGTGGTTTTGTCACGTAAAGCAGCCGACGCCCGTCGGGGTTCATCCCGGTGTCGGTAGCAAATTGCGCTATTTGCGCTGGTGCTTGATAGCCACGAAGTGCAATCCAATCTTGTATGTCGCGTACATGAAAGACTGCAACATAAATCGTTGAAAATAGTATAACTAACCCAAGGGCAGACACCCACCGAGAACGCTGCATAGTCATGCCTATTAGTATAACAGTCTAATAGCCCAATATCGCCTGCTCACTGTATTATTCTGAATCAACCGAAAACGTCATACTGCCCTTGCGTGCTGATACAGTGAATATTTGCCCTTTGCCTATATTCCCAGCAATAATTTGTTGAGCCAGTTCGTCTTCAATTTGATCCTGCAAGGCTCTCCGCATAGGACGGGCTCCATTGTGGGGGTCAAAGCCCTTGTCGAGCAATAAATTCTTTGCCGCTGGTTGCACTTTGAGCGCGAAGCCTCGTGACGAGATTCTTTTGCGCAGGTCTTTAAGTTGCAACTCGAGTATTTTTTGGACATCGTTTCTCGTTAAGGCCCGGAAGTGAATGACTCGGTCAATGCGATTAAGGAGCTCTGGCCGCATGAGTCGCTTTAGATCTTCTTGTACGGCCATGCTTGCCTCATCATGCAGTGTGTCTAAGGTTGAGTGGTCTTTTGAGCTAGTCGCTCTGAAACCGAGACTTACTTCCTTTTGTAACTTATCTGCCCCAACGTTGCTGGTCATGATGATGATGGTATTACTAAAATCAACTCTCCGTCCTTTAGCGTCGGACAAATAGCCATCTTCGAGGATTTGCAGCAGAATGTTAAATACTTCAGGATGGGCTTTTTCGATCTCATCGAAGAGCACTAACGAGTACGGTTGGCGACGGATTTTATCAGTCAATTGACCACCTTCTTCATACCCAACATATCCAGCAGGCGCACCAACAAGCCGTGCCACCGTATGGCGTTCTGAAAGCTCACTCATATCAATTTTTATCAGTGCGTCTTCAGAATCAAAGTATTCTCGTGCAAGCACACGTGCAAGTTCAGTTTTACCTACTCCAGTCGGCCCAAGGAATACAAAGCTACCAATTGGCTTACCCTCTGCTGATATCCCAGAACGGTTCCGTCGAATAGCCTTAACGACCGCTTCTACTGCTTCGTCTTGTCCGATGATGTGCTTCTTCAAGTACTTGTCTAGGTCGAGTAGCCAGCTTGATTCGCTTTTCTTTAGCTTCGTCAGCGGCACTCCAGTCATGGTTTTAACAACGTTAGCTATGTCGTCACTCGTGAGCGTAACCTGCAAATTCTTTTCTTGCGAAGAAGTGATTTCGCTTAGCCTCTTGTTGATTTGACTCATCCTTGTTTTGTATCGAGCTGCTCGTTCGTAATCTTCCTGATCAACAGCTTCATCCATTCTTGTTGTTACTACACGTAGTTCCCGCTGTAGCTTGCGAGCCTCAATAGGCGTTTTTTTGCGCTCAATTCGGGCGTGTGATGCAGCCTCGTCAATAAGGTCAATAGCTTTGTCTGGCATGTAACGGTCGGCGATGTACCTTTTAGCGAGATGTACCGCATCCTTAACAACTTCGTCAGAAATTTGCACGCCATGGAAATCTTCGTAATGCTTTTTAAGCCCACGCAGAATGGCGATGGTTTCAGGTACGGTACTCTCAGGTACGATAACCGGCTGGAATCTTCGCTCAAGCGCGGCATCTTTTTCGATGTACTTTGTGTATTCATCCATAGTTGTTGCGCCAATCATCCGTATGGCGCCACGCGCAAGTGCGGGCTTGAGCATGTTACCTGCATCCATTGCACCTTCTGCAGCACCAGCACCCACGAGTAAATGCATCTCATCGATAAATACGATTGTTTTAGTGTCGTCGGTCAACTCTTCAAGGACTTTCTTGAGTCTCTCTTCAAATTCGCCACGGTACTTTGTGCCTGCGATCATTGCGGCTAGGTCTAGCATGACAATTCTTCTATCCAGTAGCACTTCAGGCACTTCTTCATCGACTATCCGTTGCGCTAAGCCTTCAACAATCGCAGTTTTGCCGACACCCGGCTCGCCAATAAGTACTGGGTTGTTCTTTGTGCGTCGGCCCAGGATGGTAACCATGCGCTTTATTTGGTCTTCGCGACCAATTACCGGATCTAGCTCGCCTGCTTTTGCTCGAGCCGTTAAGTCAGTACCAAAAAAGTCTAAAGCCGAGCCTGCGCCACGTCGCCGGCGCTTTGCCCTAACGTTACTGTCGTTTGCGTCATATTGTTGGCGATTAAGATACTGCTCTAGCTCAGCTACTAGTGTGTCGACATCGATACTTAGATCGCGGAGTAATACTGTCGCTCGTGCATTCTTTTGATTAAGAATGCTATATAGGATATGCTCTGTGCCGCAGTAGTCTTGGTTAAACTCCTGCGCTACTTCCCAGCTCATTTTTAACGTTAACTTAGCAGTTTCACTGAGTCCGCGGTTTCCGACTTGAATAATGGTTGATTTGGGAGTGAGGTCTAGCGCGATTTTGGCCCTATCAAGTGTTAACCCAACCGATTCCAAAACTTTCGCACCGATTGAGCTGGTTTGTGCAAGCACACCAAGGAGTAGGTGTTCAGTGCCAATGTAGGCGCTTCCAAAACTCCGAGCGATACCTTCAGCATGCTGCAGGCTATGTTTGGCATTGTCGGTTAAGTGGTCAATGAAATCTTGAAATTCTCTTTGTTCATCCATATTTAGTACCTCGTCGACCTGTTTTTACCCTAGTCGTAAAACTATTGTACGCCAACTAGCACTCTGGATGCAAGAGTGCTAGAAGGTACAAATATCACTCGCTTATTTAGCTATCGGAATCGGTGCTTTTCTCGGCTTTTTGGCTTTCTTCGTTAGCCGTGGTTGACTCATCAACTTCTTCGCCATGTTCACTGATCGCGCTGAGTAGGCTGCTCTCGAGGTCTTCTTTTCGTTTTAGCCGTGGTTTTGCAGGTGCAGGTATGTGAGCCGGTGCCTGATAGACTGGCTCCGCTTCTGCAGATTCTGATTTTTCACCAGTGGAAGCGATATCCAATTCGTAGCCAGTTAACTTGCTGGCTAGACGTACGTTTTGCCCACTCTTCCCAATAGCTATCGAAAGCTGATCTTCGGGAACGCGCACAATTGCTTTCTTGTTTGGTTCGTCAAGTTCAACGCTAGACACTTCAGTCGGTGAAAGCGCGTTCTTAATGAAGGTAGCGATATCTTCGTCATATACAATTATGTCGATCTTTTCTTGCTCGCCAATTTCGCTCATTACGGCTTGCACTCTTGTACCATGTCCACCCACAAATGTTCCTACCGGATCAACGCCAGCGACATTGCTCGTAACAGCAAGTTTAGTACGTACACCAGCTTCTCGTGCTATGGCTTTGATTTCTACAGCACCGCTTTCCATTTCTGGCACTTCGTTTTGGAACAGTAGCTTTACTAGCTCGGCAGCGGCGCGCGAAAGAATCAGCTGTGGGCCACGGTTACCTCGCTCAACGTCCTTTAAGTAAACTTTAATACGCGAACCCGGGTAGTATCGTTCGCCTGGTATCTGCTCGCTCATAGGCATAATTCCGGTGGCCTTACCTAGATCGATACGAACAATACGTGCTTCTACTCGCTGTACGTTTGCATTGATGATAGTCCCGATCTTATCTTCAAACAGATTCAAGACGACTTCTCGTTCGGCTTCTCTAAGCTTTTGGATAATTACTTGACGTGCAGTTTGGGCAGCAACACGACCGAATGAGGTTGGTTTTTCGATCATTTCTACAACATCTCCGACGACAGCACCCTTCTTAATTTTTTGTGCCGCTTCGACAGTAAGCTCGGCAGTTGGGTCGCCGACTACTTCTACGACGTCCATGCTGGCATAAATAGTGACATCACCGCTCTGCGTGTTTAGCTCTGCGCGAACTTCTTGTTCTCTGTCCCCAAAGTCTCTGCGCCAGGCTGCAGCAAGCGCCTGCTCGATCACATCCTTGACTGTTTCTTCTGGCAAATTTTTTTCTTCGGCAATAGTTTTTATTGCTAGTACTAGTTGTTTGACTTCAACATCCATGTAGTTTGTAGCCTTTCTTAGTTGCGTATAACGGGGTAGTTACTTATTAAAAAATCCGACCTCTTGTGGCCGGACAACACTGGTAGTATAGCAAGCTTTTGAGTAATACTCAATACGGAATGCTCTCTCGCCATATGCTAGCTAGCTATTCGGCTACACATGGTAACATTATTGGATGGCAACACCACGATTACTCAGTAAACAACTTCGGCCAGAAAACTATGCTCTAACACTTCGGATTTCTGACGATGCAACTACTTTCAGCGGGTCAGTTGTAATTACGGCAAAAAAACTCAAGCCGTCAAAACGTATCACCTTGCATGCCAAGGACTTGATTATTGATGAAGCGCAGATTGTGCGGCATGACCGCAAGCAAGAGCACGAGATGCCAGTTACCCGTATAAACTACCAAAAGAGATTTAATGAAGTTCGCCTGCATACTGAGAACAATCTATATCCAGGAGAATACACAATTACATTGCATTTTCATGGAGTGATCACAAAAACGATGGTTGGTATTTATCCTAGCTATCTAAAGGACGAGTCTGGCAAAACAGATGTGATTATAGGCACACAGTTTGAAAGTCATCATGCGCGAGAGGCTTTTCCATGCATAGACGAGCCGGCTGCCAAGGCAAGCGTGGCCCTGACTTTGGACGTAGCGAATAGCGATGATTTGGTGGCGCTCAGTAATATGCCAGTAGCATCGGAAGATATTCTGGATGAACGACGTATTGTTCGTTTTGAAACAACGCCAATAATGAGCACGTACTTAGTGGCATTTGTATATGGAAAAATGCACTGTATCGAAGCGAAGACGAATAGTGGCATTACTGTGAGGAGCTGGGCAAGTACTACGCGACCAAAACAACAGCTTCAGTACTCAGTTGATGAGGCTGTTTCTTTGCTTGAATTTTATGAAGAATACTATGGTACGCCATACCCACTTCCTAAACTCGATCAAGTCGCCTTGCCAGATTTTGACGCCGGTGCTATGGAAAATTGGGGTCTTGTTACCTACCGAGAAATTGCCTTGCTTGCTGATATGGAAAACCGCTCTATTTCACAAGAGCAATATGTTTCTATGGTTGTCGCACACGAGCTTGCTCACCAGTGGTTTGGCAACTTGGTGACAATGAAATGGTGGGATGATTTGTGGCTGAATGAGAGTTTTGCGAGCCTAATGGAACATTTATCATTGGATGTTATTCATCCTGATTGGATGCAGTGGGAATCCTATACTGCATCTGATGTGCTCTCAACCACTTCGAGAGATATCTACAGTGATATTCAGCCTGTTGGTGTCAAGGTAGTTGACGTGTCATTGCTTGAGACTCTATTTGACCCCGGAATTGTGTATGCCAAGGGTGGTAGGCTCTTGAAGATGCTGAGAGAGTTCATATCTGACAAGGATTTTGCAAAAGCATTACAGATATATTTTTCTCGTCATCAATACAGCAATACTACCCGCGAAGATTTGTGGACTGCTATGACACAGGTTGCCGACCAAGATATTTCGGCACTTATGACGCCATGGCTGGTAAAGCCAGGCCTGCCAGTCCTCCGTGTTAAGCAAGATGGCAAGACCATAGAGTTGTCTCAAAAGCGTTATGTTTTAGACGCAGACGATAGTGAGTCGATTTGGCCAATCCCGCTCTTAACTGATAGGCCACTGAGCCGACATCTGCTTAAGAAGCAAACAGATCTAGTGTCAAGCAAAACTGATGAGTTTGTGCTCTTCAATCAATATGGAAGCGGGCATTATATTTCGCAATATGTAAATCAGGAGCATCGAGACGCCCTTGCTCGGCGTATGCAGGATGGAAATATGCCTACCGAGTCACGCATAAACATACTCAATGACATGTTGCTGCTAGCTCGTCGTGGGGATAGCTCGCTCGTGGATCCTCTTGCATTGGTCGTGCAGCTTAAGAACGAAGACAGGGACAGTGTTTGGGGGCTAATTTCTCGTACCATTGGGGCCGCAAATCAACTGACTGAAGGTGACGACTCCGCCGAGGCGTTGCTGAGAAATATTCGTGCGGAGCTTGCGACGGGCTGGTATCGAAAGCTCGGTTGGGATGATCAAAATGCGGACGACGCTAATACAAAGCAGCTACGCCATACAGCACTTTCGTTTATGATAAGTAGTGAAGATGCGAGCGCTATTGCTGAAGCCAAACATCGCTACAAGTTAGCGAAGTCGCTGAATGATATTAACGCTGAGCTGCGTGGTACAATTCTGGCGACGGTTGCCCGGCATGGCAACAAAGAAGATGTTCTCGCCCTGCTTGACCAATACCAAGGTGCTAGTCCTGACATTCAGCTAGACATTACAAGCGCTCTACTCAGTACCAAGAGTCCTGAAATCGGGAAAGAAATACTACAAAAAGCAGTTGGTCCAAAGGGTTTTGTTCGTGATCAAGATATCATGCGATGGGTAGCTATAGGTATGCGCAACCATCATATACGATCAGTTGCTTGGCAGCATTTGGTTGATAATTATGCTTGGCTCGATAAGACACTCGGTGAGAGTAAGGCATACGACTTCTTGCCTGTTTATTGCTCGGGAGTTATTACGACAAAAGCCTGGCAGAAACGATACACAGACTTTTTTGAACCACTGAAAAGCAAGAAATCACTCGAAAAAAATATTCTCATCGGTCTGGCTGATATTGCTTCTCGGGTCGCGTGGCGTGATCGTGATGAGGCCAAAATTAAAAAGTTCTTATTAGAATACGACCGAGGATCTAAATAATGACTAGTTCACCGACACTGTGTTTTGTGCCACCAACTTCAATGGCTGCCAATTCATAGTCGCTATGCCAGTTGTGTTGCGCACACCACAACTCGGCGGCGAAAAGCATCTGTCGTTGCTTCTTGGCAGTTACATACGCTAAGCCGCTCCCCTGACTAGCAGTTGACCGATACTTGACTTCAACTAAATAGATAACGCCATTCCTGCTGGCGACGATATCGATTTCACACCACTTGGTGCGCCAGTTTAATGCATGCACGGCGTAGCCGTTTTTTAGTAACTGTCGCGCAGCGGCCTTTTCTGCACGTTTGCCAATGTCGGTTGTCGATATTGTCCCACCCATGGTTGCTGGCTACGTGTGCAGGCTTCCTGTCGCCCAGCTCACGGTGTCTGATTGTGGCACATCGAGGCGTTGCTTTGTGGCATGTTCTAATAGTACCCCCGCTTCGTCTACGCCAATACTACCGATAAACTCTGCGCAGTATGCTGGATTGAGCTCGCGCACCGCCCTATCAACGCAGTCGGTAACGCGATCAAGCGCTTCGTGGTCATCAAGTGGTAGCTCAGACGCGACATATCCCGTAAAGGTACCATCATCACCAAAGTACAGTCCTTGATACCCAGCAAGTACCAACGCAAAAACATCACTGCGGTCGCGTAAATACAAGAAATCACCGTTTGCAAATAATGCGGCGCTAATTGCGCAGGAATACATTCCTACGTCCGAGGCGCTAGCTCGTTCTGGCTGTATTGGTGCCGTACCGCTAATCTCCGAAATACGCGCCGTTTCCATAGGTGGTCTAACTGGTTGAGTCTGTTCGGTACGGATTAAAGTTCTTCGCATGCGTTCCCCTTGTTTGGCCTATGATACAACTGCTCAAAGCAGGCCTACAAGCATGGGCTTGTTAGTTTGTAGCTTATAGAAGTCCTAAAATAGGCTTAAAGCTAAAGCGGTGCAATAGATGGCATGGCCCATGTTGCTGCAGGGCTGTTAGGTGTAGTGATGTGCCGTAGCCTACGTGCTTGTCAAGCGCATACTGTGGATATTTGAAATGTAAGGCTGTCATATATCTATCTCTAAAAACTTTAGCAACAATCGAAGCTGCCGCTACCGCCGGGTAGCTTAATTCTGCTTTAGGCGCAGTTCGTACCATGGAGTTGTTACCCAGGAGATCAACGGAGCCATCTATGATAATCACTTCGGTTTTATGAGGGCGCAATGCAGCAGCTGCCTGTTGGGCACAAACTTTGAGTGCCTGCCCAAGCCCGATGCGGTCAATTTCCTCCGCCCGCAACCAGCCAAGTCCTATATCGGCATGCGCTTGAATAACAGGACAGAGCTTCTCTCTATTTGCCATTGAGAGGAGCTTGCTGTCAGTTAGACCCGGAATTTCACTGTGCAAACGCACGGCAGCGACCAGCAACGGGCCCGCCCATGCACCGCGCCCAACTTCATCAATGCCAATCATTCTTTTAACCTTATTGACGATGCCATCGGAGGCACATTAGTAGTGGGTCGTTGCCATACAAAAAACACAAGCCTATAATATCAGGCTTGCGCTTAAAGGGTGGATCCCACTACTTTTTTGTGGACTCGTCTTTTGCTTCTGCGACTGGCTCCTCAGCCTTGGCGTCTGCGTTGTCTGTGACCTTTTCGGATTTGTCAGCTTCATCTATTTTGGATTCGGCTGGTGTTTCCGATTCTGCTGGTACAGCTGGTGTTTGCTCCTCAGCAACAGATGTATCATTCACTGCGTCACGATCGAATTCTACCCCGCTCAGTCGAGCCGACTTACCACTACGTTCTCGCATGTAGCTAAGGTAGTTTCGTCGGACCTTACTTCGCTTGGTCACTTCAATCTTCTCAATTAATGGGCTATGAAGCAAGTAGCTCTTTTCCACACCCACACCGCTAGCAACGCGTCTAACAACGATAGCGCTGGTGACTGAGCCGGTTCGCTTGGTACGAATTACCATACCTTCGAACATTTGAACTCGAGTCTTGTTGCCTTCCTTAATTCGCTGATGTACGCGAACAGTGTCGCCGCTACGAACTGCGACAACTTTTGGCTTACGGTACTTGGCTTCGATTTGAGCTATTACTGACATAACGAGGATTAATAATACCAGAGAAGTTTATCTGTTACAAGTCTTAGTCACTGGAGCGTAATAAAAGCATGGTACGATAGCAAGCATGATCGGCTTTAATCACGTTCTCGTCGGGTCAATAATCGCAGTAACCGTTAAGCAGCCAGTAGCCGTGGCGCCAATAGCACTGGCCTCTCATTACGTATGCGATGCGACACCTCATATGGGACGCATACAGGCTTTTACTCCTTGGAAAAAGACGTTTCTCGCCTTGCTATGTATTGATGCCGTAGTTTGCGTGTCTATTTTGCTTGTTGGTCTCCGTGTGTGGCCCGAATTGTGGTTTAGTCTACTGATTGGTACAGCCTTTGCAACTTTGCCAGATTTTCTGTGGATCCACTATCACAAGGCGGGTAAGCCACGGTGGTGGATATATAGGTTTCATACGTGGGTTCAGTGGGGTGAGCGGCCATATGGCTGGACGTACGAAGCGGTATACGCCGGCCTATTTGTACTATTCCTCTGGCGCTTAGCATAAAGGTGGTGCGTATAACTCAGTAGCCACGTATACTACCAAGATAAGGAGCATTTATGGACTACGATCAGCTGGCGTTTGAACTACACAGGAAAAATAAAGGTAAGATAGCCACAAGCTTGCGAGACATTCCAGATACCAAGGAAAAGCTGAGTGCTTACTATACGCCTGGAGTCGCTGCCATCTCGAAGTATACCGCTGCTCATCCTGAACAGTTGCGAGATTATTCGTGGGTAAATAATGTAGTTGCAATTGTTTCAGACGGCTCGGCTGTGTTGGGACTTGGGGATATTGGGCCATACGGAGCGATGCCCGTTATGGAGGGAAAGGCAATGCTCTTTAAGCACTTTGCAAATGTTGATGCTGTACCGATTATCCTCGATGTACATGGCGTTGACGAAATAGTTAGTACTGTGGCCGCAATTGCGCCGAGTTTTGGCGGTATTAACCTAGAAGATATCGCCGCCCCACAGTGCTTTGAAATAGAGGAACAGCTTAATGCACGCCTAAATATACCTGTATTTCATGATGACCAACACGGTACCGCAATTGTTGTACTTGCTGGGTTAATAAACGCTATGAAAGTAACGGGCAAAAACTTACAGGAATGTACTATTGTTACGGTTGGTGCAGGGGCTGCAGGTACGGCAATAATGAAGTTACTGCATAAATATGCGCAACCGAATATTTTGGCTGTTGATAGCAAGGGTATCGTTTCGAATGAAAGAACAGACTTGAATGATGAAAAGAAAAAACTGCTCAATTTTACCAACAAAGATCATAAATCTGGCACACTTCAAGAAGCTTTGAAAGGTGCTGATATATTTATCGGCGTCTCAAAAGCAGGTTTGCTATCAGTTGATATGGTACAAAGCATGGCTAAGGATCCAGTTGTGTTTGCGATGGCTAATCCGGTACCAGAAATCATGCCCGATATTGCTAAGCAAGCCGGGGTAGCGGTGATGGCAACCGGCCGTAGTGATTTCCCGAATCAGGTTAACAATGCCTTGGCATTTCCCGGAATATTTAGAGGTGCCCTTGATAATAACGTGTCAGCGATTACTGATGAGCATAAGATTGCAGCCGCTGAAGCTATCGCGCAGCTCGTTGCAAAACCTGCACCAGAAATGATTATTCCGTCTCCGATGGATGATCGTCTTGTCCCAGCGGTAGCCGCAGTGTTCGCGCCAAGGGCTTAAGGTGAACTATCGTTTCGCTAATGCCCGACTCAATAAGTCGAATGTAGGCCCTCCTATCAACCACGCGTCTGATAACCTCTTGGGCGCATACTCGACAACGAACCACTAAGTCTCTCGACATCTCTTCGTCAATACCTACTAGATGAGCCTCGGCCATGCTACCGTCACATATGCCTTCAGTGTCCGGGTCTCGTAAGCAAGCGCTTGGTTCGTGCGGTTCTGACTTCATAACAAAACAATACGTCGCGCGTGTGTGCTACGCAAGCAAAACGGATAGTTCAATATTTATCCGACGACTCTAAAAACTTCTTCGAGGCTTGTTTGGCCGGCAAGGACAAATTCAATTCCATTCTGTAGCATAGTGGTCATGCCAGCGGCCTGGGCTGTTTCTTCAATTTTTTGCGTAGACAGTGTTGTAGCTGGCTGCATGAGTAAATCGCGAAGTGGTTCACTTACTTGTAGTTGCTCACGAATAGCTATTTGCCCACTGTATCCGAATGGATTCTCCTTAGACTTGCCGGGTTTATAGAGTTTTAGTTGCTGTAGGTCGGGCTGTTTAAAATCCTTAGGCATAGTAGTAAGTATATCTCTGAGCTGTTTCTTTGTTGCTTCGTCTGGAGTATATGGGACTTTGGTTGCATCATCGAGCTTGCGTATCAGGCGTTGCGCCATGACAAGCCGAATAGCGGACAAAAACAACGGGTTTTCACCTATAACGTCCATAAGGCGTGTTAATGCAGCAGATGAGGATCCGGCGTGGAATGTTGCTAGGACTAGATGTCCCGTGAGTGAGGCCTGTAATGCCGTCTTTGCGGTATCCATGTCACGAATCTCACCAATCATTACGATATCTGGATCAAGACGAAGCACAGCCCGTAAATGGTCCGCAAACGCAAGTTCTGTTGTCGAACGAGTTGCGAGGCTTACTTGACTAATGCCTGGAAACTGGTATTCAACTGGGTCTTCCAAGGTTATGATTTTTCGTTCGTCTGTATTCAACGAATTAAGCATCGAGTACAGCGTAGTGGTTTTACCGGAGCCAGTCGGTCCAACAACCATTACAAGTCCGGTAGGCTTATTGATGATCTCATCAACAACTGACCGCTGTGGCTTACTCAAGCCAAGTCTATCCAGATTGTACATATCTGCCGACATGTTAAATAGTCGCATCACTATATCCATCCCAAACACAGTTGGCACCGTTTCTAGACGCATATTTATCTGCACTTCAGTCCCATCTGCCATGGTTACATTTCGAGCTATATGTCCTTGCTGTGCTTCAAGTGAATTGGTAGATATATTGCCGGCAACTGCAATAGTGCCAATGAGGGTACGATATTTATCTGCCGTTAGTCGTGCAATAGTATGTAGAACTCCATCTACCCTAATACGCACTCGTACGTTATCTTTTTGAGACTCCAAATGAATATCCGAAGCACTTAAGCGATGAGCCTGCTGAACCAGATAAGCAAATATATCGTCGGACCGTACCTGGCCAATGGTCTCCGAGACTTCTTGAATTAAATCTTCGCTGCCTTCTCCAATTGCAATATCTTTATATTCAACTTTTTTTGGCGGATCATAAATGAGCATGTATTCTCTGAATCCCGCTTCAGAAATCATTGCGTAGTTGATTTGATTATCAGAAAATCGCTGTCTAAGCTGACCAATGGCTTGTTGCGGTGTTGTAATTGTGACACCAAATTTTATATACCCTTTGTAATGCTCCAGTGGAACTACCTTCAGCTTGCGCATCTCGCTTACCTCAAGAATATCCTGGTATATTTCTTTCTCGAGTAGCTTGCTGGTATCGACGTACGGCATGCCAAGCAGGCCTGCTCTGCGTTGAGTCGTTTCTTCTTCGCCAATTCTAAACTTTGCCTGATTTTCATCCGGATTCATACAATGATAGTAGCATGATACTTACGCTTTGTCTGGCGACGAGTGAACAGCCGTCAAAGTAACAATAAAGGGTTGGACGCTCCGCTTTACATTAGAGATGCGGTATCGCTATTATGCGACGTATGGACAAGCCAGTTGTAATACTCCACAACCTTCGCTCTATACAAAATGTGGGTTCGATAATTCGTACCGCCGCCTGCATGGGTGACTTAAAGGTTTATTGCACCGGCCATACACCATATCCAAAACAATCTGACGATAACCGTTTGCCGCATATCATTAAGCGACAAACCGCCTCTATCGCAAAGACGAGCCTAGGTGCCGAAACGTTAATCGATGTTGTTCACGGAGAACTAGTAGAGATCATTGGTGGCTTGCGAGACAAGGATTACGAAATTGTAGCCTGTGAACAAGGAACGGGAAGTACCATGCTTGAAGATTGGCAGCCAAAACCAAGAACAGCAGTCATCTTTGGAAATGAACCGCATGGTATTGATCCCCAGACGCTCCAGCTTGCTGATACGCAGGTTGAAATCCCAATGCATGGCAAGAAAGAGTCTCTTAATGTTTCATCCGCGGCTGCGATAGTTCTGTATACACTGGCTAACAAAGTTATCCACAGTACGGCTTGAACGAATTGCCAGTTTCGCAAATGCACCGTATAGTAGTGATACAGCAAACACGGGTGGGATTGAAGTTAATAACGGAGGGTATATGGCTTGGTTTTCTACACGCCGTGTAAATATTAAAAGGCTAGTAATAAAAAGTACGAGTATTGTAACTGCGTTTGTATTGGGCGGTGGTAGTGTTATGGCGATTCTGCCAGCAGCTAGCGCCTACGCAATAGACCAGCCTAGTAGTGCGACTATCGGGGTCGCGCCGGGAGCAACAATATATAACACAAGCCTTGTGAGCGGAACGGTGAACGATGCCGACGGCGTAAGCTCAGTGAGTGTACAGTTCTTATCTAATGGAGTTACACCAGTTAGTCCAGTGATACAAGCGGTGCTCGCTGGCGGCAACTGGTCGGTACAGCTCACCAAAGACGGTACTACTGTCAGCCCTAGTCTGACCGACCCTTCAGTAGACATTCGAGTAAGCGTTACCGATAACTTGTCAAACGTTACCGACTTTACGTTTACGCCCTACTCGCTCGTAATACCTGAAACCGAGTTGTTTGCGAGTGTAATTAGTACCGTTTCTGTACTGGATCCAAGCGAGTGTCTCGTAACAAAAGCACTCCAAGATAACGGACAAGTTACTGTTTTTGGTCCAAACAATGAGGCGTTACAGGCTATTCCCGTCGGTGAACTTGCTAGCTTGCAAGCAAATCCTGATGAGCTTTGTGCGGTATTGGCAACCCATATTTTGGCTGGACCCGTTGCCTCTACGGACATAACGGGCGAGGTACAAGTGCAGCCAGAAAATCCGGATAACTTGCCACTAACTGTTGAGCCAAAAGAAGGGACGGTGGCAGTAAACGCAGAAAGTAAAGTAGTAAATGCGGATAATAGCGTTAACGGAGCTAGCCTACTGCATGTCATTAACATGCTTATTCAGCCACGGAGCCAGTCGGTTGACATAAATGATGTAACCACAAATCTTACTTCGCCAGCGCTAAGTGGCACCGTTGCTGATCCAACATATGTGGTCACCGTTCGCGTTAATGGGCAATCCTACAGTGCAACGAATAACGGTGATGGCACCTGGACGATACCAGCGGGAGTAGTTAATCTAGATCCCAAAGCCAGTAACACGCTCTTTAGCATTGTTGCTCGCGAACCTGGCGTTCCGACGCCGCAAAATCCTGCAGGGCTATATCTTGTCGGGATTACGCTTCGGAGCAATGTACTCCGTTATGTCGCACCGGGCGCGGGAAGTGGCTCGTCTGCGAGCAGTAGTGCGAGCACGACTTTAGTGAGTGCTGTAAGTAGCATTGTGTCGGCCGCAACAAACGCTAACGAAACGTTTGCTCAAACTGATACATCAGAGCCAGCGCAGGGAGAAGCGACACCCGCAGTACAAGAAGACAATCAAAGTAGCCAGGATAATAAAAACGATAGCCTAGCTAAGACAGACAGTTCCAACCAGTGGTACTGGTGGGTAATTGGCATCGCTACCTTAGGGGCTTTGTACTATATCCTTGGCGGATCTGCAGCTCCCACCACGAAGAAATAGCCGTCATAGGCAGTTTGCAAACGGCTAGCTTGGTCGTATACTAAGCATTAGAGTAATGTTATGCCAATAAAAACAAGTAAACGCCGCACATACCGGAAGAGACGACTCTCTACCCTGCTGAATACCTATGGTGTTATCGGTTTGCTTTTAACGTCAATTGGCTTTCAGGTAGTTACCAATCTTTCACAAACCGGCAAAGTATTGCCATATGCTACCAATATTTCGGTATCGGGATTACAAAGTTCGCAGAATAATCAGCGTTCCGCAAATGGGTTAGCGCCACTATCACTAAATAGCCAGCTTGCTAGTGCTGCCCAGGCAAAGGCAAACGATATGATTGCTCGCAACTACTGGTCACATAACACGCCAGAAGGAAACACTCCTTGGACTTTTATAAGTGCGGCTGGCTATTCATATACCAAGGCTGGCGAAAACTTAGCCTACGGCTATCTAACAAGTGATGGTGTTGTGAATGGCTGGATGAATAGCGCCGGGCATCGCGCGAATGTATTAGATGCTAATTACAAAGATGTTGGCTTTGGAGTTGCGAATGGTGCTTCATATCAAGGTGGAGAAAACACCGTTGTCGTGGCAATGTACGGTCAGGCTGCTACAGCAAACACAACCAACCCAGCCCCAACGACTCCTAAGACAACCCCAACGCCTACCCCAACACCCACTCCGACAGCACCAAGTACGACTCCTACCCCTGCACCTACCCCAACACCTGTTCCGCAGCCTGAACTGCCTACCGGTTCTCCGGAACCTAATAATGAGCCCGATAAAACTGAGCAACCACAACAGGCGTACACTTCCCAGAACTCACTTTCGCAACCAGTTACGCTCAATAATTCCGTGCTTTCAAGAGTAGCCCGTGGTGGCCTGAAGTGGACAGCATATACGTCACTCCTGTCAACTATGGTTGCCATGGCCTGGATGGCAGTTAAGCATACGATTGCTTTCAAACGTGCAGTTGTAGAGGGGGAAGAGTTTGTTCTTACCCATCCAGCGGTAGAGATTAGCTTACTCACTGTCGCTATGCTTTTAATGTTTTTGGGAACAACTGGTTTTATACGCTAACGTAGCACAACGCACTCTTTACCAAGTAGCTGCTCTAAACTATTTTTCATGTCCGCACTAATAGTAACCCCAAAAGGCAGCCGCACTGCCTTTTTACTGTCGTTTGTGCCAATTACTACTACGGCGTGTTGGGTGCCAGGATGTTGCTCTAGCAGCAGCTTGATGGCACCCAGTTTAGCTTGGTCTTCAATATTAGGGATCTGCATGTAGACGGTGCTGTGGTGCTGTGAATCTGGCTCTGAGATTTCGGATTTTTTGGGTACCTTAGCATATTTACCAGTTGGCTGATAGTTGTTGAGCAGCTCACTAGTTACTTCACTGGCTTCATCAACAAGTAGTTTTAGTTCTTGCGTCGCTCTTCCATCACGGTCTTTGCTATTTAGCTTACCCTTTACGAGCACAACCTTGTCCTTCTCCCACAGATCTATACTATCGTTATACGCATTTGGAAAAACTATAATCTCAAGTTCACCAATTAAATCGGCGATAGTTACAAAGGCCATTTTGGCGCCTTTTTTAGTCGTGATTTCACGTAATTGCGTCACGATTCCGCCGATAGTTGCCGTTTTGCCGTCCATAGCAGGATCGAGTTTATTGATTGGTGTTGCTTGCTCTGCGAGAAAAACCTCATACGACTCGAGTGGATGGCTAGAAAGATAAATACCCAGTAGCTCACGTTCCCATTGCAACCACTCTTTTTGCTCTACCGGACTTGGGTTTCGCTTGAGTGTTAGGTGAGAGGTTTCTATGACTACATCTTTTCCAAGTGATCCAAATAAATCAATCTGACCGCTCGCTGTATCTTTTTGGTACTTCGACCCAAAGGCGAGCATATCGTCTAGAGTGAATAGTAGATCGCTCCTGTCACCAAATCGATCAAAGGCTCCAGCCTTGATGAGGCTCTCCCATACCTTTCTATTAACAGTACGAGTGCTTACTCGCTTAAGGAAATCTTCGAGGCTTTTAAACTCGCCACCCTCGGTGCGTTCTTTAACTAGTGTCTCGACTGCGCCAACGCCAACGTTTTTTATGGCGGACAATCCAAACCTGACTTGGTTTGTGCCTGGTACGATAGCGAACTCAGCAAAAGACTGGTTAATATCTGGCGGAAGCACCGTAAGGCCCATTGCTTTGCATTCGCTAATTTCTATTGCAAGGCGATCGATGTCGTCATAGTCACTGGTCATGAGGGCGGCCATAAACGCCGCTGGATAGTGGGCTTTTAGGTAGGCGGTCCAGTAGGATATAAGTGCGTAACAGGCAGCGTGACTTTTATTAAAGGCATAGTCGGCAAATCCTTCCAGGTCTTTCCAGAACTTGGCGACAAATTCTTTTTTTGCCCCTGAGTGCTCGACCGCACCGTTAATGAAGTCTTTCTTCATCTTGTCCATCACGTCGCGCTTTTTCTTACCAATTGCTTTGCGGAGTGTATCTGCCTGACCACCAGTGAAGCCACACATGTCTTTAGCGATTTGCATAACTTGCTCTTGATAAACGAGCACACCGTATGTGCCGCCGAGAGCTGACTTCATTTTTTCGTGTTCAAAATTGACCGGTTCACGGCCATTCTTGCGATCTATAAACTTTTGCGTTAGGCCTGCAGTGAGTGGCCCTGGTCTGTACAGCGCAACCATGGCTATAACATCATCAAAAACAGTTGGCTTGAGCTCACGAAGGTATCGTTTCATGCCATTAGATTCAAGCTGAAAGACACCAGTAGTCTCGCCTCTACCCAACAATTCAAATGTGGGCTTGTCGTCAAGCGGTAGTTTGCCGATATCGATGTCTTCATCATGTACGCGCTTAATAATGCGCAGAGCGTTCTTAATGATTGTTAAGTTTGATAACCCCAAAAAGTCCATTTTTAGCAGTCCCAAATCTTCAACAATACCCATTGAGTATTGCGTGGTCACGACACCTTTCTGGGCCATTTCGAGTGGAGCAAACTTAACCAAGTCGTCTGGTGCAATGACGACGCCAGCAGCATGAACACCGTGCGATCGAATAGTACCTTCTAAGCGCATTGCCAAATCTATCACGCGCTTGGCGGTTTCGTTCTGTTCGTATTCGTGACGAAGTGTAGGGTCTTCTTGAACCGAGATTTTAAGGGGTATGTGGCGACCCTGTACTGGTGGTGGCACTAATTTGGCCAAATAGTCGGTATCTGCATAGGGTACTTGCAGTACACGGGCGACATCTCTAATTGCATTTCGTGCAGCCATTGTGCCAAACGTCACTATATTCGCCACACGATCCTGCCCGTACTTTTCTACACAATACTGAATTACTTCATCCCGTCGAGTATCTTGGATATCAATATCAATATCAGGCATCGAAATTCGATCTGGATTCAAAAACCTCTCAAACAGTAAATCGTGCTCGATAGGGTCTAAGTCGGTAATCTTTAGTGCGTATGAAACTATTGAGCCTGCGGCAGATCCACGTCCCGGGCCAAACACTATGCCCTGATTTTTGCCCCATCCTATAAAGTCGGAGACGATTAAAAAGTAACCACAGAAGCCCATAGTATCAATGACTTTCAACTCATACTCTGCTCGTTCGATAACTTCCTTACTAAGCATTTTCTTAGCAGCTGTTGTATCTAAGTTTTGAGCGTCTGCTTCATTAATCTCGGTATATCTCCACGCCAGTCCGCGGTAGACGTTTTTTATAAGCGTGCTTTTTTCTGACTCACCTTCTGGCACAACAAATGTAGGAATTAGGATTTTACCAATCTCAATGGTGACGTCACATCTATCTGCAATTGCCTTTGTGTTTGATATGAGTTCAGGATGTTCTTTCCAGCGCTCAATCACCTCACTAGGTGATGTGAGATACAGATCAGTGTCCGTAAGACTCATTCGATCCGTATCAGTTAGAAAAGCACCGGTCTGTACACACAGAAGAATTTCGTGTGCCTCCTGATCATCATGCACAGAATAGTGAGCGTCACAGGTGACCACAGCAGGAACACTGAGTTTCTGTGAGATCGTCAATAGCTTATCGTTTACAACGCGCTGCTCTTCCCATCTGTGGCCGTGGTCCTGGATCTCGAGGTAATATCTGTCGCCAAATAGGTTTTTATACCATGTAACGATTTCCTCTGCTAGTTCATCCTGTCCGTTGCGTAGCGCATCGCCAACTTCACCACCTATACAACCAGACAGACATATAAGTCCCTCGTTATACTTTTCTAAAAGATCGTGGTCAATACGTGGTTTGTGGTAGAAGCCATCTAAATTTGCAATTGTTGATAGTCGCATCAAATTTTCGTACCCCGTATTGTTCATAGCCAGGAGTATAAGATGGAAGCGGCCTTTATCTTTTGCTGGGTCCTTGTCGGTGTGCTTTCTTGAAGCAACGTAAGTCTCGATACCTATTATTGGCTTGAGGCCTTTATCAGTGGCTTCTTTGTAGAATTCTATCGCTCCTGATAGTGTGCCATGATCTGTTATAGCCATAGCTTCCATGCCAAGGTCCTGACCCCGAGCTACCATAGAAGGAATTTTCTGAAGACCATCAAGCACGCTGTAATGCGTATGATTATGCAAATGCACAAAATCGGAAGAACTTAGAACTGTAGACACGTAACCTCCATCGATACTTATATTTTAACGCAGCTATAGCAAGATGGAATACAAAAACGAGCTAGTGCCTGTGCTATTTTTTCACTTTTGTTGCGATTTCATCGCCAAGCTTTTTAGCCTGATCGATTACTTTTTGTATTTTTTTGTTGTCCGATTCGCCATCTCTGATGGTACTTAATAATTCTTTGATTTTATCTTTGGATTCGTCTAGTTTAACTGAAAGTTGATCGAATTCATCCTTCGCTTTTTTTGTTGCTCCGGCAGCTGCGACTTTTAATTGTTCTCCGTGTGTACTCAACTGACGGTACAATGTTTTTAGTTCCTTTTCGGCAGAATCGGTGAGCTTTTCTGCAGTCTCCTTAATCTCTTTTCGAGTTTCTTTACCCGATTTAGGCGCAGTCAGGATACCGGTGAGAAAGCCAGCGACAGCTCCAAATAGAGCTCCAAGTGCCAAGCCTTTACGTTCGTCTTTGTTGCTCATCGATTTCCCTTTCTTTTGTGATTAGTTACGTTATCTACAATGAGTCCGATAAGTTTGCCAAGCGCCAGTTTACCCGTTGTTTTCCGGAAGAAGTCGCCTACTTGCTCTACATCCGCAACAACTGCTTCGGCCTTTTCTGACACACGCTGTAGTTGCTTAACCAGCTTAATAATCTGCCAAACTAAAAGTATTGAAATTAACAAAAATATTGCAAGTGATATAGAGAGATAGACTACTAAGATTTCGAATGCTGTCATGTTGTACAGCTAGTATACTATGACAGGTCGATTCGCAAAAGGATTATGCTGTGTCGACTAATTTTCTAACAATACTTTGAACAATAGATGGATTTGCTCGGCCTTGGCTTAGTTTCATGACCTGGCCCACGATAAAGCCAATTGCTTTGACTTCTCCGGATCGTATGTCGGCAACCGCTTTGGGGTTCTCTGCCATCACCTGAGTAACGAGCTGCTCTATTGTGTCTCCGTCTGATTCTTGCAGTAAATTGTGGTCTGCAGCGTATCGTGACGGGTCTACTCCATTCGTCACAACCTGAATATAGACTTCTTTGGCTGCAGTTGAGCTAAGTTTGTTATTGGCATGCATCTCAGAAAGTAATAAAAGCTTATCGACCGGTAAAGTAGTACCGTAGAATTTTTCCGGTGTTATATTTACGAGCCACAATGCTATTCTTTTTGCATCACTGCTTCGGCCATCATCAATAATATTTTTGATAGCATGAGCCCAAGCAGGCTCTTCCAGGATACTTTCAATGACGGAGCTGCTTAGTCCTACACTAGTAAACAGTGCTCTATAATCTTTAGGAACGGTTGGTAGGTTTTTGAGTTGCGTTGCGATAAAGTTCTCATCTAGTTCGAGCGGTGGGATATCGGGATCTGGAAAGTAACGATAATCATGGGCGTTTTCTTTGCCGCGCTGCGCGGTCGTCTTACTGCGGTCGTCGTCCCAGCCCCGTGTTTCCTGAACGACTTCCAGGCCTTTTTCTAAGAGTTCTATTTGTCGATTTATTTCGTATTCAACGGCTTTTTCTACACTTCTAAATGAATTTAGATTCTTTACTTCTGCTCGATTGCCAAGCGTTTTGCTGCCAACTGGCGCTATAGAGACATTTACGTCAAAACGCATGTTGCCATGATATAGGTCTGCATCTGAAACATCAGCATATTTCATCAATAGATATAATTCATGTGCGTAGGCTCGTGCTTCAGCTGCCGAGTGCATGTCCGGTTCGGACACGATTTCAAGCAAAGGCGTTCCCGCACGGTTTAGGTCAACTAATGAGTATTCAGCACCGGCCGGATGGGTGGATTTGCCAGCGTCTTCTTCTAGGTGAGCTCGAGTAATTCGAACGGTTTTAGTAAGCTCGCCAACTGGAACTTCAATGGCTCCTGAGCCGATGATAGGATTGTGAAGTTGCGTGATCTGGTACCCTTTTGGTAAGTCAGGGTAAAAGTAGTGCTTACGATCAAAGCTGCTGTTTGCATTGATCTCGGCATTCAAGGCCTTACCCGCCTTTATTGCGAGTTCAACCGCATGTTGATTGAGTACTGGTAACGTGCCTGGCATTCCCAGACAGATTACTGACACTAAGGTGTTTGGATCTGCTTCTCTTGCATCATTGTTGACGGGTGCGAAAAGCTTTGTCTTGGTTTTTAGCTGAACATGACACTCAATTCCAATAGTCGGCTGATATTTATTTCGCAGCACTTCGGTAACAATCATAGTGCCCCTAAATCTTTCAAGGCAGCCCTAAACGACTTAAGAGCCGCTTGCACCTGCCGTTTAGATACTTTAAGCCCGGATTCATGCACGAGGCGATTGCGTAACTTATGGGCGTTCCAGGTGTTGTTAGGGTTACTCATCATGCGCTGCGCTGAAACCAGCCGTTCCCCCATAGTTTTGCCACCGAAACGAAGCCGCTGCAAAGCTTCGTCAAGTAGCTTGTCGGCCTCGATTATTGCCAACTGCATTCCTTCGTTGCTGCCAAGCAGTTGTTGTATTTCTTGCCAACGCTTTTTGAAATATGCTGTATCAAGCGAAGATCTTTTTAGTTTGGAAGCCCCAAAACCCGCAAACAATGCAAGTAATCCTAAGGCTATGATTGCGGCGAAAGTTTCTATCATTTATGCATATCTCCTATTGCTGACGCGATTCCAAGCAAATCCCTGTCATGTTTTTGTCGAGCCATGATTTGCAGTCCAACGGGTAGTTCTTTTACCGATATAGGCACGCTGATGCTTGGAACGCCAACAAGATTTGCCGCTACCGTCATAATGTCTACGAGGTACATTTCTAACGGATCCTTGGTAAGCTCTCCAAGTTTTGCTGCTGTAGTTGGACCAACTGGTCCAATGAGATAGTCAACTGACTGAAAAGCTTCTTCAAATTCAGCAATGAGCTTAGAGCGCACCGTCTGTGCTTTTAAATAGTATGCGTCGTGATAACCACTACTTGTGACGAAGGTGCCAATCATTATTCGACGTTTGTTTTCACTATTGAAGCCGGATTCCCTGGTATTTTGATATACATCTTCTATGGTTTCGCCAGCGCTACTTAAACCGTAGCGAATACCATCGTAGCGACTGAGATTAGAGCTAATTTCTGCTGGAACAATAATGTAGTAGGCAGCCAGTGCGAGCTCAAGAGATGGTAAATCAACTTCGACTATTCTTGCGCCAGCTGCTGTAAGTTGCTCGGTCGCACTACGTATGGCTGATGATACATACGGGTCAACACCGTCTGCCATATACTGCTTTATGAGGCCAAATGTTTTTCCGGCCACTTCCTTGTTTAGTTCGGTGTATGACTTTGGATCACGATCTATTGCCGTGCCGTCTCGTGCGTCTTTGCCGCTTATAACATCCAAGACTAACCCTATGTCTTGGCTTGTATTGGCAATCGGCCCTAAACAGTCGGTTGAGCTGGCCATCGCTACCACGCCGTATCTTGAGACCAGACCGTAGGTTGGTTTAAGTCCAACCACGCCGCACAGGTTTGCGGGGTATCGTATAGAACCACCGGTATCAGTACCGAGTGCAAATGGAACGATACCAGCTGCAACCGCAGCGACTGAACCACCTGAAGAGCCACCAGGTACACGTTCTGGGTCTCGTGGGTTTTTTGTTGGACCAAAATCACTATTTTCAGTCGTGCTGCCATGCGCAAATGCGTCTAGATTCGCCTTACCAATAAGGACAGCGCCAGCTGCATCGAGTTTATTTATAGCTGTGGCCTGATAGGGCGCCTTGAAGGGCTCAAGAATCCGACTTGCTGCTGTGGTGTGGCCTTCTAGAGTTAGATAGTTGTCCTTTGCGACATAGGGAATGCCCGCCAATTGACCAACTTCTTCGCCGTTTGCAATTTTGGCGTCAATGATCTCTGCGGCTTTAATAGCTGATTCGTCCAATATCTCTAACAAACAATGATTAGAGTCGGCTTTTGCTTTAGCTATCGCAGCTTCAACTAGCTCTCTGGCGCTACTGCGTCGACTTTTAACATCGCTCACTAATGTCGCAATAGATTGTTTAGCAAAATCAACCATCACAACACCTTCTTAACTTGAATGTAACCATCTTTTTGCGAGGGTGCGTTCATTAATAGCGTGTCGGAATTGGCTCCAAGGTCGCTAATCGTATCTGGTCGCATTACATTCCGCAGCCCAGTTACTTGAGTGGTAGGCGAATACCCACTGACATCAACAGATGTAAGTTGCTCAACATAGCCTAGGATTTGGTTGAGTTCAACAAGCATCTCTGCTGCTTCTTCATTGCTAATTTTTAGTTTACATAGCCTAGCTAGGCCGCGGATATCTTCAATCGTCAATGTCATGTTAGCAATAGTATACCACCCCTAATAACTGTAATAAAATAGTCCGATCCCTTATCGGTACCAATGGCTACATCTTAGAGGAAATTTCTTCGATAGTATCACGTAGTTCAGCGGCCTTTTCAAACTCTAGATTCGCCGCTGCTAGCTGCATTTGTGACTCGAGATCATCAAGCAGATGCTTATACTCGTCTTTAGGAATTTTACGAAGATCAATCTTTGGTGTGTCTTCCTTAGTTTTTGTTCGCGGGAGACCCTCTCCAATCGCCTTACTGACACCGGTGGGGGTAATCCCGTGGCTTTTGTTATAATCGTCCTGCAATTTTCTACGTCGCTTCGTTTCTTGTATTGTCCTATCCATTGATCCGGTGATAGTATCTGCATACATAATTACTCTCCCTTCTTGGTGACGGGCAGCCCTGCCGACCGTTTGAATAAGAGCTTGTTCACTCCGCAAAAACCCCTCTTTGTCTGCATCTAGGATGGCCACGAGTGAAACCTCAGGCAGGTCAAGGCCTTCTCTAAGCAGGTTAATGCCAATAAGCACATCATAGACACCAAGCCGTAGATCACGCAGGATATCGGTACGGTCGAGCGTATCGACGTCAGAGTGAAGATATTGCACCTTAACTCCCAGTTCTTCTAGGTACTCAGTCAGATCTTCCGCCATGCGCTTTGTCAGCGTTGTTACGAGCACGCGCTGTTGTTTGTCGACAGTAGCTCTAATCTCAGCTAGCAAATCATCAACTTGTCCATGTATTGGACGTACTTCAATTTCTGGGTCGAGTAGTCCAGTCGGGCGAATAAGCTGCTGAATTGGTGTCCCGCCTCGTGATAACTCATAAGCCGCGGGTGTAGCAGAAACGTAGATAACTTTATTAATATGTTTTTCAAACTCAGTAAAAGTAAGGGGTCGGTTATCTAAAGCGCTCGGAAGCCTAAAGCCGTGCTCAACGAGCACTTCTTTACGCGCCCTGTCTCCATTGTACATGCCTCGAACCTGCGGAAGTGTCATGTGGGATTCATCGACAAACAGTAAGAAGTCATCTGGAAAATAATCCAATAAGGTTGCCGGTTGCTCACCGGGTTCACGATTGGTGAGATAACGAGAATAGTTCTCAATGCCTTTTACAAACCCGGTCTCTTCAAGCATTTCTAGATCAAAATTTGTTCGTTGTTCAAGCCTCTGAGCTTCAAGTAGTAGGTTATTACGTTTAAAGAATTCAAGACGTTGTTCAAGTTCGGTCTTAATTTTCTCTACCGCCACAAGTAGTTTTTCTTGCGGCGTAACATAGTGGCTGCCAGGGAAAATTGCCAGTTCGTTGAGATTATCTTCTATTTCACCAGTAAGTGGATTAATTTTAGTTATTCGATCTATCTCATCACCAAAGAATTCAACACGATACGCAGCCTGCTCCCCGGCGGGAAATACGTCAACGACATCACCTCTGACCCGAAAGGTTGAACGATGAAAATCAACGTCGTTTCGTGAATATTGTATATCTGAGAGATGTCGAAGAAACTTGTCTCGGACTCTTCGTTCCCCTTTTTTAATGCGCACAGCCATGCCACCATAGTCGTCCACTGAACCTATGCCGTATATGCAACTTACACTAGCGACTATGATGACATCCCGTTTGCTGAGTAGTGCTGATGTAGCTGCATGTCGAAGACGGTCAATCTCTTCGTTTATCTGTGAGTCTTTTTCTATATAGGTGTCCGATCGGGCAATGTACGCTTCGGGTTGATAATAATCAAAATAGCTTACAAAGTAATGAACGTCATTGTCTGGAAAGAATTCCTTGAACTCATTGTATAGTTGTGCAGCGAGCGTTTTGTTGTGACTTAGTATCAGCGTCGGTTTCTGTTGCGCAGCAATGACATTTGCCATGGTAAATGTTTTTCCAGAACCAGTTACGCCAAGCAGCACTTGCTCTTTTGCTCCATGCGCCAAGCCTTTATTTAGGGCTGAAATAGCAGCTGGCTGATCGCCAGAAGGTTCAAAGCTACTCGTAAGCTGAAATAATCCCATTCCCACATTGTATCAGGCCATACACCGCTTGTTTCTGATGTAGATAATTCTAGCCTCTATGGTCGTGCTTAGGGCTCTTTTTGTCGTAGTACCACTGTGCCTTGATGGCAGTTGTATCTATGTCTTTAAATTCTTCGTCTAACATAGCAATTATTCTGTCGACAAGCTTTTGTGGATTTTCGTCCACGATGACAAGTTTGTCGTTTGCAAACTCAAGTTGATTCATGAGACCAGGGATTGCATCAGCAGCTCCACCACTACCTGCGAGCACACCGCACGGCATATATGACTCTAGAGCAGTAGTAAATTCATGCAAACTACCAAACCTCCCACCAACGGTTATTATTGCATCGCTAGACTGAACCAAGTATACATCTCGTCCAACATAGTGCATGCCAGTAAAGTTGACAAAATCAAATACACCAATGGGCAGTCGATATTTAAATACATGCTCTCGCAGGCTGCTAGCGGGTGAAAAACCAACACTCATCCCTCCAGCTTTGTAAGCAGCTCTCGCGGCATAAAAAGGCAACCCCACAGTAGCACCACTGGTCACAATGTGCCCTCGTTTAGCTATTGCGCGGCCCAACTCTTCTGCAAGTACACGAGATTTTTCGACAGTTTTTCCTGCAGCAGCCCCAGAGATACATATAGAATATCTCATGCTACCTCCAGCTTTTCTGGTGCAATCATATCATTATCCAATTGCTCTAGGATTTGCTTATCAAGATTTGCTTTACCCATGTACCGTATAAACAATTCATTCCACAATGATTCTCTAAAGTGATACAGTTCTCGTTCTTCGTATGGAGTCTTGTTTGCGTAACTGGCAGCTATATCCATCATATTGAAGGTAACAGGTTCACCCGAGTGCATTTCACCAACATAATCAAGATCTTTCCAGAATTCGAGCTCTTGATCTATCATATAAAGCCCCTCTTCAGCCTTGCGCCAGTGTAGGTCTTCGGGCTGTACATGAGGCTGAAACACTTCTGGGTGGTGTTCATTCTTTAGCTTGCCGAAGTACCGCTGTATTACTCGCCAATGCACATGAGTGCCGGCCATTACGGCGTGCTTGCCTGGATCGGCGATGAGTGTCTCGATGAAAATCTTGGCAAAGTTCGGCTTTACTTGCTGGAGCTTAAAGAAGCTACTATAGAGGCGAATTTCGTTTGTATAATGGAATAATAAACTCGTAGCCCAAACAGTGAGGCCCGGTAAGTGTTTTGCCTTAATTGGCAACATAAGTATGACACCGAGTTCTTTAAGGTGGGTAATGTTATGCTTTTTCTTATGGATAAAAGGCTCACAAATGTCGGCCCAGCGACTGTGTGGCATTATAACTACTTCGATCTTTCTTGTTTCAAAATCACTTGGTTGTAGCTTGGTGTACTTGGCATCAAATTTGTTAAGCCATTCGGGACCTTCAGCAAACCGTAAAGCTCCGTATACTTCAAATAGATTTTCTTTCTTCAAAAGCTGCTCAATGGAGCGATATCCCATTAGTTTCATAATGTTAGGAGGTGGATTGTCTCGCAGCATTTGCTTAGCGACCGACTTTTTAAGCACCCAACAAGTGCGCGGTATGTCTACTTTTGCAACTGTGTCACGAATTAACGGGATAAGTTTGCTCGGCTGGTCTGTGCTTTTGCCCCCTATATGTTCGGCTAAGTGCTCGTCATGTTGCTGAATTTTTGCAACCAATGCATGGTAAAGCTCGCGGCCAGTTGTATCGTTTGGGTCTAGCCCTAACTCTTGCTTCTTACGATAAGATTTTTCAATAATTTCACCTAATAGCTCTAAATCAGCACCGGCATGGCCACTCGCCTTTTCTAGCTGCTCAACAGCTAATGAAAACAATGGTTGTTCAGCTTGTAAGAGTTCACCTATAATTCGGCACATTTTTGTTTGCTTTCCCTAGCATCAATATATCATCTAATCTCGCTTACGGCTATATTCATAGTGTGTATGTCGGCATCGGCTGGGAGAATACCACTTTTAGCCCCCACCTTACCGACGACGCTGGTAGAGTTTGCACTGCCGAGTGTTATGGCGTTTTCAATATTGCTCTCTTTTAGAATTGCAGCCGTGAAACCTGAGCAAAATGCATCTCCTGCACCGGTCCTATCAATGACCGGTACGTCCTCATACATTCCAGCTACGTAGACTTTCTTACCATCACAGGCGGCTAGGCCCTTAGGGCCGTCAGTAACCACGGCAATTTTTACAGTCTTGGCGGCAGCTTGTGCGAGCTCCTGTACTGATGAGCCGGGATATAGCAATTGCATCTCATCCTTGTTTAGGCTAAGTACCGAAACGTGCGGCAGTAACGCCTTTACTTCATGTGGATCTTCTAGCTCTTTTTTACCTGGATTCCATGCAACTTGTATATCGTGCTCACGCGCGTGGAGAAATACTGTTTCAAGGACTTCAAAGTTGCCTTCTAAGGAGCTGACATAGAACCACTTACAGCGTATTGTTTCAAGATCATGCTTTGTAATGTCATAGTGTGTGCTGGCTCCCCGATATGTCAAAATAGTGCGTTCACCGTTTGGAGCTAATAGTAAGGTTGAATAGCCTGTCCCCAACTCTGACGTTGTTAGCCAATTACAGTTGACCCCATCCTTCTCGAGATCCTTTCTGATAGACTCACCCGGGAGGTCTCTCCCTACTTTTCCTAAATATGCAGCCTCGAGCCCCTGCCTACAGAAAGTAACTGCTGCATTGGTTGCTCCTCCCCCAGTGCTAAACACTACGCCATCTATGTCGTTCTTACTGCCTAGTTTAAACTCTTCAACTTGCTCTCCATCCGCTTCTGTTTTTGGAGTAAAAATACTTCCTTGCAAAAAAACATCTACCACAGCAGCACCAATACAAACTACATCTAGGGGTTCATCCATATAGCCTCCTTTGTGTGTCGGTGATTATGATCATTATGGTTGTGCTTTATTCTTCGAGCCAAAGGCATCGATTTTATTTTCAACAACCGCCTGAACAGCCTCGATGACTGTTCCCATTAGCTTAACCACTGCATATTCGGATTTGTTTTCACGTAGTACTCGTTCCAGTGTATCTCTGTACGCTACGCGCATGTCAGAGTTTATGTTTATTTTACTGGCGCCAATTTTGACTGCTTTTTCAAAGTAATGTCCGGGCGTTCCAGACCCGCCATGCAAACTGATATTGCAGTCGAGTGCGTCCCGAAGCTCCTGCAGGAGAGCTAGGTCAAGTTTTTTAGGAACCGGGTACGAGCCATGCAAATTACCAATACTGGCTGCAAACGTATCTATACCGGTCAAAGCTACAAACTCAATAGCGCTTTTTGGTGTACTAAAGTATTTTTTAATCTCACTATAATCAAAGGCCTTCGTGAACTTGTTTGATCCACCGCCAAAATAGTGCGGCTCGCTCTCAACGAGAGCTCCTGTTAGTTTTGCATAGTCAACCACCTCTTTAGTTTTGGCAATAATTTCATCAGTTGTCGCATCGTGGTTTGCTTGCGAGATATCGATATGTATAAACTCAAACCCCGCCTCGATCCCCCTAACCGCTGCTTCGATAGAAGGGCTGTGGTCCAGGTTGACGTACATTTCTATGCCATATTGCGCTTTATAGTTGTCCACCATGTCCCGTACGTTATCGAGCCCCAGCATATCAACCTCTCCCTGGCTGACTTCGACGAGTACCGGTGCCTTTTTCTTAGATGCTGCTCGCGAAACTGCAATCAGAGTTTCCTGATTATCAAGATTAAAGGCCCCTAAAGCAAAGTGCTCATGTCGAGCTCGAGCCATAGTTGACCGGGCTTTGGCACAATTGTCGCGAATCTGTCTAAGAGTTAACGGCATACCCCACCTTGCTTACGTTTATTTAATTGTAGCTAAAAAATGTTTAGTTGTCGCTGCTATTTGTTCTGGCATAAGTTCATGTAGCTTCCAAAGCTCTTCCATAGTTCCAGACTCACCAAAGACATCCTTAACGCCTATCCTTTTAAGCGGAGTTGGGACCGATTCACTCATCAGTTCTGCGACTGCGCTCCCAAGCCCGCCAATTATTTGCGCCTCTTCCACAGTAACTACAGCTTTTGTTTTGGATGCACTATTCATAATCGTTACGGCATCAAGTGGTTTTAAGGTGGCGCAGTGAACAACCTCAGCGTTAATGCCCTGTTTCAACAGTATCTGTGCCGCCGCAAGTGCGTTGTATGTCATGACGCCCGTGCCAACAATCGTAACGTCCGCTCCTTCCTTGAATATCTGAGCCTTGCCAATCTCGAATGGAGTTTGTTGGCTCGTAAAAACTGGTGACTTTTCTCGGGCAAGTCGCATGTAATTGGGGCGCTTGTCGGTTGCCATTGCCATAGCTGCCTTTTGGGCCTCAACGGCATCACACGGGGCTATGACAACCATATTAGGAAGTGCGCGCATGATTGAGAGGTCTTCGAGCATCTGATGGGTTGCCCCATCTGGCCCTACCGATAAGCCGGCGTGCGACCCAATAATTTTCACGGGTCGATCGTTAAGACAGATTGTGGTACGTATTTGTTCCCAGCACCGGCCCGGGCTAAAAGCAGCGTAGCTACTACAAAATGGAATATGACCCATGGCAGCCATTCCAGACGAGACAGTCACCAGATTCTGTTCGGCTACACCTATTTCGACAAATCGCTCCGGAAATTCCTCAGCAAATAAGTTCATTGCCGTTGACTCTGTTAGGTCGGCGCAAAGTGCTACAATCTCTGGCTGCAATTTACCTGCCTCTAGAAGTCCTCGGCCAAAACCTGCTCTGGTGGGCTCAAGCTCTAGTTGTGACGTGATGTCTAGTAGTGAGCTCATTCATGCTCCGATCTGATTCGGCCCTGGAGTGTGCGCAGTTCCTTCAATGCAACTTTGGCTTCCTCCGGTTTAGGTGGTTTTCCGTGCCAGTGGTAATCATATTCCATAAAATCAACACCTTTTCCAGGCACGGTATGCGCGATGATAACCGTTGGTTTTTCGACTATTGCTCTACTCATCGATAGCGCATCGATAACATCCTCGATATTATTTCCGTCGATTTCGAGTACATGCCAGCCAAACGCATCCCATTTACGATGCAAATCTTCGAGGGGCATGACATGCTCAGTCGGACCATCTATTTGGATATTATTCCTATCGATAATTACCGTCAGGTTATACAACTTGTATTTGGCTGCAAACATTGCGGCTTCCCAAATATTTCCTTCATCTAGCTCACCGTCACCAGTTATGCAATACACCCAACGATGATGAATGTCCGCAAGCTGTAGGCTTAGTGCCATGCCGGCCGCCTGGCTAACGCCTGATCCAAGAGGACCACTTGTGTTTTCAAGACCAGGTAGTCTAGTGCGTTCTGGATGTCCCTGCAGTCTCGACCCGAGCTTACGTAGCGTCTTTAGTTCAGATAGTGGAAAGTAGCCCGCGTGTGCCATAGCAGCATATTGCGCTGGTACACAGTGCCCGTTGCTTAATAGCAGGATATCGCGGTCTTCCCAATTTGGGTTCTTTGGGTCAAATTGAAGTACATCAAAATACAAGGCGGTAAAGATATCTGCTAACCCTAAAGGGCCAGCTGAGTGACCGCTACCAGCTGTAACCAGCATCTCGATAATACTCTTGCGAGTTTCGGCTGCTTTTTGTTCAAGTTCTTCTATGGATAGTTTAGCTGGCATATTACTTATGATTATAGCAAATCCTATTGTTTGTGACCTACGTTAGCTATGCATGGTGCCTACGCGCTGTCATCAAGCAAGGCAGACTACGCAACCGTAACTACTGTATTATTGGACGAGGTGCTGCGCTGTGCGCGACTGACACGCAGGATAAAAAATATAATTGCTGCAAACAATATGATAAGCAGCATGACAATAAGGAGGATGAAACCTTCATTCCCAGCAGAAGAATGTTTACGCTTTTGCACGTCGTTCTCCAGCGCTAGACAACTCTTGTCGTAACTGCTCATATGCTACTACCGGATCAGACGCATTGTGAATAGCGCCGCCAACATTCAATACATCAACGCCGCCCTGTCGGAGTTCATGGATGTTATCTAGCTTCACCCCGCCGTCCCAGCCGATTTCAACTTCTGCCTTCCAGTTTTTTATTGATTGCACTTTTGCTAGTAAGGACAGATCTGCCACGCCGCCAAAATGGCCAAGATCTCCGCTAAAGATGAGCACATGCTCAACCTGATCCATAAAAGGCCGTAGTGCGTCAGCAGGCGTCGCTTGCTGAATAGATAAGCCTCGCCGTATCCCCGTATCTTTTAGTTCTGTCAGTATACTTGGCGCGTCTGGTGATTCGACAGGAACAATAATGAGCTGCGGCTGAAGTGCGATTAGTGTAGGCAGAATCTGTAGGGGTGATTGGTACATAACATGGATATCGGCCGTTTTTTCTTTAGGCCAGTAAACATTCTGTGGAGGTAAGAGTTGTACTGGTGCAAACACACCATCTGCTACGTCGATATGAATCCGGTTGGCTGCTGTAGCGATGTCAGCGAGCTGCTTTTGGTATTCACTTTGGTTGGTTGCGGTTACGGTTGGACAAATAATCGGCATACGTCCCTACAATTCATCGAGTTCTTTAAGGCGCCTGATTCTTCGGGGAGCATTATCAAAGGAAGCATTTAGCCAGGCTTCAACTATTTCATTACTGTGGTCCTCGTCTAATATTCTACCCGGCAGCACTAGTACATTGGCGTCATCTTCCTCTCTGGATGCCTTAGCTTGCTGCTTATCCCAAACCAGTGCAGCTCGAATACCAGTAAAGCGATTGGCAGCCATTGCCATACCCTGCCCACTCCCGCAAATCAGAATGCCCCGTGGATCATCATCGCTACTTCCAAGTATCTTGCCAGCAACCGAAGCAGCGAATTGCGGAAAATCGTCGTTCGGATCTAGTTTTTTATCGCCCGCGTCCTCAATATCGTAGCCATGCTTACCCAAGTATTTCATGAGTTCCTGTTTTAAATAGTAGCCGTTATGGTCGGAACCAATGAAAATCTTCATATATATAGGGTAGCTATTCTGCTTGCGGTATTCAAGCTTTGGATGGGCAATGGTTGTCTACGATTATGCTGTGGCATCTGTTGTAGTTAGGCTGCGCTCTGCAACTGCTTACCGGCTTCGGCGACCATCTCTATGAGGCGGTTAGAGTATCCCCATTCGTTGTCATACCAAGCGACTACTTTGAGCATATTACCGCCAATGACTGCTGTAAGCTTAGCGTCGACCGTGGCACTATGCGGGTTACCAATGTAATCTGAGCTAACTAGCTCTTCCTCTGTGTAGCTCAGTATTCCTTGGTAATAGGGTTCAGCAGCCGCTTTCTTAAAAGCCTCGTTAACACTCTCGACTGTAACATTCTTTTTGGTAATGATAACAAAGTCACTTAACGATACGACTGGCGTTGGTACTCTAATGCTCATCCCTCCAAAAATACCCTTCAGGCTGGGTAGTGCGAGCGCCGCAGCTATACTTGCGCCAGTTGTAGTTGGCACAATATTTTCTGCTGCGTTACGAGCTTCCCGCAGATCTTTGGCGGGTGCGTCTTGCAGCTTTTGGCTAGCGGTGTAACTATGAACGGTTGTCATCATTGCCTTTTCAATCCCAAACTCACGTTCAATAATTGCAGCAACAGGTGTGATGCAGTTTGTGGTACAAGAACCATTGGAAATAATCTGATGCTCAGCCTTAAGATCTTGGTCATTAACGCCGAGGATGTACGTATCGTGATGGGTGTCGTCTTTTTCTGGAGCACTTAATACGACTCGCTTGGCGCCAGCCTGTATGTGGAGCATTAGATCGTCGTGTTTGGTAAAAAAACCGGTTGCTTCTATCGCAACATCTACCTGTAGGTCTTTCCAGGGTAGTTTCGCAGGGTCTTTTTCGGCGAGAACAGATATTGATTGGCCATCAACTATTATATGCGTGTCGTCACTTGCGACTTCATGGTCGTATAAACCGTAATTGCTGTCGTGTTTAAGTAGGTGGGCGAGCGTTTTGGTGTCAGTTAAGTCGTTAATTGCAACAATGTCAATATCGGCACGATCGAACGCAATTTTAAAAGCATTTCGCCCTATGCGCCCAAAGCCATTAATCGCTACTTTCGTTTTCATAGACCCCCCTGTTTCAATGTTTCATTGTAGCTGCTAATGCTTCAGATCTCAAGCGGGCTTAATATCAGATGCCTAACTGACTTACGACATTGCACGATTGCCACCCAATAATTTCTAGGTGTATCTTTCTATGCATTCCGCAATACATGCTTTAGCATCTTCGATTGTGCCCCAGCCAAGTACCTTTGTGCTTCCAGGCTTCTTAAGATCCTTGTAATGCGTAAAATGATGCTCAATTTGAGTCTTAAGGCCTTCGTCCAAGTCTTCAAGCGAATTGATCGCATCTTTAGTGTTGCGGTCGTCAGCTGGTACGCAAATAACCTTGTGGTCCATCTCTCCATCGTCTTCGAAGTTTAGGATGCCAATTATCTTAGCTTTGGTGAAGACACCTGTCGGCAGGGATTCATCAGTAATTACCAAGGTATCAAGCTCGTCGCCATCTTCGTCTTTAGTCTGAGGAATAAAGCCGTAATTACAAGGTTTAGCAAAAATCGCTGGCTCAACCCGGTCTAATTCAAAACAGGCGAGCTCGCGGTTCCATTCAATTTTATTCCTTGAACCCTTAGGGATTTCAATGACGGTATGAATAATTCCATTTTGAAAGTCACCGGGCGTAAGAACTTGGTTAAAATCTGGCATGGTTACTCCTTTACTTGTAGCTATTGTACTACACTAATAGTATGCAAATCATTGGCCATCGCGGATTAATGGGGCTCGCGCCCGAAAATAGCCTTGAAGGTTTTATTCTTGCCATAGATAAGGGTGTTGAATGGGTTGAGCTTGATGTGCGAGTAAGTAAAGATGGCAAGGCTGTCGTGATACATGATGATTCACTGCAGCGTCTTGCCTCCAACTCAAAAAAAGTTGCCGATATGACTATGGACGAGCTACTCGCGATTCGTTTGCATTCTGGAGCAAGCATCTGCAGCTTACAGAAAGCACTTGAAGCCCTTAGCAAATCAGTTGGCCTTATGATTGAGCTCAAAACAGTTCAGTCCGCAGATGCTGTTGAAGAAGCGTTACGTGCGCAAACTAAGACACAATCTCATATTGTGGTTACAAGTTTTAGCGCGAAGGCGCTCAGCGAATTTCATAAACGTATGCCAGAAGTACCAACAGCAAAGTTGAGAAGATGGTGGCCTTTTGTATCTGAGCGCATGCGGCGTAGGTGCGGGATACAATTTGTTGGGTTACGTCGTAACTGGGTACATAGAAGCATAATCACACAGTTGCATCGAAAGGGTTTAAAAGTATACGCTTATACAATTGACGACCAACAAAGCCTAGCCAGGGCCGAAAAAGCAGGACTGGATATGGTAGTCAGAAATTCATTGTAAGCATAGATCAGGAAAGGAACCGGTAATTACGACATGCACAAAGCCACTAAACTAGTTATCGTTGCAATTATTATTGTGGTGCTGGGCGGCACTGCGTTGTTCTTTGGAATCAAACGAGAGACACAAAGTGAAAATCAGGTAAGCGCCCCAACTAAAACTCAGGCCTCGAACGAAGAGACCAAAACAAACTCGAGTGATAGTGCAAAGCAGCTAACATCAAGTGAAGTAGCCAAGCATGACACTCGTAGTGACTGTTGGACTATCATCGATAACACGGTGTATGATCTCACGAGCTACATACGAAAACACCCAGGAGGTTCTGTAATTGTCGATGCATGCGGCACAGATGGGACATCATTATTTGCAACGCAAGGTGGTGAAGGTAAGCATTCGAGCCGTGCGCAATCCGACCTGGATAGTCTCAAAATCGGCACACTACAACAGTAGAATCAAGCGCTTGGGTCTACTTATGCTCGTCTAAATATTCTCGTATTTTTAGGGCGGCCGTGGCCCCTTCTCCAACTGCTGAGGCAATCTGCATAGTTGCGTTATGGCGTACGTCGCCTGCACAGAAGACTCCCGCGATTGATGTTTCAAGATTTTCGTCTGTTTTTATTAGTCCAACCTCGTCAAGTTCAATAGGGCTGTTTTTAACAAACTCGCTCTGTGGTAATAGGCCGATAAATACAAAGACTCCATCAGTTTCGAAGCTAATTTCTTTACTCCCTTCAGTCTCCTTTGCCTTGACGGATACAACCTTACCACCGTCCTGCGGGCTTTTGTCGCTAACTATTTCGAGTGGGGTTATTCCTAAGTGAACCGTGATCTTGTCCTTGTGCTTTTCTAGTTCTTGCTGCAGTACTTCGCTTGCACGAATCGTTGATCGTACCAGTAAGTCTATGTGCGACGCGAATTTCGTTAAGAATATCGCTTCCTGGATAGCTGAATTTCCCCCGCCAATTACGGTGATTCTTTTATCACGATAAAATGCACCGTCACAGGTTGCACAGTAATGCACGCCCCGTCCATAAAATTCCTGCTCACCTGGTATATTGAGCATTTTATACTGACTTCCGGTGGCAAGTAGTACGGTCTTTGCTTGCATTGGCCCGTCTGTGGTTTCTACCAGCTTGTAGGTCCCTCGATCTTCGATTTTGGTAACTTCGCCCAAGCGTATATCAGCACCAAAACGATTTGCCTGTGCTTCGAGTTGCTGAGCAAGATCGAGACCACTAATACCATCCTTAAAGCCTGGATAGTTATCTACCCAATCAGTAATGGCAGCCAGGCCGCCAATTACGCCCTTGTCAATAAGGACCGTATCGATATCTTCTCTGGTTGTATAAATGGCGGCGCTGAGTCCGGCAGGTCCGGCACCGACAATGATGGTGTCATGAGTTTCAATGTTTGCAGTGTCTGTCATATGTATCCTAGTATACGTTATTGTTTTGATTCGAAAACGATTTTAATTGCTTGCACCAGTTTACTTGGTTCGTCTACGTACGCGTTTGGTTCATTCTTCTTTAGAATGTTCTCACCATTGAATCCCCAACCAACCGAAACAACGGGGACACCTGCGCGATGTGCGGCGTCGATGTCTCGCACTTCATCTCCGACATACAGCAAGTCGCCAGGTCGAAGACCATGATTTTTGGCATATCGTTTAATATGGCGGTGCTTACTAAAGATTCCTGCACCTCCGACAACTTCGTGTATGACATCGTCTAGTTTGAATTTAGCAAGAAACGTATTGATCAATGGTGCATCACTAGAGCTAACAATGGCTAGTGTGTATTTTTTTGATAGCTGTCGCAACACCGGTTCAATTCCGTTGATGGGTTGGACAGTATGAATTATTTTCTTTTGCTCCCTTCGTACATAGCGAATCATTCGAGGTATATGGCGAGGCGACACTTTGGTTAGCTTTATCAATTGGGCTGCAGACAGCTCTCGCATCGCATATATGGCTTCTTGGCTTGGGACTGGATAGTCGAATTGCTTGAGGAGCGTTTGTGCGATTTCGACAGCCATAGCAAAAGAATCTGCAACAGTGCCATCAAAATCTAGGATGACGGTTTGTTTGTCGTTGGCCATGCCAAAAATAGTTGTGGCAACTAAGCTACTGCTGGTGCTAGCTTAGCAATATTATAGCCAACTACAACCTCTTGGCTGTCGTCATCTTTTGTGACAATGGTAACGGGAACTGCCATCTGGCCACTTGCGTGCATCATTTCGGGCTGACGCTCAGGGTTATTCTCGATATTAACTTCCTCGTAGCCAAATCCTTTCATGGTTAGCCACTTTTTCACCATCACGCAGTAACCGCACGTGTTGCTAGTATAAATGGTAATTTTTTTAGCCATGTATTCCCTCTTTTTGGTGTTTTATTAGTTCTACTAAGACAGTATATATGGCGCATAACGCTTACGTCAAGACACTATATGTAGTAATTTTTGTAACTATTAACCACCTCAAATAGAGTGCTAACGAATACTACTGGGAGCTAGCCGCGTTACTGTTGCGGTGCAGGAGCTTCAATCTTAACAAGTTCGATATCAAACACTAGGT
>CAYYKI010000002.1:0-65250 GCA_964440975.1 uncultured Candidatus Saccharibacteria bacterium | reverse complement strand
AAGACGGTGACATAATTCTATCTGTTGACGGCAAGAAAGTGACTCCAAATGTACAGCTATCTTCTCTGCTTGGGAATAAAAAAGTAGGCGATAGCGTAGAGCTTAAAATCAAGCGCGACGGCAAAGAACAGACAATTAAAGTTAAACTCGAAGCCGCTCCATAGCTAGGCGTTAGTGAAAGCCTGGATGTAATCTTTAGTGTCTATTAGACGGTAGCCACATTGCTCGGCTATTCTCTCCAACTCTTTATGTTGGTCTGGTAGAGCTTCGGTAAAAACTGCCAAGCAAGGTCGCATGCTCGACAGTTGCTTGAAGAGCCGACGGTATATATCCAGCCCGTCTGTTCCACCAAAAATTGCTTGCTTGGGTTCGTGTGTCGCTGCTTTGTTGAGAGCATAGTCTGTCGGAATATAGGGTAGGTTTGCGAGAAGAACATAGTCATGCAAGTCTTGTATGTCCGTGAGTAGGTCTGATTGAGTTATTGATAGGTTGACCGAGAATGTTTTGGCATTTTGCCGGGCAACCGTTAGGCAGGCAGGGTTTATATCGATAGCGTTCATTTCGTAACCTGGCCTTTCAAGTGCGGCGGTAATTGCCAGGGCTCCCGAGCCGGTGCCGACGTCAACGATGCGACAGCCAGTCGGAATCCTAAAGCTTTTTAATAGCTCAATCATCGCTTCAGTTTCTGGTCGAGGAACCAATACGCGCTCATCAACAAAAAAGGTGCGTCCAAAAAAATCGGCCTTTTTTCTGATGTAAGCTAGAGGTTTATGGGATAGCCGTTGTCGCAGCGATTCTTCAAGAATAGCTGCCTTATCTATGTCTAATTCGCTATGCGCAAGTAGCCACGACTTATCTTTGCCAAAGTAATCCTGTAGCAGCACAAGGCTGTCTAATCGGGCGGTCGGGATGTTTGCTCGCGTCAATTGCTTTGTTGCATCCTCCAGCCATGTTGCTATTGTGTTAGTCTTCCTGGGAGGCATACACTTGTAATGCGTTGATGATGTCCTCGATCTCTCCAGAAAGTGCGCCGGGTAGGTTGCCACGGCTATACCCAATACGGTGATCGGTTATCCTGTCTTGCGGGAAGTTGTAGGTACGAATTTTTTCTGAACGATCTCCTGAGCCAATGAGAGACCGCCTATGACTTGCGGTTTCCGATTGTTCTTGTTCAATTTTTTGTTGTAATAAACGGGCGCGCAACACACCCATTGCCTTTGCTTTATTTTTTATCTGCGATTTTTCGTCCTGACAGGTTACGACAAGTCCGGTGGGAAGGTGCGTGATTCGCACGGCTGAATCAGTTGTGTTTACTGACTGACCACCGTGCCCACTAGATCTATAGACATCAATACGAAGATCTGAAGGGTTGATTTCGATGTCAGTCTCCTCGGCTTCTGGCAACACTGCTACCGTTACGGTCGAGGTATGAATGCGGCCTTGGCTTTCGGTACTTGGAACCCGTTGGACTCTGTGTACGCCCGATTCAAACCGAAGGTTTCTGTAGGCCTCAGGGCCCTTTATGGCCATTATAACTTCTTTGAAGCCGCCCACTTCTGAGGGGCTCTCACTAATCATCTCCGTTTGGTAATTTTTCTTTTCTGAAAATCGAGTGTACATGCGCTGTAGGTCGCCGGCAAATAGAGATGCTTCGTCGCCACCGGCTCCGGCTCTTATCTCCACAATGACATTACGGTCATCATTTGGGTCGCGTGGCATCAAAAGATCTTTTAGTTCCGCACGAGCTTCCATGAGCTTGTTGTTGATATCAGCGACTTCCGCCTGGGCCATCGCCTGAAGTTCAGGGTCAGTATCGTTGCTTAGGGCGTCAGCTTCAGACAGCTGCTTAGTGAGACGATCCACAGTGGACGCGACCTCAAGTGTGCGTTCAATGAACGATCCACGTCGAGACTTTTCTGCGAAATCAGGCTTGGAGAAGGCATCAGGGAGCGACAAGAAATCCTGAATCTCCTGCAGTTCAGCCTGTAGCTCATGTGACTTTTCTTTGCTTAGCTCCATGGGTCTCCTTATTACATAGTGTAGGTTGTTTTTGATATATGCAAAACCCCAGCCGACAATACTGGGGTTAAATACTGAGTTTAGCTAAGCTTCAGTGGGTTTTGTTATTTTCGGCTTGCCGCCTATTTTCTGAACGTCGATGTCGCCTTTTTCATCTTGCTTTGCAGATTTTTTAGTTGCTGCTTTTTTGGTAGCCTCAGCGTGCTTTTTGGCAGCTTCTTGTCTAGCCTTAAATCGATCAACGCGACCTTCTATGTCAACAAGTTTTTCTTGACCTGTGTAGAACGGGTGGGATTCGCTAGAAATATGAACTTGTATCAGAGGATATTCGTTGCCATCTTCCCATTTGGTGACTTCTTCACTTTTGGCGGTAGAGCGCGTCAAGAATCTAAAGCCATTACTGGTGTCTTCGAATACGACGAGACGATAATTGTCTGGATGCAAACCTTGTTTCATAACTGGGGGATTATACCTGAACTGATGCCGCCGAGTCAAACCCCTGAAGGAAAAATTGTGTTCATTTGTCTTTACAACAGGGGTGCTCATCTGGTAGTATTGTTTGTAATACAAATGAATCAACATGCATTTCGTGTTCCTCCCGGTAATCGGGCTCGGTGCGTGTGAAGGAGGAAAAGGACACATGGCAGTAAATATTGATATTAAGCAGCTACTCGAAGCCGGCGCACATTTTGGTCATAAAACCAGCCGATGGCATCCGAAAATGAAGCCATATATTCATTCATGGCGAGGCGGGGTGCATATAATTGACTTGGCAAAGACAGTTGAAGCACTTGAGACTGCGACTAGTTTTGTTGAGTCTGTTGCCGCAAAGAATCGGCAAGTTCTGTTTGTTGGTACCAAGCGTCAAGCACAGGATATTGTCAGAAAGGCTGCTGAAGATGCTGGCCAGCCGTTTGTGACTGAACGTTGGTTCGGTGGAATGTTAACGAACCGTAAGACGGTGGATGGTCGCATCAAGTACCTCAAAGACATCGAGGCAAAGATGGATTCTGGCGAGCTAGCAGCCAAGTACAATAAGCTTGAAGTGCAGCGTTTCCAGGAAGAAATCGATCGCCTTAATCTTACATTTGGCGGCGTAAAGGCTATGAGTGGTCTGCCTGGTGCTGTATTTGTTGCCGATGTGCTGACGGATCATATTGCTGTGAAAGAAGCACAGCGACTCGGCATTCCAGTTATCGCAATTGTTGATACAAACGCTAATCCGACTGGCATACCATATCCGATTCCAGCTAACGATGATGCCATCAAGAGTATCACACTTATAACTAGCTATATTACTGCAGCAATTGACGCAGGTAAGGGCAAAATCAAGAAAGAAATCGTCGATAAGGACGAAGAAGTAAAGGGATAGAGGTAGTGGGTGAGCGCTTGCATCCAGACGAAGATGAACAAGTGATTGCTGAGGCAGTAGCGGAGACAGTAGCACTACGTGAGCTTGGTCTACCTGATGTATATGCGAGCTTGTTTGGTGCAATGGTGGCCAAGAGTGCGTGGGAGCAGCGCACAGGGCAATCGCCAATTTTGCTATTAGACGAGCAGTCTATAGGAGAAGATCAAAGAATAGCCAAGGTAGTGAGAAAGTTAATATAAAAGGAGTTCATATGGCAGTTTCACTAGATGAAGTAAAAAGATTACGTGACCTAACTGGTGTTGGTTTAACGGACGCCAAGCAGGCGCTTGAAGCAACCGACGGAGATTTTGATAAGGCGCTCGACGAAATGCGTAAAAAAGGCATGACAAAAGCCGACAAACGAGGCGAACGAGAGGCTCGCGCAGGTGTTGTGGGTACATATAACCATGACAATCGCATTGGTGTGTTGGTGGAAGTAAATTGCGAAACCGACTTTGTTGCTCGTAACGAGATCTTTACCGAGCTTGTTAAGGATATTGCAATGCACATAGCCGCCAGCGCACCTGAGTTTGTATCGGTGGATAGCATACCCGAAGAGGTACAGGTGCAGGCTAAAGCAGAATTTACGGACAAGGCTAAGGCAGAAGGAAAGCCAGAAAACATGCTCGAGCAGATTGTTGCGGGTATGCTCAAAAAGCATTTTGCTGAGCGGTGCCTGCTTGAGCAACCATTCATAAAGAACCCAGATCAATCCGTTGGCCAGTTGGTAAAAGAAGCTAATGCAAAACTAGGTGAAAATATTGTCGTACGACGCTTTAGCCGAATGGCTGTGGGTGAAGTAAGCGAGTAGTCAAACCACGCTGAGTTGAAAAGGCGGCCTCGGCAAACTATCATTTGTGTAGATAAATAAGGAGCATGCGTGGAAGACATAGCAAAGAACGCAGAAAAACGATTCAATGAAGCGCTTGAGCATTTTGAAGGAGCTGCTAGAAAGATTCAAACCGGCCGTGCTCAGCCGAGCATGCTCGATGATGTAAAGGTCGAGGCATATGGACAGCTTATACCGCTTAATCAAGCCGCAAACGTTAACGCTGTAGAAGCGCAGCTGTTGCAGGTAACGCCATTTGATCCAAATAATCTTCAGGCTATTGCAGATGCAATCAGAAATGATCAATCACTAGGATTAAATCCTGCTGATGACGGACGGGTGGTGCGTGTCCCTATTCCCGCACTGACTACTGAGCGACGCCAACAAATCGTTAAGCAATTGCACGAAAAGGCTGAAGAATGCCAGATTGCTCTTCGTAATGTGCGCCACAACGCATTAAAAGATGCAAAACAAATGGAGTCTGAAAAACAAATAACAAGGGATGATGTAGCGAGTATTGAAAAGAGCATCGAAGCAGCAATGAATAATGTAAGGGCCAAGGTGGAGGCATTTGCTCGAGAAAAAGAGCAAGAAATAATGGCAGTCTAATATGGAGCTGCCAGAAAGATTTCATCGAGACGTTCGAGTTTTTAGTGGCTCGGTTCACCCAGAACTTGCCGAGGCGACCGCGGAAGAAATGGGAATTGAACTTGGTGCCGTTGATCTTCATACGCACGCCAACGGTGAACTATATGTGCGGTACGACAAGAATATTCGAAAAAAGGATGTCTTTATAATTCAGCCGCATGTAGGGTCGGGTGAGTTTTCACCGAATGACGCCATCATGGAACACATTATTATGATCGACGCTGCTCGTCGAGCATCAGCAAGAGAAATTACAGCAGTTGCTCCCGTCATGGGATATATGCGCCAAGATCGCAAGGCCACTTCTCGTGAGCCGATAACCGCAGCACGAGTGGCCCGAATGCTAACGGAGGCTGGGGCTCACCGATTACTCTCTCTAGATGTGCATACTCAGCAACAGCAGGGTTTTGTTAACGAGCCGTATGATCATTTGACGGCTTCTTTGGCGTTTGAGAAGTATATGAAAACTGTCATAAGGCTACATCCCGATGATGAGTACGTGATTGTGTCGCCAGACGCCGGAAGGGGTAAGGCTTCAGAAAGGTTAGCCGATAACCTAGATTTAGATGACTTTATTATGACGAAGTCACGTGCTAAAGACGGAAAACTCAAAAAACGTCGTGAAATTACCCGTGACGTAACGGGCCAGACATGTGTGATATATGACGATATGATCGACACTGCCGGGACACTCATAAGTGCTGCACAGATGCTTAAATCCCGCGGTGCTAAAAAAGTCATCGCACTCGCGTCGCACGGATTTTTTAGTGGCCCTGCGCTTGAGAGGCTTGCTCCAGACAGATCGCTTGACGCAATAGTTGTCACCGACACGGCCCCACAGACCAGGGCAATCGAGGCGCTTGGAACAAAATTGGAGGTTATCAGTATGGCACCAATTTTGGGTGACGCACTGGTACGTATAGCAAGTGGGCGATCTTTGTCGAAGCTGTTCAGAAATGAAAACAGTATCTAACATTGCCCGCTTGCTACTCCGACATGTAGAATAAATAAGCATGTTATTCGCAATCGCAATACTCCTATTCATATTGCTCGTAGTCGTACACGAATTTGGCCATTATATCGTTGCCAAACGTAACGGAGTAGATGTTGAAGAATTTGGAATAGGCTTCCCCCCGCGCTTACTCACGTTTAAACGAAAGAACGATAACACCGTTTATTCGCTCAACTTGTTGCCTTTGGGCGGTTTTGTGCAGCTAAAAGGTGAAAGCGATACCGATAAGCGTCCTCGCAGTTACGGGTCAGCCAGCTTAGCCGTGAAGACAAAAATCATGTTAGCTGGTGTTGCGATGAACTTGCTCACCGCATTTGTTTTGTTTACGGGTATAGCTCTAATTGGTATGCCGCAAGTAATACCAGATCAATTTCAAATAAAAAGAGACGCCAAAGTTATAAAAGATTATCAAAACAAGGGAATTGTAACGGTTGGTGAGGTTCGTAAAGATTCGCCTGCGGAAAAAGCTGGAATAACAGCTGGAGATGAAATAGTAGCCTTCAACGGAGAGGTCGTTACCTCCCCTGAACAAATTGTGACAAGATCGAAAGAGAACGCCGGGAAGCAGGTTGAGCTGACGTATAAACGAGGAGGCTCCGAAGCTACCGTACAGGTTGTTTTGAATCCACTAGGAAGCACCAATGGTTACTTGGGGGTCGCAGCGGAATCTGCAGAACAAGGGGTGCAGCTCGTTCGATCAACCTGGTCAGCCCCTATAGTAGGCTTGGGCTTAATGAAGCAACTTGCTGTTTTGAACGTACAAGGCATAGGCTCTTTGATACGTGATGTTGGCAAGGCGGACTTTAAGACAGCTGGCGATAAAGTAACTGGTCCAGTGGGTATTGTACGGTTGCTAAAAACTAACTCCACGCTCGGCGTAGCGGTCATACTTTGGCTTATTGCATTTATCTCTCTGGTCCTTGCAGTAATGAATTTGTTGCCAATTCCTGCACTTGACGGTGGTAAGCTCTACACCACATTGATATACCGACTGTTGGGTAAACGATTAACGCCAAAGGCAGAGAAGATAATATATGGTTCTAGCTTTGCCTTTCTACTTGCACTATTCGTTTTAATTACAATTGTTGATGTCAGACGTTAAGCCTCATGTTGCCGGTAATGTTGATGGTGCTGTGTCACAAGCAAGGCTGCCTGGTTATGGAGCACTGGAAAGTTTTGGCATTGCCGTCCTATTGTTCTTTATTCCGCAGCTTTTAGCGGGACTCGGACTAGGGCTGATAAAAGGAATTGGTGGTGACTTCGATTCCAAGAACATAAATCACTACTTTTTACTCGATACATGTATCGAATTGTTGACACTTGCAATGCTCACGTGGTTTTTATCAAAACGAAAGGTTAAGCTTCGGGCGTTGTTTGGTAATGTAAAGAAACGTTTCAGTGCGCTGCTGTCGATACCAATTTTTTTCGCCTATCTTGCCACGGTAACCCTAACGTTCACGATTGTTCAGCACATCATTCCAGCAATAAATTTAAACCAGGAGCAGCAAAATAGTTTCAAGGCTGCAGCTTCTAGCCCCGAAATTGCTCTGGCCTTCGTAGCTCTAGTGGTTATCACTCCTATAATTGAGGAGGTGATCTTTAGAGGGTTTCTATACCGAGGTTTGAAAAATAGATTGGGGAAGTGGGGTGCTGCGTTGCTGGCTTCACTTGTTTTTGCAATAGCGCACGGACAACTTAACGTTGGTATTGATACGTTTATACTTTCAATGTATTTGATATTCCTACTCGAAACCACTAACTCCTTGGTTCCCAGTATTTTTCTGCATGCGATAAAGAACTCGTTTGCGTTCTTTCTGATATTTAGCGGTCGCTTCTAACGCATATTGTCGTTAGCTAACAGTAGTGATATAACAGATAGCATGTTAAGTTACTACTTTTCTGCTGTTTTGCCACGACCGCCCCAATAGGGGTTGTTTCTAGCATTGCGCGAAAACCGCCCCTCTACCCACGTCGAGGGGTTTTTAATTTACTAGGAGATAAAGAAATGAAATGCAAAGAGTTAATAGTAGTAAAACTAGGTACAACAAGTTTAATTGACGAGACAGGCGTGCTTAGTCAAGAGCGCTTTGATAGTTTTGCCCGACAGGCCAACGCACTGCGAGCTAATAGGTATCACATCGCTTTTATAAGTTCTGCTGCAATTTCGGCAGGTGCGGTCGAGGCTGGCATTTCTCGTCAGCAGCTTGCTGACGACTTAGATTATTTGAGTATGCTTGCTGCAATTGGCGAACCGATAAAAATGGCGTACTGGAGAAGCGCGTTTAATAGAAAGGCTATTGTTTCTCAACATCTAGTGACACATCACGAACTAACTAACGATAGTCAAGAATCGCAGTCGTTTTATAAGAAACTAGCCCGGACAATACAAGAGGGATATATCCCGATCATTAACGAGAACGATGCGCTAGCTGACGACGAAATTAAGGTTGGTGACAACGACGTTATATCGGCATTGGTTGCTAGTGGACTCGCTGCTTTACGAATCTGGCAGGTGGTGCATCTAGTGAATCTTACAGATGTCGATGGCTACCTCGATGGCATGGTAGATGACCCAGCTAGCAAGGTAGTTAGAAGAATTGAAAACATAAAGACCGTAGAGTCGTTTGGTGTGGGTTCGCAATCGCAACACGGCACAGGAGGGGCAAGGACAAAACTAATCGCTGCAAGGATAATGGTGCAGGCAGGGCACCCTATGTATATTGCCAACAGTAGAGAACCAAACGCTATTGCTCGTGCAATTAACTTACAAATTGGCAGCCACTTTGTGCCACAAATGAGGTAAAATAAGGTGAATTATGGCTAAAGACTTACTTCCAAAAAAATCCGAAAATATTTCCGAGTGGTATACGGCAGTTGTGCGGTTGGCAGATTTAGCCGATTACGGCCCCGTAAAAGGCACCGTAATATTTAAGCCATACGGATATGCATTGTGGGAGCGTACGCAAGCTGCAATGGATCCAATGATAAAGGCACATGGCGTGGATAATGCTTACTTCCCACTGCTTATTCCAATGTCATTCCTAGAAAAAGAGAAGAGTCATGTGGAAGGCTTTGCTCCTGAGCTAGCCGTCGTTACTCACGGCGGCGGTCAAAAGTTGGAAGAGCCTGTTGTAGTGAGGCCTACGAGTGAGACAATCATGTACAATTCTTACGCTAAATGGATACAATCATGGCGCGACCTACCATTAAAAATTAATCAATGGAATAGTGTTGTTAGATGGGAGATGAGAACCGCTCCATTTTTGCGTACCAGTGAGTTTTTGTGGCAAGAGGGTCATACCGCGCACGCTACGCATGAAGAAGCCAAAGAAACACAGCATTGGGCAATGGACATGTATGCTAAAATCTACCGAGATTATTTTGCGATAGACGGCTACATAGGAGAGAAATCTACTGCAGAGCGTTTTGCGGGAGCTGATAATACGTTGACTTTCGAATCACTTATGCCCAGTGGCAAGGCACTGCAGGCCTGTACTTCACACGATCTCGGCCAGAACTTCTCAAAAGTATTTGATGTTACTTTTCAGGATAAAGAAGGTAAGGACTCGTTTGTTTGGCAGACAAGCTGGGGTTTTTCAACACGATCGATCGGCGGTCTGATACTCGCGCACGGCGACGATAACGGTCTCGTTTTGCCGCCGATGTTAGCGCCTACCCAAGTCGTAATTGTGCCGGTTCGTGTCGATGACGAACATATTGTGGCCTATGCCGATAAGCTACATGAAACATTGCTTGCTGCTGGTATTCGCGTAGCAACGGATAAACGAGATGATGAGAGCTTTGGATTTAGGCTAAATAAATGGGACGTAAAAGGCGTGCCAATTACAATCAAGCTAGGTACGCGTGAGCTTGAAACAGAACAGGCGACAATCAAACGACGTGATACTGGTGAAGAACAGGTGAAGGGTTATGCGGAGGTGAGTACGTACATAACCGAATTACTGGTTACTGTCCAAAAAGACATGCTTGCAAAATCATCAAAATGGAAAACAGAACAAACTAGAGATGCTAGCACCTATACAGAATTTAAAAATCTTTTGAAAGAGCATAAAGGATTTATAAAGGTAGCATGGAATGATGACCCGCAGATTGAAGCTAAGATCAAAGCAGAGACCAAAGCTTCAAGTCGATGTCGATTATTAGACGAAGTTGCGTCGGAGGGTGCTGTCGACTTTTATACTGGAAAGCCTGCAAAAGATGTCTGGCTGTTCGCACAGTCGTACTAGGCAAACAGCAAACTATTCGGTAGCTACAAGTAGTACAATATAGGGTACATGCCAAGAAACCATCTGCGTGAAAAAGTTAGTCACGATATTGCCATCGACCTTGGTACTGCAAACACTTTAATGAGTGTGGGCAGCAAAGGAATTCTTATTGATGAGCCATCGCTTGTAGCGGTTAAACCTGACGGTGAGGTTGTAGGTATTGGAAAGGTTGCAGAGATGATGGATGGAAGAACAGGCTCGGAAATTAGCATTAAACGCCCCTTGGTCGATGGGGTAATTGCGAACTTCGAAGCTACTGAAGCGATGCTAAAACAGTATGTACATACGATCCATACGCAGCATAGGGTGTTAGTTTCGCGGCCTCGAATGATTATTGGGCTGCCGCCAAGTATTACAGACGTAGAGTATAGGGCCGTACGACAGGCGGCTCGTGCAACCAATGCGAGATTTATTTACACGGTTGAGGAGCCAGTAGCTGCCGCGATAGGTGCAGGTGTGCAGATATGGAAGAACAAAGTTTGTCTTGTGGTTGATGTTGGTGGAGGAACTACAGATATTGCAGTGGTTTCATTTGGCGGGGCAGTCACGACCACTTCGTTGCGTATTGCCGGGGACGAATTAAGCGAAGTAATTCGGCAGTCCTTACGTGATTCTCAGGCGCTACTCGTTGGCAAGCCTACTGCTCGATCTATAAAACATTCAGTTGCGAGCGTACATGCGAGTATAAACCCACCGGTTTTTGTAGCAAAAGGCAAGGATGCGCTCAGTGGATTGCCAAAGACGGCGAAAATATCTGCTAGCCAGCTTCGTGACCAGCTTATAAAGCAGCTGCGTCCAATTGTTGATGCGGTAAGGGTTATCCTTGAAGGGACTTCAGCAGACCTTATGCGCTCAATAGCTCAGGAGGGGATTATTTTGACTGGCGGGGGCGCCCAGTTGAAGGGGTTTGATTTACTGCTGGCAGAAGAACTTAAGCTTCCTATTCGTGTTCCCCCCAATCCACTCACCAACGTGGTTGATGGGGCTGCAGCAATGCTGGCAAACCCTCGATTGTTTTCAGGACTAATAAGTCGTGAAGATGGGAGGGCTCTTTGAGGTTTGTTAAAAACAACCCGTTGTTAGTTGTATTTATGGTAGTAGCAAGTATTATGGTTTTTCAGCATGGCGATAACCCATTGGGCCGATTTATAGTCAGAACAATAGCTTTTCCGGTGGGAATGAATCGGCCGTCTGATTCGAACATGGCCCCAGCGCCTCAGCAGACGGATAGCAAAAGTCAGACGCTATTCGATGACCTAAGAATTAATGCTATGGCGGCGAAAGTGGTCAAAAGGGAGATTAATCCCTACCGAAGGCGGCTTATAATAAACAAGGGCACTAAAGACGGTGTAGCTAAAGGGCAGCTGATTGTGAGTGAGGGATATCTAGTGGGGGTGGTCCTAGACGTTAAGCAAGAAACAGGCGTACTACATTTAGTAAGTGACCCAACGTTTAGAATGGCAGTTACAATAGACGGCGTTCAGGGTCAATCGGTACTGAAAGGCTCGAACAATAATATTGTAGTGGATAGGATCCCTCCGATATCCGATTTGGGTGGGCGCACAGTATATAGCTATGGGGATGGAGAGGCTATTGCCAACATCCCCATAGGAAGGCTGACGACACAATTGCAGCCGGAGGAGCAATTGGTGTTGAAAAGATTTCAGCTGGATAGACCGGTTCGAGAAGAGTACATTGGCTCCCTGTACGTTGTGATGGGGCTAAAATGATTTGGATATCGACCTTTGTGTTAAGTATTATTTTGCACTTAGCTGGCTGGAGTACCTATCTATCGTTGCCAATCATATGCTTCATAATGCCATGTACAATAACAACAATGGTTGTCGCGCTGACTACGTTAGCAGTTGCGGATGCACTGACCCTGTCTAGTTACAGCCCGCTACTCCTATTGCTAACCTATGTGCTAGTGCTCGTGAGTATTAAAGTTGACGACGAGCGACGGCTATTCAAGGTAGTTGCGCTTTGTGGTGCTCAACTATTATTCATAACTGCCACTTCGCTTGACCTGCTCGCTGATAATACGTATGCATTTGTCGTCCGCCATGTAATGGCGTTGCTCATTACAATAGCGTTCATTTGGTTGTCAGGAAAAGGGCATGCCAAAACGTAGAAACAACGTCGCCACAGAGTGGTTAGGTGTCCTTCGCCCAGGTAGGGTCTTGCAAAGGCGGAGCAGTATTGCTCGTCCCAACATACTACCGATAGGTATCTTGGTGATCGTTTGGTTTCTGCTTGTATTGCTACAGCTATACAAGATTCAGGTATTAGATGGTGCTCGCTATAGGTCACTCGCGAACGGAAATAGACTCCGTGAACGTGTAATATACGCTCCGCGAGGACAGATAAAAGACAGAAATGGAGTAGTACTTGCGGAGAATACAGTGACCTCTCAACTGGTAGTATTTCCATACTTGTTAAAAGAACCTCAGCTTGAACGAAAGCAAGAAATATCAAAAATCGCTGCAATTCTTAAGCGCACGGAAGCATCGCTGACGAGTGAGTTAGATAAACTTAACCCATCCGATATCAACGCGCATGTTTTGGCTACGAAACTTGATCAGTCAACAACTGTTCAGCTCGAGTCAGCAATATCGACATCTTCGGCCTTTATTCTAGAGGACGTACCATCGCGGCGTTATGTGTCCGATTATGGCTTGGCTCACGTACTCGGATACACCGGATTGGTGACGCCCGAGAATTTACAGCAGGATGTCGCGAAAACTCTACTTCCAACCGATCGTGTTGGGCAGGCCGGGGTGGAGTCTGCTTTTGATACACAGCTTCGGGGCACTAATGGGAGGGAGAAAATAGAGGTAGATGCTACTTCACGACCCATAAGCTTAATAGCCAAGCAGCAGCCAGTCGTTGGCAAGGATCTCAAATTAACCATTGATGTCTCTATGCAAAAAGCCTTGTACGAATCAACCCTCGCACAAATGCAAAAAGCTAAGAGTACTCGTGCCGCGAGCGTCGCGATTGACCCAAATAATGGAGATGTTCTAGCAATGGTAAGCTTGCCGGCATACGATAATAATGAATTTGTGGATGGAATTTCTCAGGAGCGATACAACCAGCTTCAAAAAGACCCGATGCAGCCACTTTTGAATAAAGTTTTGAGTAATGGATACGCCACGGGTTCAATTATCAAGCCACTGGTTGCGAGTGCAGCCTTACAAGAAAGGATTGTTACGCCGGAAACTACAATTGTCGATCGGGGTTACATAGAGCTTCAAAGCCAATTCGATAGCGCTGTGCGGTATCGTTATAACGGATGGAATTTGGCAGGACTTGGCGCAATGCAAGTGCGATCGGCGATAGCCTTTAGCTCAAATATCTACTTTTACACAGTGGGTGGCGGCTATGAGAGCCAGCCTGGCCTTGGTGTTAGCAGGCTTACTAAATATTACCGACTTTTTGGCCTTGGAGAATTGTCTGGAATAAACCTACCCAATGAGCAGCCAGGAAGAGTTCCAGATCCTGCTTGGAAACAGCAAGCCTATGGCGAAGACTGGTTTGTGGGTGATACATACAATATCTCAATCGGGCAAGGGGATATGTCTGTTTCGCCATTGCAGATCACCCTCGCCGAAGCTGCTATAACTAATAGCGGGAAGTTGTATCGACCACGCATTAGCTTGGATGAATCGATAGTTATTCGGCGTGAAATACCAATAAATCACGAACATTTTGCAGTTGTGCGTGAAGGCATGCGTCAGACTATTGTTCGAGGTACGACGCCACAGAGCATGTTTAGTAGAGTACCGGTGCATGTGGCTGCAAAAAGCGGTACGGCTGAAACCAATAGCCCGGGCGGTAAGCCTCCGCATTCCTGGTATACGGCTTTCGCTCCATATGAGAAGCCTGAAGTTCTTACAACCGTTTTAATAGAAGAAGGAAGAGAGGGTGTCAGCTATTCTGCGCCCGCTATCGCAGATTTTTACGCTACCTATTTTAAAGGTAGACAACCATAATTTGGTCGTCTATACTACCGGCAACAGAAGGCCGGAAGCGCGCCTTCTTTATTAAACAAGTGACAGGTAATGTCGACCAAAGGGGAAGTTAACGATGAAAAAAGCATTTCACTTAACCGCTGAAGGAAAACAAGAGCTCGAAAACGAACTTGTGCAACTTAAGGACCAGCGCGCCCCTGCAGCAGAGCGACTAAAGACTGCCCGAGGTTTTGGTGACTTAGCTGAAAACGCTGAATATGATGCAGCTCGACGAGATTTGGAACGTATCGAAAGCCGTATTAGTGAGATTGAGCACATTGTTCAAAATTCAGAAATAATAAAGGGTAGCAAGGCAAACTCGGTTCGACTAGGGGCTGCTGTGTCACTTAAAAGCGATAGCGGAAAAACATTGCAATTCTCTATCGTCGGTACAGTTGAAGCAGACCCGCTCGAAGGAAAAATATCCGACGAATCGCCTATTGGCAAAGCGCTGATGGGTAAGACAGTCGGGGATTCCGTAGAAATTGTTACACCTTCGGAAACTGCGGTGTATAAGGTACGGTCAATCAGTTAGCCTGCCTGTGTAAAGGCTAGCTCATTTGATAGAATATTGCTATGCAGTGGCTTAAACAAATTTGTGATCAAGTTGAGATCACTCACCCGGAAGGTGAGTTATTGGTATCTTCGGGGGTTTCGCCATCTGGTAAATACCACATTGGAACGCTTCGAGAGGTATTGACCGCGGATGCAGCACTCATGGAGCTGAGGAGACGAGGTAGAAAAGTGCGGCACGTTCATTTTGTTGACGACCTTGATGGCCTACGGAAAGTGCCCGCCGGCGTGCCTGAAGAGTTTTCGCAGTACTTGGGGAAACCGGTGTGTGACGTACCATCACCTGACCCGAGTGCAGATTCATACGCCAATTATTATCTCGATGACTTTGCAAGTAATGTCAAAGTTCTCGGTATTGATATGGAAGTGGTGCGTAGTCATGAAAAATATCGAGAGGGCTACTTCATTCCTTCCATTGAAAAGAGTCTAGAAAACATCGCAGGCCTCAAAGCTTGCCTCGAAGAAGTTGCGGGGCGAAGTCTCGGAGATGACTGGTCACCGATACAAGTTAATCAAAATGGCTACTTAAAAAAGCGCCCGTTCGTACGATTGGATAAAGATAATAAAACACTAGTGTACCTAGACGCCGATGGTAACGAGCAAACAATTGCCTATGATAAGGGTGAAGTTAAACTTGATTGGCGCATTGATTGGCCTGCACGATGGTGGCAGCTAAAAGTAGACATTGAACCCTTTGGGCGAGACCATGCTTCAAAGGGCGGCAGTTATGACACTGGCAAGGCTATCATTGAACGCGTGCTTGGTGGAGAGGCCCCATATCCCGTACCCTATGAGTTCATTAATCGCGCCGGTGAAACCAAAAAAATGAGTAAGAGTGCCGGTAACACCGTTACTATTTCTGAGCTACTAGAAGTATTGCCACCAGAAATTGTGAGATATTTTGTGCTAAGATATCCGGCAAATAAGCAGCTTTTCTTTGATCAAACAGATGGCATCGTTCGTCTTATCGACGAGTATGCCGAGCTGTTGGCAAAGCCGCAAAAAACCGATGATGACGAGTTGCTGCTATACGTATGCACAAGCACGATCACAGAAAACACTATCAGCAACGTGCCATTTTCGCATTTGGTGGCCAGCTATCAAGCTTCGTTGCGTAATGTCGACAAGACATTGGAGGTCATCTCTCGTACCGAACACGCAAAGACTGCAAATGAACAACGAGAGACAATTGTTAGGGAGCTCTCATATGTTGACCGGTGGTTGGATAATTGGGCGCCAGAAGATTTGCGCTTTAAGCTAAGCGATGAGGTTCCTAAGGATTTGAGCCAGAAACAGAAGACATTCTTACATAACCTTGGCCTAGCTATAGAAGGGGCTCCCGATGATGCAGATGGCGCATGGTTCCACGCCGCTATATATGAACTCAAAGATTCAAGCGAATTAGACCCTAAAGCTATGTTTGCCACGTTATACCAAGTGCTTATAGGACGAGATTCGGGTCCTCGCGCAGGTTGGTTTCTATCGATTTTGCCTCGAGATTGGTTGTTAAGCAGACTTCGATTAGATGGCTAATGTAGCAAAGCAAGATATTAGCTTTTCGGTTTTGGATTACAAACTTCCGGCAATATCCTTTGTGCCAGAAGCTGCAAATATGGGTTTTATTCTTTGGCTATATGGCGGCGGTTCGAGCAAGGATCGACATACTGCAACTCTTAAGCATCTTGCAGTGGAACTAAATGTTCCGGTATTTTGCTTTGATTACGCTGGGCACGGTGAGGCGCCCTTTGACATCCGCACTACAACCGCTGCACAGCACATGTTAGAAGTTGTTTCTGTGTATGATCAGCTTTGTGCACAATATGGTTGTAGTGGTGGAGTAGTTATTGGTGGGAGCTATGGCTCGTATATGCTGCTCGAACTTCTTAAGTACAGACAAGTAAGGGCAGGTATATTACGGGTACCGGCATTACTGCGACCAAGTAGTTTTTACACTCACTGGGAGCTCATAGACCGGCCAAGCAACTTGCATTGGCAAGACCATCCTGCAGATATTATCGCCCATCCACTTGTTGAGCGTGCTAAAGGCAACACTGCGCCGTTGCTTATTGTTGAACACGAAAATGACGCGGAGATTCCATCTGTATTGCCACAAACCTTGCATAAAAAATTAACTGGTTCCGAATATGTATTATTTGCTGGAGTTGCCCATTCGCTTAAATCAGCGACCAAGGAACAACAGCTAGCGTACGAGAAAATGCTAATAGATTGGCTGTCCGATAAAGTCTAGTCAAAACCATTCAGCTACTTTAAAAGCGAGGTATACTATATACAATGATTGATATTCAATATGTTCGCGAGAACCCCGATCGAGTCACGGAATTTTCCATGCAAAAAGGTGATGTCGTTGATGTCGTACGGTTATTGGCGTTGGACGAAGAGCGTCGAAGCATACAGCGTGATACTGAAGTCAAGCGCCAAGAGCGTAATCAGTTGATCAGTGCTGGAAAGGGCAAACGTCCGAGTGATGAGCAAATACAAAAAGGCCGGTATTTAAGAGAAGAGATCGACGCGCTCGAAGCAAAGCTCCGCGGCACAGAAGATGAATACAGTAGACTTCTCAATCAGATCCCAAACATACCAGCTCCTGATGTGCCCGTTGGTTCAAGTGAATCAGAAAATGTCGTAATCAAAACAGTCGGCGACAAACCTGTGTTCGATTTTGATCCAAAGTCACACTGGGAAATAGGGCAACTAAAGGGCTGGATCGATAAAGAGCGAGCTGCAAAAGTTGCTGCGAGTCGATTCGTCTACCTAAAGGGCGACCTTGTGTTGCTTGAATTTGCACTTTGGCAGTTTGCGCTCGGAATACTGACCGATGAAAAGGTGATTGCAAAACTTATAAAGGATAACGATCTGGCGATTGAAGCCAAACCATTTATTCCGGTATTGCCGCCAGCAATGGCAAATACCCAAATTTACGAATCTACCGGACGTCTGAATGGAGAAGAGCAGACCTATAAATTGGCTGACGATGACTTGTGGCTGAATGCTAGTGCTGAGCATACCCTTGCGCCTATGTATCACGGTGAAATACTTTCTGCTAAAGATTTGCCAATTCGGTATGTAGGGTATACAACGGCTTTTCGTCGTGAAGCTGGTACATACGGAAAGGATATGGAAGGAATACTTCGGCTCCATCAGTTTAACAAGCTTGAAATGGAAACATTTAGCACCGCTAAAACGTCACTCGATGAGCACCATCTTATGGTGGCATTGCAAGAATATCTAATGCAGCAACTCGGTTTGCCATATAGGGTGCTCCTAAAGTGCACCGCTGATATTGGTAAGCCTAATGCTCGTGGTGTCGATGTTGATGTTTGGTTGCCGGCCCAAAATAAGTACCGAGAAACGCACACCGCCGACCTAATAACTGATTTTCAAACTCGCGGAATGGGCACCAGGGTTCGTATGGAAGACGGTAGTATCGAATTTGCTCACACAAATGATGCAACAGCATTCTCAGAGCGACCATTGATTGGCATCATTGAAAACTTTCAAACTAAAGAGGGTGATGTACGGATACCAAAAGTACTACAACCATTCATGGGTAATAGGGAGGTAATATGATAGATCGATTAGAGATCAATACACAGCATTATGAGGCGGATGATGACGTCAGAAAGTATGTGCAAAAAAAGATCGGACGTCTTGATAAATACATGCACGCACACGCTCGTAAGAGTGCTCATGCCGAAGTATTCTTAAAGCAATCGAAAGCTAAGGATAAGAGCCAGTACACTGCGGAAGTTATACTACATATTCCCAAAGGTCGAATTGCCGCAAAGGATTCTACGATGAACATCTATGCCGCCATTGATATTGTCGAAGCAAAATTGCAAAGTCAGCTCAAAAAGGCCAAAGAGAAGTCAACCGACCACACCCAGCGTCGCCCGAGAATACTAGGAAGACTGAAGAAGCTTGCTCAGGCTACCCGACGCGGGTAAACTAGACTGAGTACCAAAGAGATTCTGTAACGTCTGAGAGAAGGGAGTGAGGAGAATTGTGAAACGGTTCGTTCGTCGTGTATTAGGGGATCCACAGATTCAAACCATCAAACGACTTCGCAAGAAGGTTAAGTTGGTGAATGCTTTTGCTGCAGAATATAAAAAATTGACAGATAAGCAGTTGAAAGAAAAAACCATAGAGTTTAAAAAAAGATTAGAGAAAAAAGGCGTCAAGCTAGATGATCTGCTTCCTGAAGCATTTGCGGCTGTGCGCGAAGCTGCTACCCGTACAATTGGCCAAACCCATTTTGATGTTCAATTGATTGGTGGCATGATTTTGCACGAAGGTGCAATTGCAGAAATGAAAACTGGTGAAGGAAAAACACTGGTGGCCACCCTGCCTATTTATTTGAATGCTCTCCAAGGAAAAGGAGCTCACTTTGTGACCGTGAACGACTACCTTGCACAGCGTGATGCAGGCTGGATGGGGCAAATTTACCACGCCTTAGGACTATCAACAGGTGCGATTATCGCAGATGAGTCATTTATATATGATCCAAAATACACCAATGAAGAGCACGAAGACGAGCGGTTCCGTCATTTAAAACCCGCTACCCGTAAAGAGGCCTACGCTGCAGACATAACCTACGGTACTAATAACGAGTATGGCTTTGATTATTTGCGCGATAACATGGTGAGCGATCCAGAACAGCTACGGCAACGAGATTTGCATTTTGCAATCGTTGACGAGGCAGACTCGATTCTTATCGACGAAGCACGCACACCGCTGATTATTTCCGCACCAGCTTCAGATAGTAATGCGAGCTATAGTCAGTTTTCTTCAGTCGTTAGTGCTCTGAAGCAAGACGAGGATTATGTGGTAGACGAAAAACAACGTGCAGTGACATTGACTGACGAAGGGGCAGAAAAAGTTGAGAAAGTATTAGGCTTAGAAAACTTGTATGCACCCGAAAACGTAAAGCTCATATACCATCTCGATCAGGCGCTAAAGGCAGAGGGCTTGTTTAAAAAAGATAAGGACTACGTCGTAACACGCGACGGTGAGGTGATCATAGTCGATGAATTTACTGGGCGACTTATGCATGGACGGCGATACAATGAAGGGCTTCATCAAGCTATAGAAGCAAAAGAGCACGTAAAAGTTCAAGAAGAGTCGATGACATTGGCAACAATTAGCTTCCAGAATTATTTCCGTCTATACAATAAACTGTCGGGTATGACGGGTACGGCGTCAACTGAGAGTGAAGAATTTCATCAAATTTATAAGCTAGATGTTGTAGAGGTTCCAACCAATAAGCCGATTGCACGCATTGATAAGACAGATAAGATTTATAAAACCGAAGCGGGCAAGTTCAAAGCTATCGTTGAGACGGTGCGGGAGTTGCACCATAAGGGTCAGCCAGTGCTCATTGGAACTGTCTCAATTGAAAAGAACGAACTGCTTGGCAAAATGCTTAAAAAGGCAGGGATTCCGTATGAAGTGCTAAACGCTAAAAACAATGAGCGTGAAGCAGGCATTGTTGCTCGAGCTGGAGAAAAGGGTGCAGTTACATTAGCGACAAATATTGCAGGTCGTGGAACTGATATTGTTTTGGCTAAAGGTGTTGTTGATTTGGGAGGACTGTTTGTGCTTGGTAGTGAGCGTCACGAGTCTCGGCGTATCGACAACCAGCTGCGTGGCCGGTCTGGTCGACAAGGCGATCCTGGAATGACGCAGTTTTTTGTGTCATGTGAAGATGATTTGATGCGAATTTTTGCTGGAGAAAGAATAAGTGCGCTTATGGACCGGCTTGGCGTAGACGATGATACGCCAATAGAGAACCGCGCAGTCTCTCGGGCTCTTGAGGCAGCTCAAAAGAAGGTTGAAGGATTTAACTTTGATATTCGTAAGAACGTTGTTCAATACGACGATGTAATGAACCGCCATCGAAAAGCAACCTATACTCGCCGCCGCGAACTATTGCTTAAGGCAGACATAAGCAATGTCATCACGGATATGATAAAAGATGAGGCCAAGTTTGTTGCCCGATTGGATCATAGGGATAAGCTGGAACTCAAAGCCGAGATTCACGCCTTGATACCGATGTCTGACAAACAGTTGGATAAAGTTATTGCGGCCAAGACCTTTTTTGAACGCCAGGACATTATTGAGCGAGCAGCTGTTAGGCTGTACAAAGATCAGCTCAAAATATTCACTGAAGATATTTTTCACCAGGTGGAGCGTGATATATACCTACAGGTGCTCGATACGTTATGGATGCAGCATCTAGAAAATATGCAGCATTTGCGCGAGGGCATAAACTGGCGAAGCGTTGGCCAACGTGATCCGCTCGTTGAGTATCGTCGCGAAGGGCAGAACCTTTTCGATACAATGCAGGATAATATTCGCCATGAAGTTGTTCGCGGAGTGTTGCATGCTGAACCAACGGTACGCGTGACGGATGAACTTAAGGATACTGAACTCACTCGAGCAGCAAAAGGCTCGGTTGACAATGCCGACAAGGTAATAGAGGCAGACCATACTGCTGAGTTTCTAAATGAAGACACAGATCAAAGTAAGCCAGCCAAGTCACCAGCCGCAACCAAGGCACACAAAGGCAAAACCGCTAAGCGTAAGAGTCGAAAGAATCAGCGTCAGAATCGTAAGCGTCGATAAGCACATGAAGCACACTGTTGAAGAAGTAGTATTGCCCAATGGTATCCGCGGCCTATTTATCCATGTGCCAAGTGCGACGGTAATGAATTTTGATTTTGAATTTAGGGCAGGACATTACTTGGTACCTCGTAAAAAATGGGAGACACCACACATCATGGAACACATGGTGTTTGGCGCAAATCAGGTCTATCCGTCCGCTCGTAACTTTTCTGCTGACTTCGAAAAAAACGGTGCATATAACAATGCCTCGACCGACGTGATATCGTTACATTATTTGGCAGAATGCGCTGATTTTGAGTGGGACAGGATCCTCAACTTATTGCTCCTATCGATTAGTCAACCAAAGTTTATTGATGCTGAGTTTGCATCCGAATATAGCAATGTGAGAGAAGAGATGATTAGTCGCTCGAACAACCACTATCGCTACCTATTCCAAAAAATGGCAATGAGCACCGGCTACATAAGCATGACTGACAAAGAGCGCGTAAAACTAATGGCCAATGTTGAGCTTGCAGATATTAAGGCTCACTTTGCCCGAACCCACACAACTGACAATTTGCGATTTATCATTTGTGGAAATCTTCGTGGTCGACAAGCTAAAATTGTCAAACTTCTGCGCCACTTGCCGCTCAAGCGTGGTGAACGGTTTAGCTACCCTAAGCAAAAGACCAAGCTGCAAAAAGACGTATTGTATATTCGGCGAAGTGGCGTCAAGAATATGTACTTTAGCCTCGATACTTTCCTAAATGAACCCATTAGCCGTAAAGAGGAGCGAGCATTGAGTTTGCTGGATGTGTTATTGGGCGAACGAGAGAACTCATTATTATACGGGCAAGCTAGAGAAGACGGCCTTATATATCATATAGACGTGTCACACATGACGAGCCTAGACAATGTTAATTGGGGTATTAGTGGTCAGGTAAGTATAGATAATAGCGAAGCATTATTTAAACTTGTTCGGCGAACAATTAGAACCTTACGTGACGGTAGTTTTAGCGATGATGAACTGTCGGCAGCTTGCGAATACTACATAGGGGCATTGCAAATGAGTGTGCAAAAAATCAGCCGACTGAGCGCGCTATATAGCCGGCGTTACTTTATGGACGAAGAGATTAGGAATTTTAATGACACAGCCAGTGAATTGTCAGCCATAACTAGACAGGATATCATTGCGGTTATCGACAAAATGTTTAGCCCCAAACTTTGGGCACTTGGGGTGCTTGGAAGTTGTGGTGTCGGACATGCGCGTGAATTGCGAGACATTGTCGCGCCTTTGTGGCAAGATTAGAGCATGAAAATTGCAATCGTAGGCTATGGAGATGAGGGTCAAGCCTCGTATGCATACTATGCTAAAAAAGATAACGATATTACAATTGTCGATACTTCGGATCGGCCAAAATATAAGACACCTCAGGGCGTGAAGTTAATTTCTGGTAATGATGCGCTAAGCCAGTTGGATGACTTTGATCTAGTGTTGCGTAGCCCTTCCATTCGCCCAGATAGCATAAAGACTAACGGAAAAGTTTGGTCTGGAACGAATGAGTTTTTTGCGCAATGCCCTTGTCCAATCATCGGGATTACCGGAACAAAGGGCAAGGGGACTACTGCATCACTTATCTTCGAGACCCTCAAGGCTAGCGGAATAAGGGCTCACCTTGTTGGCAATATAGGCACGCCCGCACTGCAAGTCCTGCCAGACATTAAGTCAAACGATGTAGTAGTTTTTGAGCTCTCTAGCTTTCAATTATGGGATCTAAAAAAATCACCACACATTGCCGTTTTGTTGGTAATTGTAGAAGAGCATCAGGATGTACATCGTTCAGTTGAAGAATATGTAAATGCGAAAGCTCAAATAACGCTACATCAGGATGCGGCCGATGTGCTCATTCATCACCCTACGAACGAGTATGTGCAAACAATAGTCGCTCAATCCAAGGCACAAAAGTTAGCATATATGCAGGCACCAGCTGCATATGTTGAACATGACAATATATGTATTGATGGACAGGTGATATGCGCGACCAAGGAGCTAGGGCTTATTGGTGCGCATAATGTAGAAAATGCCTGTGCTGCCGCAACTGCAGTATGGCAGGTCGCACGAGATATGCAGGCGCTAAAGAATACACTCAAGAGCTACAAGGGGTTACCGCATAGACTGGAGTTTGTTGCCGAAAAAAACGGTGTTCGGTACTATGACGACAGTCAATCCACTGCGCCTATTTCTACTATTGCCGCAATGAACACTTTTGATGAATCAAGTGTCGTTATACTGGGTGGCTCAGATAAAGGAATCGATTTAGAACCAGTAGTTGCTGCGCTAGATGAGAGGCATACGGTCATATTAATTGGTCAAATGTCAGGGACCTTGGAAGGTTTATTGCGGCAGCGAGGTTTCAGTAACTACACAAATCTAGGTAGTGACACGACTATGCAGGACATTGTGGCTCTGGCAGCAAAGCAGTCTAAAAAGGGCGGGGTTGTCTTGCTGTCTCCGGCATGTGCGAGTTTCGGTATGTTTAAGGATTACATAGATCGAGGTGAGCAGTTTAAAGCTGCAGTTCAAGCACTAAGTTGACGTAAACGATTGGCAATCGGCGGTATTGGATCCTGAATGTTCACGACTTCAGGTAGTCTTTGTCGAAGGGCGTTGATTATGTCTAGATAATGGGTACACGCTATTACTATTTGGTCGCAACCGGCGCTGGTAATTTCATCGGCTGTTATATCAAGTTTTTCGAGTGGAAAGTTATTCTGCTGAATAAGTTCAGCCCAATCAGTGCAATCTGGTTCATGCACAATAACTTCTGAGGCAAAACTGTCCTTTAGTTCCCGATACCTTTGACTGCGTAAAGTAGCTGGAGTTGCTAATACTGCAATTGTTCCAGACTGTGTTGCCAGGGCGGCTGGCTTAACCATAGGTTCCATGCCAATAAAATGAATGTCAGGGTAGGTTTCTCGAAGAGCCGATATGGCAACCGTAGTTGCGGTGTTGCAGGCAACAACTACTGTCTGACAGCCACGATTTATAAGTGGTTGCACAGCTGCAATAGAAAGCTCTCTAATCTCAGCGTTACTCTTAGTTCCATACGGAGCATTAAGGGCATCGTCTACAACCTCAAATTGTGCTTCAGGAAAAATACTGGCGAGCTGATCGGCTACCAACCGACCACCTTTGCCTGTATCGAAAACACCAACCATCAGTCCATTATGCATAACTAAGCTATAATACCTTCTATGTTAGATCAGCAAAAGCAGCTAAACGAATTAAGAGAGCAGGTGATCTCTGCTTGCGATCAGCTAGGCATTGAACAAAAAGAGACTGACCTTAGTATGATGCAGCAAAGCATGCAATCTGCTGATTTTTGGAGCGACAATCAGAAGGCGCAGAAAGTTAGTAAGGATGTTGCAAAACTCGAAGCAGTTGTGAGCCCTTGGTCTAAGTTGCGAGCAGATATAAACGATACAGCAGAATTACTTCAAACAAATGATGTCTCACTGCTAGCAGAGCTGCAGCAGCAAATAGTGCACATGCAAAAGGAATTTGAACTACTTAAGAGTGGTCTGCGATTTAACGGAAAGTTCGACGACCACGACGCAATTGTAAGTATACATGCAGGAGCTGGTGGTACGGATGCTCAAGATTGGGCCCAGATGATACTCAGAATGTATGTTCGCTGGGCTGAGTCTCATACTATGAGCGTGGAAACTATTGAGCAATCTAGTGGCGAGGAGGCAGGCATAAAAAGCGTCACGCTAGTGATTGCCGGTCCAAATGCCTATGGCTTACTGAAAGGTGAGCATGGTGTGCATCGCTTAGTTCGCTTAAGCCCTTTCAATGCCGATAGCCTACGACAAACATCGTTTGCAAAAGTAGAGGTTGTGCCGTCCATTGATGAACCCGACGAAGTGCAGATTGATGATAAGGATTTGCGTATTGATGTATACCGTGCAGGGGGGCATGGTGGCCAATCAGTTAATACCACCGACTCAGCGGTCAGGGTGACCCATATACCAACAGGCTTAACGGTAGCCATACAGAACGAACGATCTCAATTACAAAACAAGGAAACAGCCTTAAAGGTTTTGCGGTCTAGGCTTGCTCAGCTCATCCTAGAGCAGCATCTGGAACGACTCGATGAGTTGAAGGGCCCCAATCAGTCAGCCGAGTGGGGAAATCAGATCAGATCCTATGTGCTGCATCCGTACAAACAAGTTAAAGATTTGCGAACGCGTTTTGAGTCGAGTGATCCTGATAAGGTTCTTAATGGTGATTTAGATGGCTTTATTGATGCATTCCTAGAGTCAACCCTAAGTACTTAAATTTCCAAAAAGTAGGCGTCCGCAACTAAGTTGCTTATGGTAAACTACTAAAGCATGATTCTACTTGACCGAGTTACTAAAGTTTACGGTGATAAAACCACAGCCCTCAATCGCATCAGCCTTCATGTTGAGCCGAAGGAGTTTGTTGTTGTAGTTGGCGTGAGTGGTGCGGGCAAGAGTACGCTTATGAAACTACTTACAAGGGAAGAGAAGCCAACTAGCGGCAAAATTATTATTGGTGGTATCGATTACGATCGGCTAAAAGATCGCGACATTCCCTTATTGCGTCGTAAAATAGGGGTTGTTTTCCAGGATTTTAAACTTCTCGCTAATAAGACGGTTTTTGAAAACGTAGCCTTTGCGCTCGAGATAGTAGGTATGAGTAATCGTGAGATCCGGCGCACTGTGCCTAAGGTGCTCAGTATTGTTGGTCTAACTGGCAAGGAGAATAACTACCCGAGAGAATTATCAGGCGGTGAGCGACAAAGGGTCGCGATTGCCAGGGCTATTGTGCGTCAGCCAAAAATTCTTATCGCTGATGAGCCAACCGGCAACCTCGACCCCAAACATGCTTGGGATGTTATAAATGTGCTTTTGAAGATTAATAAGTATGGAACTACTGTATTGCTGACGACGCACAATAAAGAGATAGTTGATAAGTTAAAGCGAAGAGTAATTACAATTCGTGGCGGTCAAGTAGCCAGCGACCAAGCAGAAGGGGAGTATACCCTAACATGAACCCACAGCGATCACTAATCATGTTTCGTAGAATTTGCGCCGCAGGCTTTAAAAACTTTGGCCGTAATGCTTGGCTAACAGTGGCTGCCACGGTTGTTATGTACGTTGCGCTTGTGGTTGTGCTTGCGGGTAGTGCCATAAATCTCGTAATGCGCGATACCATTAACCGATACTCGGAACAATTTACCGTTGCGGTATATATTCGTGACTCTGCAACTAACGAACGGGTGCAGGAACTTAAGCAGGAGCTTGAGAAACAATCGTTCATTTCTAAGGTTACTTACATTTCTAAGGACGAGGCGCTACGAAGATTCCAGGATCGCTACGCCAGTGATCCGGAAATCCTCGAAGGATTTAATGTAGCGGGTGGTAATTCGCTCCCTGCATCGTTTGATGTTGTGTTGCACGACTTGCAAAAGAGTGCTGACGTAGAGCCAGTAGCGCTATCAAAAGGTTTTGATAAGGATGTCGTGACGACCGTTAGCGTTGGCAAGACGAGCAAAAATAAGAAAGACGCAGAACGCACGGTGCAGGTAGTAGCGAACGCCAAGAAATATATGGTAGAAGCGGCTATTGCAGCCTCGATTTTATTTGGAGGCATTTCGGTGTTAATAATTTTTAACACGATACGGATGGCTATTTTTACCCGAGCTGAAGAAATTCGCATCATGAAGCTTATTGGCGCAGCACCGAGTTATATTAGAGGACCGTTCCTGTTTGAAGCGAGTATGTATGGTGTTGTGGCTGGAACGCTTGCCTACATAACCGTGACCGGAGTGCTTATTGCGATAGGCAGAAGTCCGGCGTTACTAGAACAGATCCCGGTTGAGAATACCATTCGCTTGTACAAATCAAATTGGATTGTCATATATCTAGCAATAGTTTCGTTAGGTGCAATGATTGGAATAATATCTAGTCTTTTGGCCATGGAAAAACACCTTAAGTTAAAGCGATGGTAATTGCTGTACAATTATCTGGCAATTGGTATACTGAATCGGCATGCCTACGGCTATATGGGGTCGAGGGCTTGACAAGATAGGAGATAAGCATTAGGATTATAAGAGCTATGTCCACCACACAAGCGCGCATTATACGGTTTTCGTGGCTGTTGCTAGCAACAGTCTTCATATTCTTATGTGCTTTGGGGGCACCTCGTCCAAAAGCCAAGGCGCTGACAAACTCGGAGTTATCATCGCGTAGTGCAGAACTACAAAAGCAAATTGACGAAGGTAATCAGAAGGTAAAAGAGTTAAGTGCGCAGGCGGATTCTTTGCAGAAAAAACTTGCCGAACTCAACAACCAAATTAGTCAGGTTTCAGCACAAATAGAACTAACTAGCATAAAAATATCAGAACTTACAAATAAGCTAGAGGATGCCTCCAAGGAGTTGGAGCGACAGAAGGCCCTCCTAAAAGCCAGCATGCGAGAATTGTATGTTACTGGAGATGTGAGCACTATTGAAATGTTGGCTAACAGTAATAATTTTTCTGATTTTGTGAACGAGCAAAAGTACCTTGAGCAGCTCAAAACGGGAATACAGGATTCTACAAAGCGAGTCGTTGCGCTGAAGCAGCAAATTGAGGAACAAAAAGCTGAACAAGAGAAACTTAAGGAGCAACAGGAAGGGCAAAAAGAGCAGCTTAGCGGTGCTAAGAGTGAGCAGGCTTTCTTACTTGATAAAACAAAGGGCGATGAAGCGGCATATAAGGCCCAAGTGAACGAGCTTCAAGAAGCACAGCGTGCAATAAATGCTGAGCTGGCCTCTCGCTTACGAGTTCGGGGACTAACAACAGGCGGTAGCGGGGGGTATCCTGCTGTATGGGCAAACGCACCTCGTGACTCGTTAGTGGATAACTGGGGTATGTATAACCGCGAGTGTGTGTCATACACTGCCTGGAAAGTCTGGGCGACGGGACGAAATATGCCTTATTGGGGTGGGCACGGCAATGCCAACCAGTGGCCTGCAAACGCACGGGCAGCGGGCATCCCGGTAGACGGTACGCCGCGGGCTGGAGATGTAGCGATATCGATGGCAGGGTATTATGGGCATGCTATGTACGTTGAACGGGTAAATAGCGATGGAACAATATTCGTTTCGCAATACAATTTTGCGGTCCAAGGTGAGTATTCCGAAATGACTATTGGTACTGGCGGTTTGTACTTCATCCACTTTTAAGCTTAAAAAGAAGTAGCAGCGTCAGTGCGTGTTGTGCTAGAATCTATCGGTATAGATAACAGGGGGATAGAGGTTAGTGAGCGTACGGACGCACAACAAGCGATCAAGTTCTGTATTGCTGATACTAGGCCTCTTAATAGCCTTCCTAATTGGGACACAAGTCCCGCTCGGTAAGCTTCATTTTTCGACTCGCCCCGTAGGATCAAACAAGGAGTTACCAAAAAAGCTTGACTATGCAAGTGTTGATGAAGTGTATACTACGCTGCGCAATAAGTTCGATGGGCAGTTAGACGAAACAAAGCTTATCGATGGGCTTAAAAAGGGCTTGGTAGATGCAGCGGGCGATCAGTACAGCAACTACCTAAGTCCTGAACAATCAGAGCTACTGAATAGTGAGATGCGAGGTAGCTTTGAGGGGATCGGTGCCGAATTAGGAAAAGAAAGTGATCGGCCCGGGGTGGTTACTCCTATTGATGGCTATCCCGCTTCTAAAGCAGGCGTAAAGCCCAAGGACATAATAATTGAGATTGACGGTAAGGATACTGCAGGCCTTACGCTAGATGAAGCAGTGTTAAAGATCAGGGGTGTGGCCGGTTCAAAGGTTAAGCTAAAACTATTGCGTAGCGGCGAGACGGTCGACGTCGAAATTACCCGACAAGAGATCAAGATCTCAAGTGTAAAAGCTGAATACCTAGAAAACAATACTATTGGTTACTTGCGCCTAGCGCAATTTGGAGCGGACACGGATGGGCTGATTGATAAAGCAGCGAAAGAAATGAAAGAGAAGGGCGTTAAAGCGGTCATCTTGGACTTAAGAAATAATCCGGGTGGATTATTAACCAGCTCAACCCATGTCGCTGGATTGTGGTTGAAGGATCAAGTTGTGGTTGAGCAAAAACGCGGAGATGTATCAGTCGATAAGCTAGAAGCCACGGGAAGCGCCTACTTCAAGGGGCTGCCAACAGTAGTGCTGGTTAATGAGGGCAGTGCTAGTGCGAGCGAAATAGTTGCAGGTGCTCTACAGGATTATCAGGTTGCGACAATTGTAGGCCTTACTACGTACGGTAAAGGTAGTGTTCAGGAGCTCATCGAGCTTGATTACGGCGGCATGGCAAAAGTAACTATTGCTCGTTGGTACACACCCAAAGGAAAGAACATCGACAAAGAGGGGATCAAGCCTGATATCGAAGTAAAGGCCGGTGATAATCCTTTACAAGATGTACAACGCAATAAAGCAGTCGAGTTATTAAAAACTAAAATAGGGAGTCAGTAATGTCTAAAGCGCCAACCAAATACATCTTTGTAACCGGTGGTGTTTTATCTGGGTTAGGGAAGGGTATTACCGCTGCAAGTATCGGTAATATTCTGAAAAGTCGCGGACTTAGTGTGAATATTCAAAAATGCGACCCCTATTTAAACGTTGATGCAGGGACGCTGAATCCTGCGGAACATGGCGAGTGTTTTGTTACGAAAGATGGAGCAGAAACAGATCTCGATTTAGGGCACTATGAGCGCTTTTTGGATATCGAGCTTACTAGAGACAGCTCATTGATGAGTGGCAGGGTATTACTGAATCTCATTAAGTCAGAACGTGCCGGTGACTTTCTAGGTAAGACTGTTCAGGTAATACCGCACTTCACCGATGCAATCAAAGAAAAAATAATGGACTTAGGACGCGACTTTGATGTGCATATTGTAGAAATTGGCGGGACGGTTGGTGATTATGAAAGCCCAGCATTCATTGAAGCTATTAGGGAACTTGGCGTTAGAGTTGGCTATGACAATTCATTGTTTGTGCATGTCGTATATGTCCCGTATTTAGGTACGAGTAAAGAATTTAAAACTAAACCTGCTCAAAACGCGGTACGCGATCTGCGATCGGTTGGTATTCAACCAGATATTCTTGCAGTCAGGACTGAATCGCCAGCGCCAGATAACATCATTCCTAAGCTTGCAGCTTTTACCGGTGTGTCGCCCCAGGGAATTGCCCTGCTACCAAATGCCCGAACCGTCTATGAGGTTCCTTTGACACTCGAATCGGCAGGTATCGGTGAATATATAACCCAGCGACTCAAGCTAAAGTCAAAAAAACCAAACCAACGTGCTTGGCGACAGATGGTTGAGAAGGCCTGCGACAACCATACAAGTAAGGTGAAGATAGGCATTGTCGCCAAGTACTTAGATAACGATGACACGTACATGTCTGTTGTTGAGGCGCTAAAGGCCGCAGGCTGGCATCGATCAACACGGGTTGAGCTACAGTGGGTAGACGCTGAAGGACTGGAGTCGATGACTCCTAGCACGGCATCAAAGGAATTGGCCAAGTACGACGGTATAGTGGTGCCGGGGGGTTTTGGTGTGCGGGGCTTTGAGGGCAAGGTAAAGGCAGCCCAGAGTGCAATGCACAGCAAGCAACCGTATTTAGGCCTCTGCTTAGGATTGCATGCTGCAACAGTGGGTGTTGCGAGGCTGGCAGGACTGGAAGGAGCCAATTCTACCGAATTCGATTCAGGCAGCCCTCATCAAGTAATCACCCTTATGAGCGAGCAGCAAGGTAAAGAAAACACCGGTGGAACCATGCGTTTAGGTGACTATGACTGCGTGTTAACGCCAAAGACAGTTTCGCATCGGGTGTATGGGCAAAAGGTGATTGTTGAGCGCCATCGTCACCGATATGAATTCAATAACAGCTATCGGGAAGTGTTGGCTGAACAAGGCCTCGTAATATCCGGCATGAGTCCTGATGGGCAATTGGTGGAAATGATAGAAATCGCAGATCATCCGTACTTCGTGGCTACCCAAGCGCACCCAGAATTCAAATCGAGACCTAACCGTCCACACCCATTATTTGACGGTTTTATAGAAGCCATCTTGCGTCAAAAGGCATAAGCAGTCTACAATAGGAGCATTATGACTACAACAAAAGACGACACAAAGCCCGCTGCAGACAATCGAAAGAAGATTTTACTTGTTGAGGACGACGATGGTTTGGCCTCCGTATATAAAATGCGCCTCGAGAGCGAGGGGTTCAATGTAAACCGTGTTCCCAATGGTGAGAACGCCCTATCAGAAGCCATTGAATTCAAGCCTGATTTAGTACTACTTGATGTGATGATGCCAAAAATCAGCGGTTTTGAAGTGCTTGATATTCTACGTAACACTGCTGAGACAAAGGGTATCAAGGTGATTATGCTTACCGCGTTATCTCAAGATAAAGACAAGGCAAAGGCCAAAGAACTCGGTGCCGACGACTTCCTTGTTAAGAGCCAAGTAGTAATCGCGGACGTCATTGAGCGCGTTAAGCATCACCTGTCAGCCGCCTAACGAAATCTGTAAATAACATTGACACTAGCACAATATTGTGCTAGTGTTTATATGTATAAACAGATACAAAAAATATGTCAGAAGCACTCCAAAAAACTCATGAAGTTAGTCGTCGGCCAGCAGCCGAAGTGTTTGCGCCCGCCGAACAGTTAGAGGCTGATGTAGATGCAGCGCTTGACAACGGTGATATCGAGATTGATATTCGTGGCTTAGATACAGATAACTTCGCGCCTGCTGATATTTCATTAGCTCAGCAAATTGAAGAAACTGACATTCTGTCTAGGAAGCCTAATAGCTCAATGCCTAAAGATATTGAGCTAAAGCCGGAGTCTAAACCAAAAATTGAGGCTGCTATAAAAGACCGAATAGAAGATGAAGTGCATCGAAGGCTTTTATATGATGGTGCTAAATATTTATATTCTCCACAAGCAATGGAGGCAATTGCTGAAGATGACATTACTGAAGCTTTCAACATTGTTATCGCTGGTAGAGAAATCCCGCTTTTGAATATGTCTGAAACCGCATTGTCTGAGGAGCAAGTTGAGTCAATTCGAGGTGCATTTGCTAACCTAGTTGCAAAAGGGTCACCAGATACTATGGACGGTGTTAGTATGCTGATGATTCAAAAGCGTCAACGTTTTATCAGCGACAATGATAGGCAGAAGGCAGCTGCTGAGCAGAACAGGACTGTTTCAGATGATGAAATCAACCCCGATACCGTCGGTTCCATGAATGCGGTGAGTGGGGTTTTGTTGTTAAGTGAGGCCTTGATTGACGGTAGTGTGGCTTATCAAAAATTTGATGATGTAGATGCTGATCCACTAGGAATGACCGTTACTCACGAGCTTGGTCATTTTGTGCAATTGAATGCGCAGAGTAACCGAATGCGCGGCTTCACGGAATATGCAGACGCTGTGGGTTGGAAAACTAAGAATATTAGAACCATTGATGATTATGGGGTGTTGGTAAAAGGGCAGAAAGAACAACTCGAGCGCCCTGCTATTGAGTATGACGGTGGATATGGCGAGACGGTGAGCAACCTAGGTAAGTTTGGTATACAGGCAATAATGGAGGCTAAACCGCCGACCGAATATGCCCATACGAACGATCTTGAAGATTTTGCCGAATCAACCGTCTTATACGCATATGCTTCCGATCTGCTTGACCCTATTCGACATGATGCAATCGATCGATACTTTGAGACGACAAGACGTGAAACGGCGGGGCCCTATGATGTCACTGTAGAGCGCGCTAATGTTGCCGAGTTGTCGTTCGGCCATATAGAGCCACGACCATTCACCGTTAACCTGTCATATTGGTGGAACACCAGTAACTTTGCTAACGCAGTTTCGTCGGGTGTGCCACAACCTAATATTGACCCTTACAATAGCCATCCAACGTTAATTGTTGATGATTTCGGAAATCAGGTGGTGGGTAAAGCTAGGAAGCCAAGTTAAGTTATTATGGTATTTACTCCTGAAGACGAAGCAAGCTGAGATTATGCTCGCGTTTAGATGAAATGTACGGCGATGAATGCAAAGGTCGACATTCAATATGACGAGATATGGACCCTCGTGGTGGCGTATTCTATACGCTCGCCGGTGGTGAGGCTATTTTGGATCGCTCGAGGATAGCAAGTCCAGGGTAGAAGGGTGGAATTATTATAGAGAAGAAGATAAGCGTGCCGAGGAAGCAAAGACGCTTGGCAAATTGTCAGTTCATGAATATTTCGATTTTGATGTGATAAAACGAACGAGTGTCCTGGTTTAATTACTGACATCCCCGATCACCTAAAAAATCCACTGACACCAAAGCCAACTGGACTAATTGAATTGTATGATCATCTGCGCCCCAAAGAGTGGGGGCCTAAACCACCAGTTACTGTACGCTAACTTCGGTGCGAGGGAGTGATTTGCCGGTAAAGTGGCGAATTTTTGTTTTACGGTAGGTGACAACACCGTCTTTTGCAGCAAATATAGTAAAATCACGGCCCATTTTTGTGCCAGGACCGGCCAGCTTGGTTCGACCTACTTGGCGAACAATAATGCCACCCGTCTTAACGGTTTGGCCACCATACAGCTTAACACCAAGGCGTTGGCCGGGACTATCGTGAATGTTTTTACTTGAACCACCTGCTTTGACGTGTGACATATTACTTCCTTACTAATACTACTAGCTCTCGTGCAACAAACTGATCATCCCTAAAGTAGATCAATTCTTTGTTGCTTGCATGAGCAAAACTCACACGAGTATACCCCAGTTTCTCGAGGTCGTCAAGGCAGGGCAGGTGCTTAAATTGCGATTTTAAACGCCAGGCGGGCATAGCTAAACAAGCTCGTTGGCCTTTTTTCATCTGCGAAGCCAGATTTTCCAGGAACTCACGGTGTAATTTGTCGTTTGCTCTCACAATTTCCTCGAGGTGAGATAGGCTTGGCAGGGAAGTGAGTGGCTCGCCGAGATATGTTTCGCCGGCGACAATATCAAAATCCTGCCACTGATGCTTTCGGGCATCACCTTGTTCGATTGCACACGGTACTTGTGCGTGGAATGTGTCGCGTAGCCACGCAATGTTTTGCGTGGCATACTGCACCATTCGCTTATCGATATCTGTGCCATAAGCGGCATGACCAAGTAGCATGCTTTCTTGTAGGACGACTCCGGTCCCACAAAACGGATCGAGAATTGTTTGCTTCTTTTTATTACCACAGGCTAGGTTGATGATTATTTGGGCTAGCTTGGGTGGCAGCATGCCTACTTTTGCATCACGTTTTGGTCGTTCACGATCTCGTATCGTGTAGCTTTTGATATTTTGAATTCCAATAGTTTGCGCCAATATCGTCCGCTTACCATCTCTAATTAAAAGTAACTCCATACCAAGCGTTGAGCTTGAGAGTCGATTGTGCTCAACTTGGGCAGTGTTCAGCGCTAGTTCAGTGTTGGGTATAACGCGAACTGAGCGGCCGTGAAGTTTAATGAGTTTTTTTAGCTTTATGCCAGCTCGGTTTACGTCTTTAACGGAAGATTTAATTCCATACAAGCTGAGTCCAAACTTAATTTTTCCTTCAGGAAGGTACTGAAGGTGATCGGGCAGTGTTTTATAGATATAGCCAACCAATTCTGACCACTGGGTCGTTTCCAGATATGCTAGGAGCTTACCGGTCTTTATAACCCCACCAAAATCAGACCAAAAAAACTCCTCTGGGGGCACAGAGATCTCAACCGCGCTCTGGTTTACGGGGCGCACCTTATCCGCACCGAATATAGCTTCTAGTTCGGCAGTACTTATAGCTGGTTGGCGCCCTAGGATCGCAACTGTTGCTTGCATTATTACGATTATAGCCGACTAGTGTAGTTTCGGGATATAATAAAACCTACGCATATGAAAGCAAGAACATTCTTTAGTGCAGCTGCAGCGATCGCAATGGCGATTGTCATATATGTCGCACGACACGATATTGCCGATGCATGGCGCAAACTTCCCGAAGCTAATCCGTGGCTATTGCTATTAATGATACCCACGCAGCTGCTTGGCTACCATGCCAACGCTCGTATGTATGAGAGATATTTTGAGGCCTATGGCAATAATATTGCGTATAGACCGCTATATAGGTTGGCAGTGGAGCTAAACTTTGTTAACCATGTTTTTCCAAGTGGTGGCTTAAGCGGTGCATCGTTCATAGCGTATCGATTAAAGCATTGGGGCATAAGCACCGCTAAGGCAACATTAGCGACATTTGCTCGATTCGGGCTGTTGTTCGCAAGCTTCCAGGTTATGTTGCTCGCTGCCATGGTGACGTTAATTATTCAAGGCGGTGCCTACAAAGCGACGATATATATCGTGGTTGGTTTGGCGGGGTTATTTTTGTTCGGGGGGATGGGGGTTCTATACATAATCAGTAGTCGTCGCCGAATAGTCGCCATCTCAACGTATGTGATAAAGACACTGAACAGTTTTCTTAAACTTATACGGGTTAAATCATCACGTTTAATACCAGAAGATCGTGGGCGCCGCACGCTTGTTGAATTAAACAAGGACTACATAGCAATCATGCTCGAACGCTCCAAGCTGTTGGTGCCCGGGGTGTATGCACTAGTGATTAACCTAACTGAGGTGCTGACTATTTATTGGGTCTATCTAGCTTTTGGCCAGAATGTAAATTTAGCAGCGGTGACGGTTGCGTTCGGTGTTGCGAATGTGGCTGGAGCCTTGGCGGCAGTACCTGGTGGTATTGGTGTGTACGAAAGTCTAATGACGGTAGTGATGGTATCATCGGGTGTTCCAGCCGGGGTAAGCCTTTCAGTTACCGTCGTGTATCGTGTCATTAATATGTCTATCTTTATCCCGGCCGGATATGTTTTGTATCATCGCTCGCTACTAAAGCAAAATGTATCAAATGAATGATCTAGTATTGTCAGTCACTGACTTTTTAAGCATGCTCAACCAGACGCTAGAGACGGCCTATCCATTAGCGACCGTTGAAGGAGAGCTTGCCGAGTTTCGTGTAAGTAAAGGGAGGTGGCTATACTTTAAGTTAAAAGATGAAACGGCTACTCTAAATTGTTTTGGCAGTATTTATCAACTACCTGGGCCACTCGAAGACGGCATGGTGATAAAAGTCGCCGGATCGCCTCGTAATCACCTACAGTATGGTTTCAGTTTTAACGTCCAGAACATTGCCGTTAGTGGAGAGGGTAGTCTTAAGAAAGCACAGGACCTTCTACTGCAGAAACTAACAAAAGAGGGTCTATTTGAGCAGAGTCGCAAGCGCCCACTGCCAGCCATACCAGAAAGCGTTGGGCTTATCACGAGTCGTGGTTCAGCTGCAGAGGCGGATTTCTTAAAAATTATTGCTGAAAGATGGGGCGGGATTACCATTGTGAGGCGAGATAGCCTAGTGCAGGGTGTGGATGCTCCAGCTCAGCTCATTGCATCAATTGAAGCCTTCAATCGTAGTCCAAGTCCACCAGAAGTGCTTGTCGTTGTACGTGGCGGCGGCAGTCAAGACGACCTAGCGGCGTTTAGCGATGAACGAGTGGTACGAGCGGTTGCCGGTAGTCGAATACCGACCCTTATAGCAATAGGGCACGAGGTAGATGTAAGTCTCGCAGAGCTGGCTGCGGATATGCGTGCCAGCACGCCCACAAACGCAGCACAGCTGCTAGTGCCTGAACGCAAGTATGAAATAGGTGAGGCCTGGGGGAGGGTAGAACAAGTTGGTAGTAGTATTGGGCGCATCCTCCAGGAGCAAAAATCTGGCCTGCAGCAGGTGCTGTCTAGCATACAAATGAGTAGTGATGCAGTGTTGGCCAACGCCCGCAGTATCCTAATAGCACACCAGCAGCTTATTGAGTCGTATAATCCGACGGAAATTTTGCGTCGCGGATACAGTCTTATTCGAAAAGCGGATAAAACTGTGCGCTCGGCCAAACAGTTATCATCTGGAGACCCGGTAATCGTACAGTTTCATGATGGGAAAAAGGGCGCTATAATCAGCTAGCTATGGCAACTGCAAAAACATACAAATCCTTGCGCAAACAACTCGATGAATTACTCGAGTGGTTTGAACAGGAAGATATCGATATTGATGAGGCAATTGCTAAGTACAAAGAGGCTATTCATGCTGCCAAACAGCTTGAGGATTACCTCTCCACTGCAGAGAACAAACTCGTAGAACTGAGAACTGAGCTTTCGGAATAAATGATACTAATTGTATTGATAGTAATTTTTTTGTGTTTTGGGCTGGTAGTTTTTTTTGGCGCTCCGTACCTACCGACACTAAAACCTCAAGTTGCGGAGGCGTTCGATCTAATGGGCCTACAAAAAGGTCAGACACTACTTGATCTCGGTTCAGGAGATGGGACGCTGTTAATTGCCGCCGCGCAGCGGGGTATTAGATCTGTAGGATACGAACTTAATCCAATCTTATACTTGATCAGCTGGCTCCGCATACGCAAATATAGAACACTTGCGACTGTGCATTTTGGAAATTACTGGCGTAAGCAGTGGCCCCCGGTAGACGGGGTATTTGTTTTCTTGCATACAAGGTTTATGCAAAAATTGCACACAAAAGTTATAGAATACTCAGCCTCGCACCCAGTGCTGCTTGTAAGTTTTACCTTTGAAATTAAAGAAAAAAAACCCATCAAAAGTCATTCGGGGTTATTCCTCTATGACTATGGACACAAGAGTTGATTTGCCAGTTACCTGACCTGTGCGCTACACTCTACATATATGCGTAAGCTTAATCAAAGTGGGGAAGTAAACCCCTTCTTAGTTTCTACGATTGCTCTGGCCGTGCTTCTTATCGCTTCGTTGGTATTTGGCATTAGCGTACAGGGTAAATATTCAGATGCGAAGAATAACGTAGACGACAAGGTCTCTACGGCAGTTAGCAAGGCTGAGTCAGATCAAAAAAAGAAGCTCGATGCTGAGTTCTTTGAGAAAGAAAAGCAGCCGCTTGTTACCTATGAGTCTCCCGCAACCTTGGGAACAATAAAAGTCAGCTATCCCAAGACATGGAGTGCCTATGTGGAGGAGTTGGATGGGCAAACGCAAATCAACGGATATTTTCACCCTAAGTTTGTGCCATCGCCCCAAAAGAAGATTAAATATGCCTTAAGATTACAGTTGAAGGATGCGAAGTACGCAGCAGAGCTCCAAACATGGGCAGATAATGTTAAGCGTGGTGACCTAAAGGCTTCGCCAGTTGAGGTATCCGGGGCGTCTGGTACACGATATGATGGCAAGATAGATAGCGATAAGCAGGGCGCGATGGTGATACTGCCTATTCGCGACAAGACCATCATAGTTTGGAGCGAGTCTCCTGACTACGTAGCAGATTTTAACGATATAATCCTCAAAAACTTTAGCTTTGTTCCTTAGCCTATATATAGCGTAGACGATACGAACGCCCACCATATTGGTGCTACAATAGGTTAAAGGAGCGGGGTATGAAATCGCAAGGACAAGAACATCTGTATCGACAGCTACGACTTTTGGCTGCGGAGTTTGCTGCACCGCTACAGTACATTAATGCTGCAGCAGAGCTGATATCCTTTGATGCAACGGCTTTGCCAGAATCGATACGGCATCATATTGCAGGCATACATGTATCGAGTCAGAGATTGCTTCAGATGACCGATTTGCTGTTGTTGCACGAAGGTGTTATGGGGGGTCAGCAGCAACTGCAGCTGGAGCCGGTGAATGTAGCCGCAGTGGCTCATCAAGCCTACGTATCACGGTTACGTTTACACCACTTACAGCCGTTGCACGACTATATTGACGTAACTTCACATGCGTGGCCGGCACAGAGTAATCGCCAGGCGCTACAGGCTGCACTAGAAGCACTATGCGACTTACTCATTCAGACGAGCGATCATCCACTACAGGCAGCTGCGAAATTAGTTAAGCGTGAAAACAACGTCGAATTGCATATTACTGATGACGGACCTGTTATTACCAAAAAACAGTTTTATCAAACCGGTAAGACACTGCAAGAGCAGCCATTAGAAGGCTTGCGTGCACACAGTGTTTTAGCATTTGCCATCGCACGTGATCTCATTGACGCAATGAAGGGCCACTTATCTATGGCAGCTACAGATTTGGGCCTACGGCACACGGTTGTTCGCCTACCAATGACAAATCAACTGAACTTACTGCAGGTCTGAATGACTGAAATATTAATAATCGACCCCGATCGAGCCTACAGTAGATTGGTGAGCGATGCACTCGCGTCAATTGGCACAGTGCAACAAGTGCGAACTGCGCAGGCCGCAATCGATTATTTAGATAGTCCCAAGGCACTCCCGAACCTAATTATTATTGAGTTGTTTCTGGGAGTACGGAGTGGCATAGAGGTGATACACGAGATTAGGTCATATGCTGACTGGCTCGGTATTCCAGTCATTTTGCACAGCCGAAGTCGACTGGCAGCTGAGCTGCAGCAAGCCGATTTGTTCGACGACTATGGAATAGAAGGATACATACAAAAAGGTTCAGATTCTTTACGTAAGCTCATGGCAACGGTATCAGAAACAGTAAAGGCATGAATCATTATCAGACACAGGCAATTGTCCTAGGCCGAACAGATTACGGGGAAGCAGATCGGATTATTCATTTACTTACTGCAGGACAAGGCAAGGTCACCGTATTAGCTAAAGGGGTGCGTAAAGTCAAGAGCAAATTAGCGGGCGGAGTAGAGTTGTTTACCGTCAACGACATTGTGATAATTGAAGGTAAGGGCGAGATTTCTACATTGCGAAGTGCCCGTATGAATTGCCATTTCCCAAATATCAGCCAGAACTATAATCGCATGCAGCTCGGCTTCAATATCCTTAAATCAATTGGCCGTATGAGTGAGTCGCAGCTTGAAGATAGCTATTACGACATGCTGCTAGTGGTCCTGCATAGTCTCAACAATCTAGCAGTGCAACCGGCAGTAACGCAGCTATGGTTTGATATGAATTTTTTGCGCCTACAAGGTCGTCAGCCGAACCTAAGCCACGATATTGAAGGCACTAAACTAGATCCAATAAAAACCTATGCGTATAATTCACTTGAAAGTGGTCTTGAAGTAAAAGAGCATGGTCAGCTGACGGCTGAGCATATTAAGTTTGCTCGCTTGCTAGGGCAGCTGAACCCAGTCCAGCTTATGAAGATAAAAGGCGCATCCGAGTATGCGAATGAATGGCTTAAACAGTTCCGGATGTTTGATGCCGTTTGATAAAATGGTGCAATGATCACAGAAAAGCGGTCGCACGAAAATGACAGTCAACTTGTTGAGGCTAGTAGGCTCGCAACAAAAGTTGCAATTGGTGTCATTGCCGTCATGGCCGGAGTAGATCTGCTACTCTCCGCATCCTGACGCTTAAGCAGGAAACCACAGGGGTTCTGGTATAATTGCTAACTATGAGCGATATACAACTTGAAGACATTGTCAGTTTGGCTAAGCGGCGCGGATTCATATACCAGGGTTCAGATATATATGGTGGACTTGCGGGTACATGGGACTATGGTCCACTTGGTGTGCAGTTAAAACGCAATATTGTTGATGCCTGGTGGAAGTTTTTTGTTGAGTCTCGCGAAGATGTATACGGAATTGATGCCGCAATTCTTATGAATCAACGAGTTTGGCAGGCAAGTGGTCATGTCGATGGATTTAACGACCCTCTCGTAGAGGATGTCGTTACAAAAAAGCGCTATCGAGCAGACAATTTGCTTGAAGATATGGGCATAGAGGGTGTAGCGGCCATGTCGGTAGATGACATGAATAACCTCATCAAGGATAAGCAAATAAAAAGCCCCGATGGCAATTCGCTCAGTGAAATACGACAGTTTAACATGATGTTTAAAACAAATGTCGGTGCCACTGAAGATGAGAATAGTATCAGTTACTTACGGCCTGAAACTGCGCAGGGTATGTTTGTGAATTTTAAGAACGTTGTCGATAGCTTTAGTCCTGATTTGCCGTTTGCACTTGCGCAGGTTGGTAAAGCGTTCCGTAATGAAATAAGCCCCCGCGACTTTATATTTAGGGTACGCGAACTTGAACAAATGGAGATAGAGCTATTCGTGCATCCAGACTCATGGCGTGAACAGTTCGATACTTGGCTACAGCTGCAACAGGATTTTTATATGAGCCTTGGTCTGCCGGCCGACAAGCTGCATACAATAGAAGTTCCAGCCGAAGATCGCGCACACTATAGCAAGCACTCTATTGATACTGAGTTTGATTTTACAATTGGGCAAAAAGAGCTCGGAGGTTGTGCATATCGTACCGACCACGACCTATCTTCTCATGCAAAGGCCTCCGGTAAAAACCTCAAGTATGTTCCCAAAGACGGTGGTGAAGCATTTATCCCGCATGTAATTGAGCCGACGTTTGGACTAGACAGGCTGTTTTTGGCTGTTATTGATAGTAGCTATCGACAAGATGAGCAAAATGGTGAAAAAAGAATCTACCTACAATTGCCACATGAGTTAGCGCCGGTTAAGTTCGCGGTATCACCATTACTCAAAAATAAACCAGAGCTCGTAGAAAAGGCACGTGAGGTATACGAAACACTAAAGAAACAGTATGGATCAATTATGTGGGATGATAACGGCAACATTGGTAAGCGCTACCGTCGGCAGGATGAGATCGGTACTCCTAAGTGCGTAACTATAGACTTTCAAACCCTCGAAGATAATACCGTGACCGTACGCGACCGCGACACCACCAAGCAAACTCGCGTCAATATTCAAGGCGTATGAGTACTGTACTTTGCTCTCATGGCTTCGGCGTTGGTGCCGACAGTCGTGGTATGTTTACGCAAATAGCTGCCGCTTTTCCGGAACATACGTTTGTGATGTTTGACTATAACCAAATAGATAAATCTGGTGACATGGTAGTAAGACCCTTAGATGAGCAGGCAAAGATATTACAGCGAAAAAGAGCAGAAATTAAAGAAGATGTAATATTGCTTTGTCATTCACAAGGCTGCATGGTTGCTGGACTGGCCAGCTTAAATAACGTAAGCAAGGTGATACTATTAGCGCCGCCGAGCAAGATGGATGTCGCCAAGATGTTGCGCCTGTTCGGCTTCCGAGAGGGAAGTGTCGTGAATCGGAACGGCGTCAGCAGGCTCGCTCGTAGCGATGGGAGCTACACGTTAGTGCCCAAAGAGTATTTTGATTTTATTGATACGGTGAATCCGTTAAGTGTATATCAAAAAATCGGCGAGAAATTTGAGTCAGTCATCCTAAAAGCGCACGATGATGAAATATTAGGTGAAACCAACTTTGATGGTACGGGGATACCGGTTTTAATCATTGACGGGGACCATAACTTTAGTGGCAAATATCGTAAAGGCCTACTGGAGACTTTGCAGAGTGAGCTAGCACCATGACTATATACGAAGAGTTCATACCTGATCTCACGCCGCAGCAAATGTTGGAACTCGGTGTTTTTGGGGGTGCTTATTTTGATGGAATACCGGACGACTTACCAAAAGAATGGTTTAATAAAGCTCGCTTGAGTGATCATGGACCCGATCCAAAACTAAATTACTTCGGAGTCATGGCTAGCCAGCCGCACGAGGTATGGGTTCAAAAAGGCTGGATGTCTCCCGAAGACCCGCTTGGCTGGTTTCAGTGGTACTGCCGCTTCTATCAGGGCAGGCGACTGCCAGAAGAGGATGAGCGCCAGATCAAACGATGGAAGGCGATGAGGCGACATGTCGCGCAAATTAAAAAGGCCTGTCATCCAGGAGACGCAACTTGCCATACAAAGCAGCGTCAGGCGCTATTGCATTGGGCATACGATAGCCGTGGTATTTGATGTATAAACTACGTCTTTATGATGGCAGGCTTTAGGGTAGACTAGAACGTATTGTGCATTAATACAAAAACGTGATCACGTGTCGCGTATATAGTTTGGAGTCGTAGTGGATATAAATGATCAGACCAAAAAAATAGATGATAATAGTGCCCAAAATATTCCAGCTCAAGCGACGGATGCCGTGGCGTCTTCAGCAGCTGATCAGGAAGTGGAGAAGCCATCGAACGCAATAGAGCAGTCACATCCGCCAGTTGCACAAGTGACCCCACAATATGAGGAAAGCGATGTATTTTTATGGGCAAATAATGTGGCGGCCAGTAGAGACGAGGTGTCGGTGGAGCTGTTCTTTATGAGCAGAAACTATTTTTTGTATAGGACGTCGGTAGGAAAAGAATTACAAAACCAGCTGGTACCACTTTTTATCAACGGTCTATTAGATAGAGTGATAACAGGGGCAGGCGAGGGGCTGGTGGTCCGTAATTTTGAAGATTCTGAAACCGAAGAAAACGTGCTATTAGGTACTCAGCTCAAAAAGGTGGAGCATGCCTACCAGATGCTTAATCTACTCAAGACTCAGGAGCATGAAATAGAGGATTTTGTCGAAGAACAACACGATCTTAAGCGCATTAAGGCTGTTGTGGCACGTTGTAAGCATCCAAGTATGCCAAAGGCATTTTATGTAGTGAAGCACCTTGCTTCATCGACACTTATGAAGGGAACGGTAACCTGGATGATGCGTGACAACCGGTTTGTAAAGTTTGATGCAGATGGAGCGTTGCGTATTCCGCCAGAAAATCACTTGCTCATACTCGATCAGGATGTATATGCATTTGCACCAGGAAAATTAGACTCGATTTTTGGATACAATGCTAAAAAGTACGGCATAGCGATTCAAAAAATGCAGGAAATTAAAAAGAATTTTAAGTTTACAGTTGATGGAGATGTGACGCTAGAGTCGCTGGTAGCAGGCAAGAAGGCGTTGGTCGCTAAACTACAAGCAGTTAATCCGGTGGGTATCAAGCAAGACGAGATGATGAAGCACGCCGAAGAGTTGGGCATCGATCTGATCACAGATGTTGACGGCTCAATACTCATCATGGACGATAAGGATTTGTCTAAATTCGTTAACCTTTTAAATGATGACTACATGGAGTCACCGCTGACAGGAAATCGCTACGAAATAAAAAGTAAAAAGCCTTTACAGGTAAATGATGATGATCAATAAAGTCTAGACGCAATCGACGCGAAAGGTGCATAATGCAAGCATAATAAGGAGCATCATATGAGTGTCGACATTAATATTTGGGCAGTAGTACTTGCAACTGTGAGCAGCATGGTAGTGGGTTCTATATGGTACGCCAAGGGAGTCTTTGGTTCCTCCTGGCAGAAAATGGTTAAACTTACTGATAAGCAAATGCAAAGCGATGCTGGTAAGGCTATTGGGGTAACGATAATAGTCAGCTTCTTCACCGCATATGTATTAGCCCACATGGCATACTTGGCTCATAGTTTTTACCAGAACTCACAATTACAGGATAGCTTGACAACAGCATTCTGGGTTTGGCTTGGCTTTACTGCGGCTCGCATGATTACACACGATGCATTTGAGCGCCGATCTACTAAATTAACGGCCATGAACGTTGCGCATGAATTCGTTACACTTATGGTGATGGGTGTAATCATCGGGCTTGTTAAATAAGCAAGAAATGAAATAGTGGGTCAAGTAATGGTTTCGCTCCAAGATCGTATAGCCGCCATTGAGGAACGAAATAAAAAAGTTGAATTAGACAAGGCTTGGGAGACAAGTTTAGTAAGGCGTGCAAGCATAGCGCTACTAACATACGGCGTGATTGCCTTTTTCCTTTGCTTCACAAAAAACAGTCGGCCGTTGCTAAATGCCGTAGTGCCGGTGGTAGGCTATGTGCTGTCCACCTTAGTTATGTCTAGAATACGATCGGTCTGGCAGAAGAATCGCTGAAGAGTACCGTTGCATATGCGCTAGATGGTATGATAAACAGTAATGGTTAAAAAGCAGCTGGAGCGAGAGTTATTTCCAAAAGATTTTTTGTGGGGGGTGAGTACTTCCTCATATCAAGTTGAGGGGGGTAACACTACACAGTGGTCGGAGTGGGAAAAAACACATGCAGCGCAGTTGGCCAAAACCGCACATAGCCGATATGGATGGTTACCAAATTGGCCGCAAATCAAATCACAAGCCAGTAATCCAAAGAATTACATATCGGGCAGGGCTGTTGATCATTACGGACGCTATAAAAAGGATTTTGCCCTTGCTAAGAAGCTCAATGTGACCGCTCTACGTTTTGGAATTGAATGGGCACGCGTTGAGCCCGAAGAGGGCTGCTGGAACGAAGCGGAATGGCAGCATTACCGGGAATACATTGGGGAGTTAAAGCGACAAGGCATTGAGCCTGTGTTAAATATTTGGCACTGGACAGTGCCGGTTTGGTTTGATAAAAAAGGCGGATTTAAGCATGCCCGTAACCTTGCGTACTTTAAGCGGTTTGTTGACAAGCTGAGTCGCGAGCTTGGTAAGGAAGTGCGCTACGTGCTAACTGTTAACGAGCCCAATGTTTATGCCGGTAAGGGCTATATGGATGGAACCTGGCCGCCACAAGAAAAGAACATAATTTCTTTCATCAAAGTTTTCTATAATTTAGCGCGAGCGCATAGAATAGCATACACATCACTGAAGAAAGTAAACAAAAAAATTCAGATCGGGTGTGCGATTCAGCTTGGCAATATACAGGCCAAAAATAAACACAACGTACTTGATAGAGTAATGGTCCGCTGGATGCGCTACTTCTGGAACTGGTGGTTTCTAAACCGCATCAATAGGTATCAGGATTTCATAGGTTTTAACTACTATTTCACTGATTACTACCGTGGCTTTAAGCCGCAGAATCCTAAATCACCAATAAACGACATGGGGTGGTACATGGAGCCAGAAGCTTTATTCGCGCTGCTTAACTCGGTACACAACCGATATAAAAAACCTATACTTATCACCGAAAACGGCGTGGCTGATAGCAGTGATCAGTTCCGGCGGTGGTGGATTGAGGAGTCCATCGTAGCTATGCAGCGGGCCCTGAGTGTTGGCATAGATGTACGGGGTTATTTTCATTGGAGTCTCCTTGATAACTTTGAATGGGCTGACGGGTGGTGGCCTAAATTTGGGCTTATTGCAGTCAACACTAAGACGCTGGAGCGTACGGTAAGACCGAGTGCCGTATGGTATGCCGATGCCATCGCCAAGCATCGTGAACATGCGGAGCGTAATTGACAGGTAGGCGAGTAGCGCTTATGCTTAATCCGTAATATTCAATAAGCAAAAAGGTATGTTCATATGGCCGCTAAAAAAACGGTGAAGATAAATAAAGGCAAACAATCAACAAATTTTGTACGTCGTGTTCATGCAGTAATCATGGAAGATGTCACAGCAAGCGTTATGATTGCGTCATTAATCCTTAATTTGTTCTTTTTGGTGGCAATAGTGCTATATCACACCTCCGGATCATTTGAACTAAAGGTGTATCGTTATACACGATCACATTTTTGCGATGATCGTCGTGAAGTAATCGCGCAGAAAGACTACGACTTGGCTTGTGCGACCGGCCAGTTTGCGCCGTACTACGAGAAAGCAGTCAACGATTACCAGGATTTACTTCGCCGGCAAAACTACTAATCCGAAATTTTAAATAGAGTAACAAAACGGCCCCATCCATAGGATAGACCCCATGGGTGGGGTCTTTAATTTCGTGCGCCACACTATCCTGTGGATAACTAAGCGCTTGTGGATAACTTTATGCATAAAACTATTGCGTGTGGGTAAAAGTGGGTAGTAAACTGCTGTCAGTGGGTAATCGTGGGTAACCAACCACGAAGAAAATAAAAACCACAGATACGTATTACCAAATGACAACCGTCGATTACTTCGAGCGCAGGCTAGACGATAAGCGTCGGTTAACAATACCGGCCGAGCTTCAACGTGAGCTCGCTGGCGATGAGCTCGTGATTACACGAGGATTTGGTGAATACCTGCACCTTTATACCAAAACCGTCTGGGATCAACAGGTTGAGCCTCGTTTGCAGGGAGATATCCTTGATGAACAAGTAGCCGACCTTAACGTGAAGTTCCGGATAGGCAAGGTTGAGGCCAAGCTCGATGGCAAGCAGGGTCGTATAAGTATCGACCAGCATCTGCTAGACTACGCCAACATCGAACGTGATGTTGCTGCAGTTCGCGCAGGCGCTTACTGGCGAATTATGGCCAAACGGTAGGGTGTACTTTAATAATTAGGTTCAAAGATTAGTTAATCCATACTCGAGGTTAGCTAATCGGCAGTCAGTCAGAGGCACCTTGGGGCACCTCTATAAAAACCCTCGCACCTCCTAGGTTAAAAACCTCCCAAAACTCCACCTCACACATAAGTCTCTCAAATTCTTAGTTAGCCTATCATCAAAACGTCTCTAAAGGTCCAAACTTGGAAGTGCTCAGGATTACCTGAGCACTTACACCACAACAACCTCATTGACGGGTAGGGTAACCAAGAACCCAAAAAACAAAAATATACGACCACAAAAACAAAAAACTGGCTGTCGGTTAGGTGACCTTGCAAAATACACACCACCACAACAACCCCCATGTACCGGTACTTTTATCGGCTACTCTGGACGCTTTATGCCCTCAACGCGGCGAATCTTATTTAGATCTCACTGCGGGGTATGGCGGCCATGCCTCGGCAATTATCGACATTACACAGTCGCCAAACAGGGCTGTGCTTGTAGATAGAGATCTGATGGCAATTGAGACGCTGACCAAAAAGTTTGGTGCGACGGGAACTGAGATACTTCATAAGGACTCTCATGCGGCCGCCAGCGAATTAGCTTCGCAGGGTAGGGCGTTTGATATGATTTTGATGGATCTCGGTGTGTCGTCACCACAGTTAGTCACTGCCAGCCGAGGCTTTAGCTTCGAGCGCGACGGACCGTTGGACATGCGAATGGACCAGCGGACGGCACTAACAGCAGATGAACTAGTAAATACTCTTCCAGAGCGTGAACTAGCGAATTTGTTGAAAGAGTATGGAGAAGAACCGCTATATCGACGGATTGCCTCTGCAATCATTCGCCAGCGGCCTATCCATACCACGCGCCAATTGGCGGATGTGGCAAACAAAGCCTATGGTCGTCCACGGGGTAAAACCCATCCGGCGACTCGTACCTTCCAAGCCCTGCGGATTGCGGTAAATAAAGAACTGGATTTGCTTGAAGAAACACTTCAACTTTTACCAGGACTACTTTTACCCGGTGGCCGTTTGGCAATTATCAGCTTTCATAGTTTGGAAGATAGAAAGGTAAAGCAATTTCTCCGTGAAAAAGCTGGATTAACCTATGACGCCGAACTAAAGTTGATCACCAAACGGCCTACGCTAGGCACTGAAGATGTTTTCAACCCGCGTGCCCGGAGCGCTCGTCTCCGTGCCGCAGTGAAATTAAAAACAGAAAGGGGTTAGAGATGCCAATTCAGGTCAAATCAAGCTCCCGGACTTACAAGGTACGCGTTAAAGTAAGCTAACCTTCGATTGTCCACCACAGAGCTGGTCCGGTTGCAAGATCGGACCAGCTGCAAAAACACCAACATAACAACAAAAATCCACCACTATGACATATTCATCAGCAGCGCTGAATTCTCAGCGTGAATCTTTACGGCGTAATCAAAACGCTGTCCGATTTAATGGACACAGCAATACGCTGGGGCCAGTTTCGCACACTATTTTATTAGCAGTTATGCTGTGTGTATTAGGGCTTATCTATCTTACCCAAGTGACAAAAACAAACGCTTTTGGGTATAGATTGAACGACCTAAAAAATCGTAAAGCTGAACTTGTAAGCGAAAATCAGGCTCTGCAAGTCGAAGCTGCTCAGTTACAATCAGTAGATCGTGTGAGCGGCAGTAGTGTAGCGGCAAATCTGCCAAACGCCAGCGATGTCAGTTACGTTCAAAACTAGATGCCATTAGTAAGTACATCATCAAACAGAACCCAACCGGTGCAAACGAGGGACGTTAGGCGACCGGCAGTCTTCTATATTATTGTTGTACTCATTGGGTCTATATTCACAATACGCTTATTTCAGCTTCAAGTGATAAAAGGCGATCACTATCGACAGCAGGCATTGGCTGAGCACCAAAAAAAGTTTGAAATACCTGCTAAGAGAGGCATCGTCTACGCGCATGATGGTGATCGGTTAGTTCCGGTTGTTTTGAATGAAGATAGACGGTTGATATACGCCGACGCTCGTCACATTAAGGATAAAGAAAAGACCGTTTCATCCCTAAAAGAAGTAATTGGTGGCAACGAGGCTGATTACTATAAAGCACTAGAAAATAATGAACGCGCCTACGTCGTACTGGCCCGCAGTATACCGGTTGCGCAAGCAGATAAGCTTAAAGAGAAGAACCTACCGGGCATTGGTTTTACTAACACTTCAACTCGTGTATATCCACAGGGACAGCTTGCCAGTCAGGTGTTGGGGTTTGTTAATAACAATGGTGAAGGTCAATATGGTATAGAGTCGTTTTTTAATGAGAAACTCCATGGCAAAACTGGGCTCCTTAAAGCCGTTACCGACGTGAATGGCGTTCCATTAGCGGCTGGAGATAGCTCTGTACAGCAGGCACCGCAAGATGGTGAGGACGTACAGCTTACCATAGACCTCAATATTCAAAAGAATCTCGAGGCAGCTTTAAAAAAGACCACAGAAGATACGCGTGCGAAGGGGGCTAGTGCGATAGTGCTTGATACCCGAAATGGCGCAATCAAAGCAATGGGCAACTATCCAAGCTTTGATCCAACCAAGTATAGTGAAGTAAAAGGTGAGGATTATGGAGTGTTCACGAATCGCATCACCATGACACCATACGAAGCAGGCTCTGTAATGAAAGTTTTCACCATGAGCACGGCCCTCAACGAGGGCGTTGTTACCAAAGATTCCACTTTTTCTGATACGGGTAGCGTAAAGGTAGAAGACCGAACAATCAAGAATTCTCGCCAATGGGGTATTGCAAACCCGACCATGACTCAGGTGCTCCAGTATTCTTTAAATACTGGTGTCGTGCATCTTTTTAAGCAGCTAGGTGGGGGGCAGTTTAATAAGCAAGGTAGAGAGAAGATACACGATTACTTGGTAAATAACTACCATTTTAACCAACCTACTGGTGTGGAGCTGGCTGATGAAAGTAAGGGCAATATTCCCGAAGCAACGACTAATGATGGTGACACCGTACGATATGCAAACATGAGTTTTGGACAAGGAATGACAGTCACCATGATGCAAGTAGTGAGTGGGCTTGGTGCGATCGTGAACGGGGGTACCTATTACAAACCGGCTATACAGGATAGGGCGGTGGGGCAGGTGATCTCACGGAACATTGTTAAGCCACAAGTGACTACAGACATAAAGGATATGATGCGTAGTGTTATTAAGGGTAGTCCCTTTGACAAAAAGGGCTACTTTATTGGAGGAAAATCAGGAACCGCCCAGTTACTTGACAGTAACGGCAACTACACTGATGACAAAACAACAGGATCGTACTTGGGGTTCTTAGGTTCAAAATCACCCGACTATGTCATTATGGTGCGTGTCGATGAGCCTGATAGCAGTAAGGGGTTTTCGGGGACAACAGCTGCCGCGCCGCTGTTTTCTAGCATTTGTGACTATTTGATACAGTATTACGCCATGGCCCCAGGGAGCTAGGGAAGGTATACTAGGGGAATAGGGAAAAATAAACATGAGTATTCCTACAATAATAGATGCCAATACAACTAATATAGCCAAGATATTCCTACTTGGATTCGCGGGTTTTACGGTCAGTATGTTGGTTACCCCACTTTACACTACAGCCGCGTATAAGTATCGCTGGTGGAAAAAACCCCGAGAAGAAACCATGACTGGGGAAAAAGCTACGATATTTGCAAAATATCATACCGAGAAGCACAAACGACATATACCAACTATGGCAGGACTGATAATGATATGCAGTATTTTCGTGGTTACCGTCCTAGCTAACTGGAGCCGATCGCAAACTTGGTTACCGCTTACCGCGTTGTTACTGGCGGGGTTAGTGGGACTAGTTGATGATGTAATTAATATCCGTGGATCGGGCAGTGGCACGGCAGGCATGCGCACTCGTACCAAACTGATGTCAATACTCAGTATTGCCGTTGTTGGCGGGGTATACTTTTTTACTAAGCTTGACTACAACCAAGTACACATCAGCTTTGTGGGGGACATAGGTATTGGTTGGTTGATTGTGCCCCTGTTCGCCGCAGTAGTTGTTTCCACTTCTAATGCGGTCAACATCAGTGACGGACTTGACGGTCTTGCTGGAGGGTTGCTGACGAGCGCCTTCGCAGTGTATACCGCAATAGCCTATCTGCAAGGCAACATTGGTATTGCGGGTTTTTGTATGACCATTGTGGGAGCGCTCCTAGCGTATGTTTGGTTTAATATTTATCCAGCAAGATTCTTCATGGGAGATGTTGGCTCATTTGCGCTTGGTGCGGCACTTGGAGTAGTAGCCATGTTGACAGACACAGTGGCACTGCTGCCTATAATCGGTATAGTGTTTGTTGTCGAAGCTGGTTCGAGCCTGTTGCAGCTCCTGTCCAAGAAGTTTAGAGGTCGTAAGCTGTTTAAGGTTGCACCAATTCACCATCATTTTGAAGCTTTGGGGTGGCCAGAGACCAAGGTTACTATGCGTTTTTGGGTAGTGGGTCAAGTAGCGGCAGTAATCGGATTGATCATGGCCTTAACTGGGGGTCATATCTAGCATGGACAGTACTGGTGGGCGAGCTCGGCGAACAGGCGATGTCAGAAAGCACCGTCCTGATTATGGATTGGTGCTGATTAGTGGTTTGCTTGTGCTGATTGGTTTAATTATCATCTATGCCATTAGTCCTGGGCTTAGTAGGCTGCATGGTGGCAATGTAGGTGAGGATTACTACCTCACAAAGCAACTTATTGCAATTGCACTCGGACTGGCGGCTTTTAGCTTTACTGCGCTAATGCCGATGTCGTTTTGGAAGAAAATGGCACCATGGTTAATAGTTGGTGCCGGCGTGAGTTCGCTATTACTGCTCATACCTGGCGCCAGATTTAACGATCCTATCAACGGCGCAACTCGATGGATACAGTTAGGACCACTGAGTTTTCAGCCAGCTGAGCTTATAAAATTCGCCGTTATGATAAACGTAGCGCTTTGGCTCACAAAGCAGTCAGAGGCCGGTAAGATAAATGACATGAAAGAGACCATAAAGCCGTATGCCCTTGGGTTGCTAGGGGTGGCTATTATTCTCATGATTGCACAAAAAGATATGGGTTCAACAATGGTGGTGGCAGCTATGATGCTCGCAATGATTTACATTGCAGGCCTCAAAACGCACTACTTAGGAATGGTGGCAGGTGCTTTCTTATCTACTGCAGTGGTGGCTAGTATTGTGCAGCCACATCGTGTGGCTCGTATTCTTACTTTTCTTCATCCGGAGCAAGATGCGCTGGGCCAGGGTTATCATATATCTCAGGCGCTTATTGCTGTCGGCTCTGGCGGTGTGGTAGGGCAGGGCCTAGGGAGAAGTGTGCAGGCCTTCGGTTATTTACCGGAAGCGGCCAATGACTCAATCTTTGCGGTAGTTGCTGAGAAATTTGGATTTGTAGGCTCAGTACTATTGATTGCGCTATTTGGCGCTTTACTGTTTAAGATGATTTCTATCATAGAGCGCACCCCTGATATGTTTAACCGATTAGTTGCGACGAGTATTATGGCGTGGATAGCATCGCACATACTTATTAATATAGGGGCCATGCTAAGCCTCATGCCGTTGAAGGGTATAACCCTTCCTTTTATTAGCTACGGAGGTAGCAGCTTACTATTTACAATGGCTGCGCTTGGAGTGATGCTGCAAATTTCACGGTTTACTGTTCCTAAGGCACGTATGTCGAGTTTTAATGGAGGGGCACATGAAAGTACTCGTCTCGGGGGGCGGAACCGCCGGCCACGTTACGCCGACGCTAGCCGTTATCGCTGAGCTCAAAAAGCTAGATCCTAAAGCGGAGATTGTCTATATAGCCCAAAAAGGCGACGCTTCTGTTGGCATTGTTAAAAAACGTGCCCCGAAAGTAAGGCTGCACTATATTCAGGCGGGAAAATTACGGAGATTCCATGCGTATAGCAAAATTAAGCAGCTTATTAACCTGCCACTAGTTGCAAGAAATATTCGCGATTTTGGGAAATTTGGAGTCGGAGTTATGCAGGCGTGGAAAATACTTGGTCGGGAAAAGCCTGATGTAGTTTTTATTAAAGGCGGGTATGTGGGGCTGCCAGTGGGTATTGCCGCTAAGCGCCGTGGGGTGCCGATAGTTACCCACGATTCGGATGCGCTGCCGGGCCTAACGAATAGACTACTCTCGCGTTGGTCGACCTATTGTGCCGTTACTATGCCGAAGCAGTACTATAATTATCCGGATGCTAAAATGGTAGAAACTGGCCTTCCCATTAGTACTGACTTTGCACGCGTTGCCCATGCCCCACAACAAAGTATGCGCACCGAGTTGGGGCTTCCTGCGAGAATACCGTGTATTTTAGTAGCCGCAGGTAGTTCGGGTGCTCAGCGTATTAATGATGTGATGGTTGAAATAATACCTGAACTGTATAAGAAAGCTGCTTGCACAATTGTTCATATTACTGGCGAAAAGCATCTAGACTCAGTACGTAGTCGATACGAAAGGGCAGGTATAGACATGAAGAACGTTCGCTTGCTGCCATTTGTGCATAATTTGCACGAGTATGCACGCGCAGCAGATATTGTGATTACGCGAGCAGGGTCAATGATGATAGAACTTGCCGCGCAACGCTGTGCAGTGATTAGTATTCCAAGTCCGTATCTCACAGGCGGACATCAGCTGAAAAATGGCGAAATGTATGCTAGCGCCAAGGCGGCAATTGTACTAGATGAGTTTAAGGTTGTTGATGATCGCAACGTGTTGCTTGCTGCGGTTGAGCGGCTATTGAGCAGTAGAGAAAAAAGGCAAAAAATAGGCGATGCCTTGCATAATTTCTATACTCCTAATGCAGCTAAGTCGATTGCCGAATTACTGATTAGAGTGAGCCAGGAAAAAGCCTAATGACACGGCAAGTGCGCGAAGGTAATAAAAGTCTGAGAGTGTATCGTTCATTTGATGGCAGACCACCGATAGCAAAGTCACCCACAAATAAGCCGTTAAGCCATGCAAAAGCTAAGCTTCCTCAGCTTGGCCTAAAAATGCCTCGCTGGCGCCTTATCGTAGGCGTACTAGCCTTGCTGCTGCTACTCAAGCTAACGTATATATCTACTATTTCAGTAGTTGGCGTTAAGACACCCGATAAAACCATCGAAACTTCAATAAAAAATGCGACAATTTCGTACACACATGAGCGTCCTTGGCGTCGATTTCAGTTATTTATCAGTAGCCGCGATCTTGAAAAGGCGCTTCGAGAAGAAGTACCAAACGCGACGAACATATCGGTAAAACGAAGCTTGTTCTCAAATTCCATATCGGTGTCTATGTTGCCCAAACAACCTTCAGCAAAATGGCAACAGGGTAGGGGAGGGCAAATATATGTAGTCGACACAATAGGGAGGGCCTTTATGCAAGCTAGAGGAGATGAGGGTTTACCCCTAATTATTAGCGAAAATCCACCCGCTCAAGGTACAGTAACGGGGCAGATTGTAGTAGACGCCGCTGCAGTACAATCCGCAATGGCATGGAGGCAGTATCTGCCGTCTGCTGGTTTGACGTTGGATGCATTTTTAATTGATGGCACCCCAAAACAAGCTGTACTACTGATAAAAGATAAGCCCTGGCGCATAAAGGTATCAACTGACACTAGTGCGAATGAATCAATCAATTACCTAAAGAAGTCCCTCGAAAAAATTGCTGCCGACAAAAAAGCGCTTAATGAGTATATAGACATCCGGATTCCGTACCGCGTCTTCTATAAATAGGGCAGAAGTAGCCAGGTGTAGACGGAGTTTCATCTACATCAACGGTCACTTATGTTTATATAGGTCAATCCTTAAGTCCGGAAGGGTCACTTAAAATTGAACACCAATCCCCGCTGCCCTCCTGCGCGTTCGTAAAATGTTCACAATCAACTAAATAGATTATTTATAAAAACATATTAAATGTATACAAATATTATTTGTCAAATTATTGTCATGTATAAGGCAGGGAGCAGGGGCGTGAAAATTTCAACATAGTAGCGTGAAAACGCAAATATCGTTGTGGAAAAGTATTGTGGAAAAGTATACATAAAATATGGTGTAGTATATTTGTCAAACGCTATGAGGAGAGCTGGAGATTCGTAGCGAGCTAACTGAGAAGTATATGGAGAGTGTATTGGCGGGCGTTACGCCGAGAACTCACGCGTCGTTTCTATTAATTTTGTCTTTACTGCGTTTGTATGTGTATATGGTGCTTAAGCTACCCTACTGAAAGGTATATCTAATCATCTTTGATGTGAATAGTTAAAGTCGCAAAAGATATATTGTGCGACGTGATTGCTCGTTATGTTGTGGTGTCTAAATGAGCGTGTAATTTCTTAAACACTTTGCCGTACTTGTGTAATCTTCCACTGCCCTGTCTCTGTAGCCCTTCTTACCGTGCAATGTGTATCACGTTATCGTCTTTAAGCTCATTGTCAGACTGTTTTGGGTCCTTTTTTGACCCCTGTTTCGTATCTGTTATTTTATCTGCCGATCGCTTGCCACGCCGTGTGCGTTTCTTGGGGGTTTCCTTGGGGTCGTTAGGTGTATGGATGCTTTCGGCACTGTGCTTAATGTTCGTATTTTGTATAGTTCGCTGCTTTTCTATTGCTTTGTCGTCGGTTACATGCGGGCTCCTCGTTTCTTTGGCTGCTCTGGAATGGGTAGAGCCCTGCTCGCTCGGTGTTAGTGGCATTGGTCGGTTGTTGTTGTGTCTCGGAGGATTAGACTGGTTAGCACTGAGCGCGTGTGTCGGCTTTTTGGATACAGTTGCATTGCGAATAATATCTTCAACAACCGTTTTCGTCTGAGCATAGCGGGTGCGGCTTAGTTCAATGATATCAGCGCTATTGTCTTCCTGCGTGGGCGGTATGTTAAGTGTTGTGCCGGAAAATGCAGGTGTTTTTTCTCCGTTTATAGTCATGCTAGCAACAAAGTTACGGTTGTGTAGCTGGATAAGGTCTTGCGCTTCGAATTGAGGCTCAAACCACTTTGTAAGTACACCAGCATCATCTGCGCCAACTCTAAATGAGACAATGGCGCCAACGTTGCCAAACACCGCGTCTCTAACCACCTGCTCCATCTGTGATGTGTATTGGTTGGCTACGGTTAGGTTGAGGGCGTATTTGCGAGCCTCACTCAGAATGGTTGCAAAGCTATCGGTAGCGAAGTTTTGGAACTCATCGACATAGAGGTAGAATGGTCGCCTGTCTTCGATATTGGCGATGTCAGCCCTACTCATAGCAGACAGCTGAATTTTGGTGACCATAAGTGCTCCAAGGATGGCGGCATTATCTTCTCCTACTAGCCCCCGAGACAGGTTAACGAGGAGGATTTTCCCTTCGTCCATAATCTGGCGTATATTCATAGTGCTTTTTGGCTGACCCACAATGTTACGGATCATTGGATTGGCGGTAAACGCGCCAACCTTATTAAGTACAGGCGCCACTGCTTCAGAAGCGAATTTTTCATTCCAGCTCGCAAACTCTACCGTCCAGAAGTTTTTAACTACCGGATCGTCGATATGGCTGATAACATCATTTCTGAAGTCCTTTTCAGTCAGCATACGAGTAATGTCGAGCATGGTAGAGTTGGGATAGTCTAGTAATGCGAGCAAGGTATACCGCAATATATACTCAAGGCGCGGACCCCAAGATTCAAACATGCGCTTAAGCACACCGACAATTTCGCTAGAAATATGATTTTTGAGTGACTGGTCTTGGACCTCTAACGGGTTAAATCCTACTGGGAAGTTTGTATCAGCTGGGTTGAAATACACAACGTCGTCTACCCTACTGCTTGGTATGTAGCGCATAATGTTCTGTGCGTAGTCTCCGTGCGGGTCGATAATGGCAAAGCCCTGGTTCTGAAAGACATCAGTCAGCGTAAGCAGCTCCAAAAGCCCCGACTTTCCTACACCGGTTTGCCCAATTATGTAGAGGTGACGGGATCGATCTTGACGACGAATGCCGAATTGTAAATTGCCGCCTCTGAAATTGGTGATACCAAATAGGCTTATGTCCTTGGCATCTGTATTGGCTGGAGTTGGTAGATTACCAGGTGGCTCAGAAGTCTTACTGGTTGCCCAGACTATATGCGGGGTTTCAACCGTAGTATGCGGTAAGTGATAAAGGCTAGCCAGTTCTTCGATGTTAAGAATAAAGCCTTGGTTAGAGAAATTGCGTTGGCGATATAACTCTAGGCCTTCAACTCCTACTTGCAGCGGACCCTGCTGGAAACCATTCAAGTTAGTAGTGTTGAACTGCTTAAACGTTCCCACCATTGCCTGGAGGCGAAGTTTGGCTGTATAGTCGTCGCTACCAAGATAAGCGAGACGCACCTTAACCTGATAGCCGAGCTTTTGGCCTTTTTCTTCAATTGCGGTTATTCTGGCTCGATCTCGTTCGCTCACTTCAGGTTTAGCTCCTCCACTGCTACCAGTGTCTTCAGGCGCTTTGAAGGGTGCAGCTAATACTTGGCTGATATAAGCCCCTGCATTTCCGCCGCTGAATCCAAGAACGCCCTTCCCTGATTTGATCTTTGCGATTACTTTGGCACCGCGTTTATGCCAGCTGTCGTCAATTGGCCGTGCAAGTACCTGAATCCACATTTCTTCATCACTTTGCTCGAGCTTAGCGAGCGTGGCGGTGATAGCCGCTAGTGGATCAACCTCAAAACTTACAAACGTTTTAAGGGGCAATGTTTCGTTATCGGTGAGGGCCAGCTCAGTGCACATTACAGCTCGATGGTTAATGGCACGTTGCGCGTAATCTTCGGTAAGTGTATGGATCTGCACGGTTGGATACTGGGCATATATTTGGCCTTCGACGAAGTTTTGTAGATGCTTAGGGACCCATACATAGAATCGAATGTGTTTATCGATTGCGGCGATCTCGAAGCTGATATGTTCCTGCGTTGCTCCCTCGGCTGTGAGTTCTTTTTTACTTCTCAGGATACCGTGCAACGATGCAAACATTTGTTCGGCTGCGAGTTCTTTTTTGTCGTTAGTGCGCGGGATCTCTAGGCTTATAAGTACACCTTCAATGTTGCCCGACTTCCTTCTTTTAAGTTCGTTAAGGTAAGCTGCTGCTGCAAAACAAGCACCGGCAATAAATGCCAGCCATATAAAGGTTGTTGCGCTAAACAGCGTAAACGCGAAGGAACTCCACATCGTAATCATGCTTACTCTATTCTGGGCTAGTCGCCCCTGTTTTGCAAGATTTCCATCTTATTCAGTACGGAGAAGAAGTATCGGTACGTTACGCGACGTCGTAGGTCGCTTTAGCAACACGCTTGAACTGCGGCTTGCCTTGCAGGTTAAGCAAGATGGTCGTCTCTTTGACTTGGCGGAGTTTGAGTACGCGTTTGACGATTTCGTCACGGTGTAGTGGTCCACCTTCTTTTTTGAGAACCTCGATGATGATATCGGCAACAGTGCCTTTTTTGTAGCCCCACTCTTTCAGTGCGTAGATGCCACGCCCAATCAGTACGAAGCGAGAATCTTTAATAAGTTCATTGTGGATTGCTTGCACCGTTACATCTCGTCGCTTAAAGTCGGATTCACGAATTGCTTTGGCGATTTCGCTAAAGTGCATTGGCTCGTGTTTTTCTTGCAGTACGACGTAGATCTTGTCTCGGATATTCTTTGGGTTAACGGTTGGCCATTTGGTAAGTCCCCATTGGCCGCGGAGTTCAGCAAGGTGCTTGCTTGTCTTGGCGAGGGCTTCAGAATGCGCTGGGCCATGTTTGCCGATTCCCTTAGCTACGCTATCAATTTCGGTAGGCTTGCCGTGATCTTTAATAAAAGCAACGATTTCTTCCGCAAGGTTTTTAATCTCATCGTGATTGTGGTGCTCGGTGATACCAACAGAATGATGGAAGTCATCGTTTTCAGCCACAACTGACAGGTTTGGTGCAAGCTCTGACAGGAATGCAACGTGTGCTTGGTCGCGCGGAGTGTTCTCTTTGCTTACTTTTTGAGATAGGTCCTTAATGCGTGCGACATTGCCCATATCTTTTAGGTGGTCAATGAAGGCTTTTTCAACTTCTTTTATATGTGGAAGGTCCTTTTCAGCAGAAGCTTTCAGGCGGGAAACTACTGATTTTTCGAGCTGGCGAACTCGTTCACGAGTGATGCCAAGCAGCTCACCAATTTGCTCAAGAGTTTCCTTGCGGTCGTACAGCCCAAAGCGACGGCTAACTATCTCGCGCTCACGATCACGCTCAATAGTCTCCAGGATTTCCTTGGCTGCCTGCCAGATGTCGATAGCCTCTTGAGAGGTGGTTGCATTACTCATTTAATAACCTTTTTCCTTCTTCCTCGCCCTACCACTACATATAGCGTGTCGAACGATTATGCTATGTACTATATAACAACGTTTTTTAATTGTCAAACATCTTTTTCTAAGAGTTATTATAGCAGCGCCTGGACGTATACACCAACATTCTTTTATAAAAATTGACAGATTATGTGGATAAGTAGGTAATCTATCAGATTGAGTCGATTATGCAAGATTATTGCACTTTGGGAGTTTGGTTGAGGCAGATTGCCGATCAGGGGTCCTACATCGTTGTAGGGCGTCTTTTCCCTGATCGGTTGGGGCAAGTGAGATCAGCTTTCAGTAGGGATCTTTGCCAGCACGATGCCATGCCGCTCGAAGACCTCTCGGACTTCATCGAGCGACTTCTGACCGAAGTTGGTGATCAATACCAGCCCTCCCTCGTTGAGGTGTTCAACTACTCTTGCTGGCGCAGGCCAATTAAGATTTTTTAGCGCGGCCGCGGCGGAATGACTTCTTGGCAGGTGCTTCCTTGAGGAGTTTTTCACACTCCTTTAGGGTCAGCTTCTTTGGATCCGTGTCTTTCGGTATCTTGGCGTTCTTTTTGCCATCAGTCACATATGGGCCATAGGGGCCGTTCAAGACCTGTACTTTACTGCCTTTGAAGGTTTGAATGAATTTTTCTTTGTCCTTTTTGGCCTTTTCGGCAATCAGTTTGAGAGCGGTTTCGAGCGAGATAGTGCGCGGATCCTCGTCTTTAATAGAAATGTAGGTTTTGTCTACTTTAATGTATGGCCCAAAACGGCCAACGTTAGCTTCAATATCAATCCCATCTTTGGTTTGGCCAACGATACGCGGTAGTTCCATAGCTTTTTTAACTTCTTCTAGTGAAACGGTGTCTACGTTGGTTCCCTTTGGTAGGCTATAAAATGCCGGCTTTTCGTCATCAGTCGCTTCACCGACTTGCACCATTGGTCCGTATCGGCCGATACGGACGAATATTGGCAAACCAGATTTGTCGTCATTGCCTACTTTGCGCATCTGTGAGGTTTCCTGGCGGGAAACATCGGCGGTTTTATTGATGAGTGGTACAAAGTCTTTATAAAAGTCAGCAATCATTTTGTTCCACTTCACCTTGCCATCAGCGATGCTATCGAATTCTTCCTCCACGTTTTTGGTGAAATCGTAATCGACGACGGGTCCGAAGTATTCGGTCAAGAAGTCGGTCACGATGTCGGCGGTTGACGTTGGGATTAGTTTGCCGCGGTCGGAGCCGAATTTTTCTGTGTCGGTTTTTTCCTCTATGTTGCCTTTCTCAAGCGTGATCAATCTGATTTCGCGCTCTTCGCCATCAAGGTCGCCCTTTTCAACATATCCACGATCTTGAATCGTGCTGATGGTTGGCGCATAGGTGCTCGGGCGGCCAATGCCCATTTCTTCTAATTTGCGCACTAAACTTGCCTCAGAATAACGCGCAGGTGGCTTTGAGAAGACCTCTGCGGCCTGCATAGACTGTAAGTCTAACTTCTGCCCTTTTTCGACTTCAGGTAACAACACGTCGTCCTTACCGCCGCCATATACCTTCAAGTATCCATCGAAAATTACCACTTCGCCTTTGGCGAGCATTTTTTCTTTACGATTACTGAATGCGATTGAGATCTCGGTCTTCTCTACTTTAGCGGGAGCCATTTGGCTTGCAAGCGCTCGCTGCCAGATCAGCTTGTAGAGTTTTTCTTGCTGGGCATCGGCGCCAGCTTTGAGCTTGCGAAAATCAGTTGGGCGAATTGCCTCGTGTGCTTCTTGGGCACCGGCTGATTTTGTTTTGTACTGCTTGGCGTTATGGTATTCGGCGCCATACTCGCTGTAAATAAAGTCTTTGGCGGCGTCGACTGCCAGTTGTGACAGATTGGTGCTGTCGGTACGCATATAGGTAATCTGTCCGCTTTCATACAGGCGTTGCGCGACAGACATAGTTTGACGAACCGTGTAGCCAAGGCGGCGAGCGGCTTCCTGCTGGAGGGTGCTTGTCGTAAACGGTGCTGATGGGCTCTTTGTACCGGGCTTTTGCTCGATAGCCCCAATAGTGAACTCGGCACTCTTAGCAGCTTCCACGAACTTCTTCGCGTCTTCATATGTATCAAACTTTGTTGGGAGCTCGGCTTTGAGTTCAGTGCTGCCAACGCTAAAGATTGCGGTGATTTTAAAGCTACCAGCAGCGGTGTGGGCTTTAATTTCGCGTTCGCGCTCAACAATCAGCCGAACTGCAACAGATTGTACGCGCCCAGCACTGAGGCCGGCACGAACTTTTTTCCATAATACTGGCGAGAGCTCATACCCCACTAAGCGGTCTAGTACGCGACGGGCTTGCTGAGCGTCGACCAGATGAATGTCGACGGTGCGTGGGGTTTCAATCGCTTTTAAAATTGCTGGCTTGGTAATTTCATGGAAGACAATGCGCTTGGTTTTTTTCGGATCAAGCTTGAGAGCTTCGCATAAATGCCAGGCAATTGCCTCTCCTTCGCGATCTTCATCGGATGCGAGCCAAATTGTTTCGGCTGTCTTAGCGTATTTCTTCAGTTCAGCGACGGTCTTTTTCTTCTCTGGGCTAATTTCGTAGGTTGGTTCAAAGCCCTTTTCTTTATCAATCGATAAGCCTTTTTTTGGGAGATCACGAATGTGGCCAAATGAAGATTTGACCGTGAAGTCCTTGCCCAGGTACTTCTCGATAGTTTTGGCTTTGGCCGGGGACTCAACGATAACGAGGTTTTTGCTCATATATATGTATGCTTGCTCATAAAAGGATAGCAGCTATCTAAAATTGGACAACAGAAACGTAGGTTACGCTAATACAAACTGTTTTGCAAATCCACTTTTCGTTCTTTTGAACTCGTCAGAACAATTACACAATTGTTTAAGTGGAAACGGCGGCGGTGCATATGGCAAGGAGCGAGCGTGTGCTCAACTTGCGATATGACCGCTACCGACCTGAGGCAATCTCAGGATTTACCCTTTGCTGAAGTGCTTCAGCGGTTGCGTCGCAGCTTCAACCACTCCCTGGTGATGTAGATGAGGTCCATGACCACGACGGTGAGCCAGACTGACACTGCCATGCAGGCGACGCTTGCAAGAAGCCCGATGACCATGGGCCCGTAGCCGTTGTGGACGATGCCGTTGTAGAAGGCCGCGAAGCCGAACAGCACCAGGAGCACCGGCATCACGATGGTTGCCAGGTTGGCCATGAGGTGGGCGCGGAAGCCGATCGTCTTGACCTTCTCGTACGGCAGGAGCGACTCGCCCCAGCGCACGATCGGGAACAGCCGCTCGCTGCCGTCGTCCATCTTGATGATGCCGACCGCCATCGGGTCGAGGTTGGCGACGAAGTCGGACAGCTTGTCCTGCATGATGTTGAGGCGCCGAGCGACGATGCCGCGGAAGCTGTTCCCCTCCGGGGTCCAGATCTCGATGCGATCGAAGACGCCGAACTCGCGCGCCTCCGTGATGGCCTCGAGGGCTTCGATCGGCACCTCGTCGTAGACGTAGTCCTTCAGCTTGGCCGTCGTCGGCAGGAAGCGACGCCACACTCGCAGCTCCGGCTTGGTGAGCTCGCTGTAGAGCATCTCGGCCGTCTTGAGCTTGGAGTTGGTGGACTGGCTCTTGCTCTCACGCGCGAGCCGCGAGTCCAGACCTGCCGCCGCGAGCAGCTGCTGACGCCGGTTCTTCTCGGCCTCGAACAGCTCCACGTCGGTGGACTTCGACACGGTGTCATCCGTGACTTCCACTTCCTTACGGTAGGTTTCGGTCAACATGTTGACTATCACCAGCTTTCTTTGTGAATGTGCGCGCGTACCAAGCGCTGTGAGTAAGGGTGATAATACTATTCCATAAAATGTATGTTAAATCAATGACTCATCGTATAATCCACTGACCCTGTCCGATGGATTCAATCCGCCCCGTTATTTCGAGCATGGTAAGGGTGCTATTGAATACTTGTATTGGTAGTTGACTTTGCTTGAGCAATTCCTCTTGTTTTGTTATCCCGCTACGCATAATATTGATGATTTTTTGTTCGTCAGCAGTGAGCGACACGGGCTCAGTATCAGAAATTCTGTCTTCAAGGTTCATAGCATGTAGTATGTCGATCACCTCTGTTATAGGAACTGCTCCCATACGTATAAGATTATTAGTGCCCTTAGAAAGTGGGCTCGTAATATTACCTGGAACAGCAAGAATAGTTTTACCTTGCTCAAGTCCATGTCGTACGGTTATTAGTGTTCCGCTTTTTTCGGCAGCTTCGGTAACGAGGATAGCGTCGGCAAGGCCTGCCACAATCCTATTCCGTGCGACAAAGTTGCTTTGGTACGGCGTCATGCCTTCTGGGTATTCGGTGACCAGGCTGCCGCCCTGCGCAAGGATATCCTTGGCCAGCTTGTGATGTGACGCCGGATAGATACGATCAAGGCCGCACGGCATCACTGCTATTGTTCTGCCACCTGCCTTTAATGCTGCGCGGTGGGCAAGGCCATCAACACCAATTGCAAGACCGCTGACTATTGTTATTCCGCGCATAGCAAGTTCCTCGGTGAGCTGACTAGTGATTACCGCGCCGTAGGTGGTGGGTTTGCGCGAGCCGACCACCGCAATAGAAGGGCTCAGATTAGTCGGTGGCTTACCGATAAAATGTAGTTTTTTTGGTGGCTGCGGTAAACGTAATAAATCGGCTGGATAACTGGGGTCGTTGATGGTGTAAGTGGTGGTAACCATAAGTGCTTTTTAATAAAGGGTATTGACAATAAATCAACTACATGCTAAACTACCGGTCCGTAAGCGTATTACAACGCTTTCGCACCTTATACCCCCAAATTTCTAACTATAAAAGTTAGATTGTCCCCTACGACGAATTCGGTACGTTATTAGTATTACCCTCCACTAAGAACTCCGATGTCTTGGGCGTATACACAGTATACATCCAAATCGTGAATAGGGGGCAAACTAACCCCTTTAATCTATCTCAAGCTGCTTGCAGCTTGAGTGCCAGAGAGCTTGCTCCCTGGTCCGATGATAAAGTGAGTCGATTGAGATGACCCCTCCGGTGCTTGCACTGGTGCGGGCGGCGCGGTCACCTTTGTTGCGACCGACGCTTCGCTGGTGGGATTAAAGGGTGGATTCAACACCCGTGGAAGATGAGAAGTGCCCACCCCTTCTTATCGGAAGCGGGTGTTGAATTTTGCCCAAGTTTTCTTTAGTGTTTAGTTTGATTGCAAAGTATTGCAAAATAATTAAAAATGTAGCAGAATATGCAAAGTTATCTCAACCCGGAGATGGCCTTTTACAATTTTGAAAGCGATGA
>CAYYKI010000001.1:0-112248 GCA_964440975.1 uncultured Candidatus Saccharibacteria bacterium | reverse complement strand
TATTTTTTTGCTCAAATCAACGAGCGTCACGCCACCTCCTGCAACGATACCCTCTTCGAGAGCTGCCTTAACTGCGTGGACCGCATCATCAACACGGTCTTTTTTCTCGTTAATCTCGGTTTCTGTTGCCCCACCGACCTTAATAACGGCAACTTTTCCGTTGAGAGCAGCCCTACGGCCATCCAATTGTTCTTTGTCATATTCACTGGAAGCGGAGTCAGCCTGTGCGGCAATTTGCTTGATGCGGCTGTCGAGTGCCCGCGACGACCCGCCACCTTCAATGATAGTTGTAGCGTCTTTTGTCACTATAACCTTGCGAGCTGTGCCCACGGCATCCAGTTCGGCATTCTCAAAGGTGACACCCTTATCTTCAGAAATAACGGTTGCACCCGTCAGAATAGCAATATCCTCAAGTATGTCTTTGCGACGATCGCCAAAGCTCGGTGCCTTAACCGCAATGGTATTGAACACGCCTTTTAGACGGTTTAGCACGAGAGTCGCTAGGGCGTCACCATCAACATCCTCTGCAATCAGTACCAAGTCTTTCTTTCCGGCATTTGCTAGCTTCTCGAGTAGAGGCAGAAATTCCTGGATTGAACTTATCTTTTTGTCAGTAATTACTACAGCTGGCTTGTCATACACAGCTTCCATGCGTGTCGTATCAGTAACCATGTAGGCACTGACGAAGCCCCGGTCAAAGGTAAAGCCTTCAACTACTTCGCTTTCTAGAGCTAGGCCCTGGCCCTCTTCTACCGTCACGACCCCGTCTTTACCGACGCGAGCAATAACATCAGCGATGAGTTTGCCGATTTCTGGATCACCAGCACTAATCGTTGCCACTTCTGCCACTCGGGCTGGCTTGTTTGATATGTTTTCACTTAAGCTACTGAGTTGCTTTGCTGCGTCTTGGCCTGCTTTTTCAAGTCCTTTACGAAGCTCCATAGGATTATGTCCAGCAGCAATCAGCTTATTGGCTTCACGAAGGATACGGTACGTCAGCACAGTGACGGTTGTCGTACCGTCACCAGCTACATCGTTCATTTTGCTGGCTGCCTCTTTAATTAATTCAGCACCAACTTTGTAACCAAGTGTCTCATCGTCGACATCAGCAATCTCAATTGCTTTTGCAACACTCACACCGTCGTGCGTTACCTGCGGGCCGCCAAAACTCTTGCCAATAACAACGTTGCGTCCTTTTGGCCCCATTGTTGTCTTAACTGCGTCGTATAGTAGCTTAGCTCCACCCAGTACACGACGTCGTGCATCTTCGTCATAAAAAGTCTTTTTTGCCATACGTCCTCCTACTTAACAATTGCGATTACGTTTTTATGGAAAAGGATTATGTAGTCTTCACCTTCGAGAGAAACTTCAGTAGCTTCGTAGCTATTCTGATATAAAATCCGATCACCAACTTTCAAATTCTTTACCGCCGATCCAACGGCAACGACTTTCGCTACCTTTGGTTTCTCCTTACTGCTTTCTGGAAGCAGTAAGCCCGCGGCCGTTTTGCTCTTTGCTTCTTCGGTTTGAACAACGATGTATTCATCGAGTGGTTGAATAGGTACAGCCATATTCTCCTCCTGTTATATTACTAAGCCGTTAGCACTTTGATGCGGTGAGTGCTAACAATCAGCACTCATCATATCCGATTGCCAAAAATGCTGTCAAGTACGCTGTTATTCTTGCGGCAATAGTGCGGATATCTTCGTTACTAAGCCGTTCAGTCGATTCGCTTCCATGGCTTCGCAGTTAAGCCTGAGAAGTGGCTCTGTATTACTCGCACGAACATTAAACCAAGCATCCGGCCATGAAATCGTCAATCCATCTAGCCAATCCTGGTCCCCGCTTTCAAATTCGGCAGCAAGACGCTTTAACGCAGCATCTTTATCGGTAACAACAAAATTTGTTTCAGGAATAGAGACATATTTCTGGCGATAACCAGCTATAAGTTCGCTCAGTTTCTTGCCGCTTTTAGTTACAACTGCAATCGCAACCACAGCGGCTATTAACCCCGAATCTCCAAACCAGTTGTCACGGAAGTAAAAATGCCCGGCCGCTTCACCACCAAACGGAGCAGCATGTTCGCGCATGGCATCTTTTATAAAGGCAGTCCCAACCGGCATTCGAACACCGTGTCCACCATTTGTTTCGATTGCCTCAGCGACCACACGGCTGGTCCTTACGTCATAAACGATTGTTGAATCAGGAAATTTTTGCAAAAAATACTCAGCAAGCATTGCCAGTGTTTCGCTACCGGTTATGCTGCTACCCTTCTCATCAACCAAGGCAACTCGGTCTCCATCACCATCAAAGGCCAATCCAATATCGCACTGTTCTTGCTCCACCATTATCTCTAGCTGTCGGAGATTTTTTGGTTCCATAGGATTTGCTGGGTGATTTGGAAATGTACCGTCTAATTCAAAGTACATCGGCACCACTTTCCAGGGCACTTTGGGCAGAAGGTGCGGAAAGATCGCTCCCGCCATGCCGTTGCCAGCATCAACTGCAATTTTAAGCTCTCGTAAGTCGGCAACTTCCACAAATGACAAAACGTGCGCAATCCATTCGTCAATTATGTCCTTTTGTTCCAAACTTCCTGGAGAGGCAGCTGGATCAAATGATGCTGCAATGGCTATGTCGCGCACTTCTGCTAAGCCAGAGTGTAAGCCGACGGGACGAGCCTCGCGTCGGCAAAACTTAATTCCATTATAATCAGCTGCATTGTGGCTTGCTGTGATCATCGCCCCACCCGCCAGCCCATATTTACCCACACTAAACATCGTCATGTCAGTGGAGACTAATCCGAGATCGATTACGTCTCTGCCCTGCTCCCGAATACCCAATATCAGCTCGGCTGCTAGCTTTTTGGAATCGGCACGCATATCGTAACCGACCGCAATCGCACCATCATCAGGTAGCCAAACTGCAAAGGCCCTCCCAATAAGTCGAGCAATGTCTGGTGTGAGTTCGCCGTCAACTTTACCCCTCACGTCATAGGCTTTGAAGATATCACCATGCATACTAGATAGTATACCCGGTGCTAATTATTTGTGTGCGCAACTTCTGTTGCCGTTACCGAAATAAGGCTTTCACGGCGCATGAGATCTAAAAGCTTGCTCGCACAACGTTGCGGATCATGGTCGTTAATTAAGGGAATGGGTTCAAACGGGTTATCGTCCAGCTCAACTGCCTGCTGTTCGTCAATCATTATCCATCTGTCAGATTGCGCGCCAGCTTTAACTCGACGAATGTGCATGTAAAAAATGTCATTCTGCGTTCCTGGAGGATTTTTTTGCCAGCTACGGCGCAATTCTGTCGGCTTGATAGGTGCATAAATTTCAGTAAAGTTGTACGGATCATCATCGGGATGTGGCGCCTTGCGCACAATCACAACACTCCCATTAGTAAACTGACGGTCATGCAACGGTAAATTAACCACCCGGTAAAATTTATCAGTTCGTCCGCTACTACCGAGCGGGCTGCGCGTTGTATCCGCTTCCTGACTATATGCACGTCGAAATTCGTCACGTAGTGCTTCGACAAGTCGTTGAGAACTAGTCTCGGTATTGGCTACTCTTTCTCCCATAAGAATACTATAACACTATCAACTACGGTGGACGTCAACTTTACCATTATGGTACAGTACTTTAGACCCATCCCATCTACATGGAAGTAGGTAGCAAGTTGGAACAACAGACAGTGAACTACGAGGATCACGGTGTCGACCACGACAACGGTGGTGACGAGAGGTTCAGGCTGGACATCAAGGGCAGCAGACAGCCCCTGGTGATCAGTTACCGTCGAGCCGACCTCCGAAAGGTCACGGCGGCCCGAGGCGGACTGCCCTACCAACGCCTGTGCGTGCTGAACGTTTCGAGAGTCGGCTCCGAGTCCCTCTCGGCGCGAGCCATCCAGCGTGTGGCGCAGCGTTCCACCGACAAGATCACTGCAACCCTGTGTGGCTTGCGAATCATGATCGATTCGCCCCATTCGTACACGGTTGAGGAGATCAAGTCCCTCGTCGTTCTGTTCCTGCAGGATCTCGAACGTGAGCTCTCGGCTCCCGCTCGAGCGACAACACGGCAAGCAGCTGCGAGCAGCAATGCACGCAGCACCCAGCTGAGCCGGCGCTCACCTCGTCCCCGAAGGGTGACGCGCCCCAGCCCAGCAGGCAACTGATGTGAGGACGGATTGGGCTCTCAATGGCGCGAGCCCAATCCAACCTCTTCCTATAACTTGCAAACTCGATGAGTCATTGGGGTGAATGGCAGTATGTACGATGCGCTGATGCGCTCTATATCATTCCCTTCACCCCCTTTCGCACTTTTGTCCTCATACCTGGCTCATATACTGGTACCATATGAAGCAGACATGAAGACACAAGAACATCCCTACGATTTACATCCCGAAGCGCAAATACTGCAAAGTACAGCATGGGGTGATGTACATACTGCACTCGGCCACAAGATTCACGTGCAAAGTGGCGCAGGTTGGCATTGGCAAGCAATAGAGCACAGAAGACGATACGGCACTTACCTGGAAGTCCCATTAGGACCTACCATAGCAAATCAGTCTGGCTTTGAAGGCGCTATATCTTCACTAATAGCACTCGGTAAGCAGCTGGATGCAGTGTTTGTGCGCATAGAGCCTGTGGGAGATATTACCGAACAATCACTCATTGATGTTGGTGCTCAGCGAGCGGAAAAGAATTTTCAACCGCAGCACACGCTGGTACTAGATCTTACAGAGCCATTAGCAGATATAAAGACCGGTCTAAATAAGGGCCGAAAGAGTGCCCTAAACAGAGCTGTTAGTCAACAAGTTACGTTTGAACACTGCAAGCAAGCCAGCGCTATAGAGGATTTCCTGGAGATGATACACATTACCTACCAACGAACCGGCATACAAGCACATTCCGACAGCTACTACAGAACGATCGCCAACACAATGATCCCTCAAGGAACAGCTCAGCTATTTTATGCGGTTCACAACAATAAGCGTGTGGCGGGTGTATTGGCATTTGACTCTCCGACAACACGCTACTACATCCACGCGGCGAGCTTGCCAGAGGCGCGCGAGCTGGAGGCTGCGACATTTTTGGTGTGGGGCATCATTGTGGAAGCCAAGGAACGGGCCTTAAAACAATTTGATTTCTTTGGCATTGCACCCCCAGATCAACCTGATCACCCCTGGGCCGGATTCACCCACTTTAAAAAGTCATTCGGTGGCGAAATGGTGACTCGGCTTGGCACCTGGGAGATTCCTCTTAAGCCAGTACAGTACAAGGCCTTGCGCACCGCAAAGCGCATCAAAAAAATACTCTGATATTACTTCTTTTTAAGCTCAGCTCGTACGATCGCGCGTTCATCCCAAGGTTGACGCTCGGTGCCAACAATACGGAACTTTTCATGCCCCATGCCCGTCACTAACACCACCGACCCTACTTTGGCATGCTGTATGGCAGCACGGATCGCTTCACGTCTATCTGCAAATTCTGTCGTTTTCTTTTCGCCGCCAGCTTTCTTTATACCTGCCATCACCTCGGCGCGAATAGCACTTGGATCCTCGGTATATGGCTCGTCGTCTGTTAGAAAAATGTGGTCAGCTAACTTTGCTGCGACCTTACCCATAATCGGCCGCTTTTCCTTATCCCTATCGCCCGTGGCTCCAAATACAAGCGAGATGTCTTTGCTACCAAGCTGGCGAAGAGTCGTTAGGACTGCGGTCAGAGCATCAGCGGCATGGGCATAGTCTACAATGGTCGTGAACTTGTCTTGTCCTACAATCTCCATTCGCCCAGGTACGAGGGTGACGTTTGCAATGCCTTGCTGGATGTCATCATCGGCAATGGCGAGAACCCTTCCGGTTGCAACTGCAGCCGCAGCGTTATAGGCGTTAAAATCGCCAAGCAATGACGTTTTTATTTCGAGGCGATAGTTTTTGGCATCAACGGGGTGTCCAACAAGCACAAAAGACGATCCCGTCATGTCGCTCTGCAACTCCTGAATATCGAGCACCGATCGGTCGTCTGTTCCGTACGACTCCGTGAATGACTTGTTTGCCCGTGCCGCGAAAAAGTCATACCACTTGTCATCTCTATTTAGAACAGCGAATTTTGGCTTCTTTTTTAGAATGCGCGCTTTGGCCTCGGCATACTTCTCCATAGTGCCATGGTAATCCAGGTGATCCTGCGTAAGGTTAGTGATTACCGCTACTTCAAGCGGCACAAAATCCAACTTATGTTGATCCAGCGCATGGGAGGTTATTTCAATAACCACCCAGTCGACCTTAGCTTTGCGGGCTTGCTGAAAGAAATTGAACAGCTGCATTGTCAACGGGACGGTACGATTGAGTTCGTTGGGCTGCTCCTCTCCGTCTAGCTCAATGAGAGCTGTGGTAAACAAGGCAGTGCGCTTGCCTGCCGCCTTAAGTACCTCGTTGATGTACACGCAGGTGGTCGTTTTGCCATTTGTGCCAGTTACCCCTACAACTTGTAGTCCACGAGCCGGAAAGCCATATCGGATATTAATAAGTAGTGAGCGCAGACGCCGATACGCATCTTCGATTACTGGCACCAATTGCCTTGGAACTATGCGCCGTGCAAACGCGACCATCCTCTCTTTCATGCGTATATAGTACCCTGTTTTTACAGCTTTTACGATTGCCGGACGCCACAAACGCGGACCCCAGCCTCGGACATAGCAAATACGTTTTATCTGATATATTGACAGCATGGTAATACTTGGGATTGAATCTAGCTGCGATGAAACAGCTGCTGCGGTTGTTGAGAATGGCGACACCCTGCTAAGCAATGTGGTGGCCACGCAAATAGACATACACAAAGAGTACGGTGGCGTCGTCCCAGAAATCGCTGCTCGAAGTCACATTGAAGCGATATTACCAGTTATCCACCAAGCGCTACAGGTAGCGTACCCTACACTACGCATAGCGTCTGCTTGGGATAGAATAGACGGCATCGCAGTTACCTACGGAGCCGGCTTGCTTGGCTCCCTATTGATAGGCTCACTCACTGCACGCACCATTGCACTGCTGAAAGATAAACCTCTCTATGCGGTGAATCATGTCGAAGGCCATGTTTATGCAAACTTTTTAACTAAAACTACGCTAAAGGGCTACTCACTACCAAAGACTCAACCAACCTTCCCCTTACTTGCCCTCATTGTTTCCGGTAAGCACGTCGACCTGGTTTACTTCCGTAACCACTTTGACTATGACCGACTTGGCCATACGCGTGACGACGCCATCGGTGAAGCCTTTGATAAGGTCGCCAAGATTCTTGGACTTGAGTACCCCGGGGGGCCGTCTATTGCAAAGGCGGCTCAACATGGCATGCCAAATGCCTACTATCTACCAAAAGCTAAGCTTGCTGAGCCTTATAACTTCAGTTTTTCTGGCTTAAAGACGGCAGTTTTGAGAGCCGCTCAAACGGAAATTGGTGAAGACCACCATTTTCCCAGCCATTTGCTCGCAGAAAGGCTCTCAGTCGCTCAAAAAGCAAATCTTGCCGCCAGCTTTCAACATACTGCAATCGAAACGGTCGTTGATAAAACTGTTGCTGCCTACGAACACTACAAACCAAAGAGCGTCGTGATAGCTGGTGGCGTGGCAGCCAGTCAGGAGCTACGCCGTCAACTACAAGCTCGACTCCCCATAGACATTGCCTACACCGACCCAAAGCTGTGTACCGATAACGGCGCCATGATTGCGACGCTTGGCTGCTTCGTCGCGGCGCTTCAGCCTAAGCTTGGCGTTGCGCAGTCAAAAGCGAAAAGTAGACCGGTTGATCCGTTGACGTTACAAACAATGCCAAGCTTAACGCTCTAGCGCTGTACAAATGCCTAACCCGACCCTTTTTATTGCCAATCGTGATCTGCACCGGGCGCCGTACGAGATAGCATCGATTCAATGAGTATACCTTGATGCATTTCGTAATTCTGTAGCTGTGATGAGTGCGTCACGGTCGCATTCGGCTTCATTGCTACCAGCAAAACAACGTCAAGGCCGTCCTCAAGCTGCTGTGCAACACGAGCGTCCTTTTCTGCTAACTCTGGTATGTGCGCCTCCAGCTCTTTTTGATTAATTCTAATAAAGTGAACCGGCTGTCCTCGTTCGGCGTATTGACGAATGTATTCCTGGGCAAGCGTCGTCTTCACACCCTCTGCTATTTGACGCCGGGCAAAGAGTCGGTCTCCCGTTTCTAAGTGCAAACTTGTTTCATCAATATTAGCCGTAAAAACTGGATCATAATCTTGGATAGCTGGTGGCAATTCAAACGCCGGCGCATGAGTTACTGCGGTTAGCTCAGAAGTTGTTTCAAAATTGTTTTGAGACATAGCAGTGACTACGCCATTATTTATGAGCTCGTGACAGGCTTTGCTGAGCTCTCACTACGTATTTAGTCGGTATTGAGATGGTGGTGGTCATTAAGGTTTATGATAACACTTATGCTAATTTTTGTCAATATATTGATAGTCGCCAAGAACGTGTATACTGTCATGGAAAACAAACACGTGGAAATTTGGGGTAACACGTCGACGCGAACCAATCGTTTGTGTTGTTAAGTGTTACCCCTTTCACGTGAACCAGCATAATGAGGCCCTGAAACAATCGTGCAACTCCCTAAAGCGTACAATCCAGCCGATCACGAAGCGGACATCTATAAGCTGTGGGAGGAGTCCGGAGCGTTCGAACCACGAATGACCGGCAAGGACGGGGCGCCTACAGAACCATTTACTATCATCATGCCACCTCCGAATGCGAATGCGGGACTCCATGCGGGGCACGTATTATTTATTGCGATTCAAGACCTAGTAACGAGATACCAACGACTGCAAGGCAAAGCGGCACTTTGGCTGCCAGGAGCAGATCATGCCGGATTTGAAACGTGGGTTGTGTACGAAAAACATTTAGCTAAAGAGGGCAAATCTCGGTTCGACTTCAGTCGAGAAGAGCTATACCAGCAAGTATGGGACTTTGTAGATCACAACAAACAAGTATTTTTCGATCAATTTAGGGCCATGGGCGCAAGCTGCGATTGGAGTCGCTTTACCTTTACGCTCGATGAGAAAATTGTCAAAACCGCCTATGCAACGTTCAAAAAGATGTGGGACGATGATCTGATATATCGTGGTGAAAGAATCGTCAATTATTGCACACACCATGGTACATCATTTTCTGATTACGAAGTTGTCTACAAGGAAGCTGAGTCGGCACTGTATTACGTCAACTACCCACTTGTTGACGGTTCGGGATCGGTAACTATTGCTACTACTCGTCCGGAAACAATCCTAGGAGATGTTGCGGTCGCCGTACACCCTGAGGATAAAAAGAACGCTGCTAATATCGGAAAAACTGTACGTTTGCCGCTTACTAATCGCGAAATTCCAATCGTTGCTGACGATATTGTTGATCGCGAGTTTGGAACTGGAGCAGTCAAAATAACGCCTGCCCATGACCTGGTAGATTTTGAACTTGGACAGCGCCATAACCTTCCAAGCCTCACTGTTATCGATCACGAGGGAAAAATAAACCATAACGCTCCTGAAAAGTATCAAGGAATGGGCGTAGACGAGGCCAGAGGGGCAATAGTTGCTGCGCTAGACCAACTGGGAGCCCTTGCTAAAGTTGAACATTATACCAATTCCGTCGCGCACTGCTACAAGTGCGACACGATCATACAGCCGCTATTAAAGGACCAGTGGTTCGTCAGCATGCAACCCCTAGCAACTAGAGCCATTGCAGCACTTGAATCTGGTGATATCACCTTTTATCCTGCGAGTAAGAAGCAAGCCGTCATCACCTATTTGAAAAACATAAAAGACTGGAATATCTCTCGACAAATCGCCTGGGGGATTCCAATTCCAGCATTTCGCAGCACCGAAGATAGCGAAAAGTGGATATTCGACGAACGCGTATCCGAAGAGACCATAGAGGTTGATGGTGTAACGTACACCCGCGATCCAGATGTATTTGATACCTGGTGGTCAAGCGACCAATGGCCATACGCAACGCTTGGACACCCCGACAGTGATGACTATAGAACCTTCTTCCCTACTTCCCTGATGGAAACAGGCGGCGAGATCCTGTTCGTTTGGGTGACGCGCATGATTATGATGAGCTTATACGTCACTGGTCAGGTGCCGTTTAAGGAAGTTTACATTCATGGAAACGTTAAGGCCGAAGACGGTACAAAGATGAGCAAGTCAAAGGGCAACACCATAGACCCGATGGGACTCGTTAAGGAGTTCGGATCGGACGCATTGCGCATAGGCACCCTAAGCGGCAGAACTGCCGGCTCTCATCAAGCGTATACTCCCGCTAAGGTAGTCGGTGGTCGAAACTTTGCTAATAAGTTGTGGAATATTGCCCGATACGTTCAAGGTGTTACCGGAGAAGACTTTGACTTCCACGCTGAAGTAAGTCGAAACTCAATCGCTGATCATTGGATACTTTCGCGTATAGACGAAGCCAGCAAGAGCATTGCAAAACAGATTGATGAGTATCAGTTTGCTTTAGCCTTAGAACGGGTGCACAGCCTCGTCTGGGAAGAGTTCGCGGACTGGTACATCGAAGCAAGCAAAACTCAGCCAAACCCCACCCTACTGGGCCGTTGCCTCGAAGCAATTCTGACAATTACCCATCCGTTTGCGCCTTTTGTGACCGAGGCTATCTGGCAAAGTTTAGGGTGGGAGAAGTCAATGATTATCACCCATGCATGGCCACAGGTAGCCCAGTATGATGCCAGTGCAGCCAGAGATTTTGATATAATCCGCACCTTAGTAACAGAAGCAAGGGCTATAGCCAGCAACATGCGGCTCAGCAGACCTACAATGCAGTATGCTACGTCACCCCTCATCAGTAATAACGTCGATTTAATCACCCAACTTGCTAAGCTCGGCTCCGTAGAAGAGAAGACGGGCAACGGCATCAAAGTCAACCACCCGTCCCTTGATGCCTGGATCAATGTAACACCTGACGAGTTAGCGAATTTTAAGAAGCAGTTTGCAGACGAAAAACAGCGAATAGAAGATCAGATACAACGCCTCAAAAGCCGACTAAGCAACAAAAACTATATCAGCAATGCCCCTGATGAGGTAGTCGCGTCAACTAAAACAGAGCTTAGCGATGCAGAAGCTCGCTTATCTGACCTACAAGACTACTCAATCTAATTTCGCTACAACCCCTATACAGCACATAAGCCCACACTACCTTAGGCCCGCAGTATTTTTTCTATGTCCCCTACCGACTCGGCTGGATGATAACTATCGAACCAAATGGCCCTCCACCCCTGTTCTTGCGCGGCAATAATGTTTGCGCGTGTGTCATCAATCAGCAATATTTGGCTGGCATTTGCGTTAGCCCTTTTTTCGGCAATTTCATAGATATGCTTATGCGGCTTAATCTCATGCACAACTGATGAATCAACTTCAGCGTCATACGATATATCGGGTAGCTTTCCAGCGTCCTTTAGTGCCTGTAAAAACCCCGGAAATATATTACTAATCAACCCCACTTTATACCTACCCACGAGACTTTTTACATAGTCATGCATCTCTGTAATGGGCTCAACTGCATGGACATACAACGACCGCCAATCGACCACTTGCGCCTCAAGACTCTCGGCAAGTACCCTGTTAAGCTCCATTTCGGACATCTCCCCTTTGCAAACGGCGTCGTTATAACGCCAAAATATCGTCTCTACCAGATCTAGTGGCTGATTTGTAGTATGCGCCAGAGCAGCAAACGCCCGTTGATAAAAGCGCACCATCACTCCGTTAATATCACAATACACGAAGCTGACCGGGGTGGCCGCCAACACCTCCTTGGTTGATGATCTTGCCCGCTGCTTAACAGTAGTGACGCCGGTTGAAAGTAGCCCCTCAATTGTCAGCCCGAGTGCCTGGCATATTTGATTGATAATAAATATCGACGGCGCCTTAATTGCACCGCGCTCTATCTTGGCCAGCGTTGAGTAGCTCAGCCCTGCCTGCTCGCATAGTTCTTGCTGCGTTAAGCCTGCTGACAGTCGAGCTGCTTGTACCCGGCTGCCTAAGTGAGATGAATTCATACGATAATGCTAGCATGATACGGCTAGTAATTGGTATTATTTTCGCGTTTTTTCGTAGCTAAGCAGGGAAGAAGATAAACATTCTACATGTAGTCACAAGCATAATCATGTTATTATCTTTGTAATGAACGAGGGAAGTACTATGGGCCAAGCTCCTGCTGTGGAGGAACCGTCAGACGAACACAAGGTAGCGGTGAGCGTTGCGGCGTCGCCAAATAATACCGATGCGGCTACCACACCGAGCGCCCCTGCAGCACCTCCTCCAACAACCGCACCAGCAGCATCTCAGGCCGCGATTGCAACCCTCAACACCATCAAGGAAACCTATCGAAAACTAATAGTAGGGCAGGAAGAGATGCTCGAAAGTATCCTGGTTACTCTGCTGTCACGAGGCCATTTACTCCTAGAAGGTGTGCCGGGTCTTGCGAAAACCACTGCCGCTCACACCATAGCCGCAAGTGTCGGGGCAGATTTTGTACGTATCCAATGCACCCCAGACATGCTGCCTTCAGATATCGTCGGCACGCAAATTTACAATTCTCAGTCTCATGAGTTCGTTACGCAGCTTGGACCAATCAACCACCAATTTGTACTAGTAGATGAAATCAACCGTACCGGAGCAAAAACGCAAAGTGCCTTGCTAGAAGCTATGCAGGAACGACAAGTTTCGATAGCAGGGAAGACGTACGACTTACCAAACGGCTTCATTGTTATGGCAACACAAAACCCGATTGAACAAGAAGGAACATATCCGCTACCAGAAGCGCAACTTGATCGTTTCCTCCTTAAACACATCCTCGAATACCCCAAAGTTGAAGAAGAGGTAGCCGTGATGAAGCTTCGCCCGCAAACTTCTGACATAGCCAACCTCAAGACCACGATCACCTTAGCTGACGTACTTACGCTTCAGGAATCTGCTGCCGCCATTACTGCCGACGATCGTATCTTGCGATACATTGCTTCGCTAGTAGCAGCTACGCGCACGCCTGAGAGCTATGGACTTACTGATATCAAACCGTTTGTAGATGTCGGCGCATCGCCTCGGGCGAGCTTGGCATTATTGGCCTGTGGTCGAGCGGCCGCACTTATGAATCAAGCTGGCTACGTTACCCCCGACCATATAAAACCATTTATGCGTCGAGTACTGCGTCATCGTCTAGTTTTGACCTACGAAGCCGAAGCCGAAAACGTAACCGTCGATCAGATCATCGACCGGATCGCCGCTGTTGTAGCTGTACCGTGACCATTCAGCAGGTTATTGCTAAGCGCTTAAAGCTCTTTGCGCGCCGCAAAGTATTCAACTTATTGGATGGAAACTACGACTCTATGTTCAAAGGGAAGGGCGTTGAGCTTGATAGCCTCCGGGAATATGTAGTTGGAGATGATATCAAAGATATCGACTGGCGATCGACGGCGAGAACCGGAGAAGTACATACAAAGCTCTATGCGCCCCTCAGAGATCAAAAAATTGTCATTATAGCCGATACCACCCCCTCAATGCTTTTGCCCACACAGAGCGGCTCTCAGAAGGTTGAGGCACTATTTGGTTTGATAGTTACCCTCGGCATGTTCGTTCGTAAGAATCGCGACCAGATGGCACTTTGCGTTAATCAGCCGAACGGAAAAATTAATGTTAGTCGTTTCAGCAACACGAACAACCACATAGAAGGACTGCTTCGGTCAGTAGATGGCGCGATTCATCGCACCGGCCCGGAGAATTCTAAGCCACTTAAGGACCTCCTGCAGCACACGCTCCATTATTTAAAACATCGTGCAGCGATATTCATTGTTAGCGATGGACTTACGGATGCCACCGAACTTAAGCCACTACTCACTAAGCTGAACGCTCGGCATCAACTATTTTTCATGCAAATCCAGCCAAGCGCACCCTTTACCAACGAGCTTGATGAGCTTGCAGACTATTTTGATATCGAAACTGTTTCGGGCCTTGTCCCTGAACTCAGCCTCGATGAAGCACTTGAGGAAGAGTGGAACTCAATGCTAACCGCTTGGCAGCAGTCATTACGACAAACCTGCCGCTCAACTGGTACCGCCTTTGGTATTGTTGACCAACCCGAGCAAACGCCGCAAGTTTTACAGTCAATGTTTATGGAGGCCAAGCGTTATGCTCGCCGCCACTGATATTTCTGCACCCTTGCAGCTACCCGTATGGCGATCCGTAATTGCTAGCGCGGCTGCTGTCGCTATAGTAAGTGGCTACTTTTTCTGGAAATGGCTGGTCAAACATTTAGCCTTACAGCGTCAAAAGCACCTAGCCACACAAGCAAAACCAAATGCAGCCGCAATTATCCAAGACGCCGTAGGCAAGATCGAGACTATTCGCCAAGCAATCACCAACCAGCAGATATCGCCAAAGGATGCCGCCGAGCAACTCAGCGCGCTTGTCCGCGAAACATTTGACGCCACCATGAATCACACCACCAGATTTCAAACTAAATACGAAATCACGCAACGCCGGCTCGACCATCTTGTCCAGATTCTCGATGTGAGTTATCCGGTAGAATTTTCGGAACAACCGAGTGTGCAAGCTACCTTACTCGGGCTGTGCGATAAATCACGACAGGTGGTAGAAGCATGTCGCTAAAGTGGCCCCTTGCTCTACTGCTTACTCTCTTACCTATTGCTGCGCTATTCTATCGCCGCCAAAAACCCGTAAAGCGCGGTAGGCAATTTGTCGCCGAAACTGCAATGGTTCAACGACTACCTTCCTATAAAAAACGCTCACAACATGCCAAGCGATGGAGATTGGTAGAGCGCGGGCTACTGGCAACAATACTCCTGGTTCTTGTGGCATTGATTGCACGACCACAACAATCAATACTAAAAATCAACGAAGAGAAGTCCCATGATGTTGTGCTGTGTCTTGACGCCTCCGGTTCGATGGCCGAGTACATTTCAGACGCCGTTACGGTTATGGGAAGTATAGCAGACAAAAATCGAACAGATAGATTTAGCATCGTTATCTTTCAAAATAGTACCTACACAATATTACCGCTAACCCGCGACACTGTGGCAATACAGGATCGAGTAAAATTCCTACAAGAAGGTTTTAAGGCGGGATCAACTGACTCATCAGTCCAAAGCCTGGGATATGACAGCAGTAACTACGAAGTTGGCACCGACATCACCAATGCGCTGATCGGGTGCGTTAAGCGTTTTGACAATCTGACGAAAGACAAAAGCCGAAACTTGATAATGATCAGCGATCTTGAGCATAATGGTCCAACTGACTATCTCGAAGCTGCACAGCTCCTTCCCAAATACAAAATTAAAAGCTTTGTATTGACCCCTGACTTCCAGACAGAAACCATCAAAAACAGCGAATTCACTGCCATAACCAACGCATCGGTCGGAGGACTCCAAGACACTACAAGCGTTGTGAAACTACTCGAAGACATATTCAGGCAAATCTTGAATGTCGAGGAAAGCAAGAGCTTTACTAAAGCAGATAATCCTCAACCATTTATATCCGTCCTACTTATACTGGCACTGATGTATGGGTTTATCGTTAGTAAACGCTGGAGGAGCATATGATACGGCTGGGAAGCATTATCCTCGCACTGCTGGCAATTGCCATTATCGTCGCTCTGAGCCTTCGTAACCGCAAACGACTTAAGCTATTGCATTGGCGCAAACTTATTGTCCTCATTGCATCTATCGTTGCCATGCTCTTATTTAGCTTCATTCCTTCACCGTTTTACAGTACTGGTGATGAGATCTCCAACCGCGACATCCTGTTTGTGGTAGACCTCACGTACAGCATGAACGCCGAAGACAGCCATGATGGGTTATCACGCATCGAAGCGGTAAAGAAAGATATTGTTTCCATAGCCGAACGAAGTCAGGGCTCAAGGTACGCCATCTTTACCTTTGACTCAAAAAGCGAAACATACCTGCCATTCACTTCAACGCTCAGCGACCTATCGGTTGCATCCCAAACACTCTTTACCAAGGACTATTACGGTTCCCAAACGGTCATGAAAATGTCTGACGCGCTCACTAACGCGGCCAAATACCTTCGTGATAGCAGTCAGGTAGATAAAACCCGACAAAAAATGATGGTTTTGATGAGCGATTTTGAACTAACGAATAAGCAAGAGAGTATTGGCGAGACGGTGACCACTGCTAAAAAAATCAAAGCTGATGTCGGCGGAGCTACACTCATAGGTTATGGCGCCGATGGTGGCTCATCAATGCCCAGAATACAGTTTGACTTTAAAACCAAATCACTTGTACGGGACGAATTCACAGACACCGTCAAAGATATCGACGAAAACGGCAATTACGGAGACGTAAAAACAAAGCGCGTGCAAGAAAATGGACGACAGCTAGCCACAGCACTAAATGGAAAGTACTTGGCTAGTGAGAATAGCGGAGAACTCGATGCTGCAATTAAGGCTTCTGCGAGCACAGCGCTTAACCGACAACTGAAAACACCTGAAAGCCGTGCGTTACGGCAAAACAATCTGTACGTATTTGTCGCCTTCGGCATATTGGTCTGGCTTATTGTTACTGAAATATTGCGTACACCCGCTATTTTAACCAGGGTAGCCGCTTCGCGCTCAAGGAAGGCTAAATCATGAACGCCTTCTTATCATCCCGGCTTGTAAAGCTAGTCGTAGTAGGTGCGCTCATTGTGGGTATATTGGCAGCCGCCACCCCTTGGCTGCTTGTGTATCTTGGCAATAAAGCGTATGCAAAAAATGACTTCGATAGCAGCGTGAGCTACTGGAGAACAGCAAGTTATATTTCCTGGTATGATAGAGACATTCCGCTTACGGATTACGGCAATGCGTTGTACCGAAAAACTAATTACGAAGGCGCGGCAGGGCAGTATCAAAAAGCTGTACCCCTGGCACCCAAGTCTCGGGTATGTCCTATTAGAATCAACTGGTCTTTAAGCTTGATTCAAATAGGCGAAAAGGTGCGGCAAACCGACAAGCGCAAAGCGCTCAGCAGCTACTCCGAAGCGTTGCGTGTCGTATCTGCGGAAGACTGCCAAGACGACTCGGCAACCAAAGAGCAGTCAGCAAAAATAAATGAACAGATGAAAGAACTCTCTAAACGTGAAGATAAACCTAAACCAGCGGAAAGCAAGCCACAAGACACCAAGTCAGTAGAAGAAAAATTGCAAGATAACAGTCAAGAGCAAGAACAGCGAAATAGCTACAACAACCGAAGGGCCTATGAGGAAACCAAGAATAAAACAACTGGGGAATACGACTTTGCGTACTAGGGGTAACAACTAATGGCATCTGTGTACTTTAAGAGCAGGGCACAAGCTGGCATAGATTCGGTGCAGCATTTGGTTAAATCCGTCAGCAACGATCCATCAACGGTTGTCAGCTTATCGACTGACGCCGTTATGGTCGCACTACAAATCGCAAACTACTTCAAATGCCCTCTTCAACTATACTTAAGCGACACCATCACCCTGCCTGGTCAAGTAAAAATTGGCGGGGTTAACCAAGACGGTGGCTTTAGTTATTCTTCTGAGATGGAGGGTGGGTTCCAGGATTATTTTTATCAGGAATACCACGGCTATCTCGAAGATGCGAAGCGCGAATCATTCTCTAGCTTAAACCGCGAACTAAAGAGCAGGGAAGTCATCCGCCCAGACTTGCTAAAAAAACGCACTATTTTAGTAGTCGCCGACTGTCTTGAGAGTACAGCCACAGTCGATAGTTTCCTGGCATACGCGAAGTCGGTCAACTTCAAACGACTCGTTATTTGCGCGCCATTAGCTATGGCTAAAGACCTGTCGCATCTTGAGAGGGTGTCTGATGACCGATATTTTGCAGGAAAACTAGACTTCTTTTACGGGGCAGATCATTACTTTGAGGACAATACGGTTATCCCACGTGAAACTGCCATCGAGTCAATTAGCGGTGCACTAAAGTTGTGGCCCCAAACTTAGTTTGGTTGTTGTGACATTCTCCTGTGTACCGCTTGTGTATACAACCCATCATTGTGGTATCGTAATGCTTCAATGAGAGAGCCGACATCAAATATTACTGAGCGACTTGCTGTAAATGAAGGTCCAGTTGACGAGCCTTTAGAGACAACAACCGGTGATGTATCTGGAGAACAAACTCCTTCGCGCCTGCAGCTTCTGCGACGCATTGGACGAGGTGCAGTTCTCGGTGCCACGCTATATTTGGCACCTGCCATCGTAGCTGGGGTGAGCGGCCAGCTGCCAAGCCCAAGCGAAAAGTTTGGACCAATGACGGTTACCATTGAGGCTGAAACAAACATGCACAGCACCACCCGTTTATCTACCCTTGTAGGCGACCAACAACTAGACGAGCACTATGGATACGGAATTAACGCCAATATCAGTGAGATTGACATCGAAAAAGTTGAGTCTGCAGCTCGAACCAGCACCCCACTAGAGACCATCACGAACAGCATTACTCGTGATAGAAATGAAATCGTTTTTGATCAGTTTGGTATTCAGTTAAGTAGGGAAGACCGACTAAAGCTCCGTTTTGCCACCGAGCTACTATTTACTATCGGTGCATCGACGGCAGTAGCCGCGTTTGCAGCAGGTGAGTTTGCGCGTCGTAAATTTGGACATGAGCGAAGTGCACCCATATGGAAAGCGCTTGGGATGGGATCGCTTGCTATTGGACTGACTGTTGCTGGTTTTACTGCACGAGACACTGAAAAAGTAGGACGATCTGGGCTCTTTGCATATGTCGCCGATCGTCAGGATGTCGCCAAAAAGTTGGATTCTTTTGATAGTAAATATGGACACACAGCCGCCAGTAGTTTAGCGCTGGTTGATAGCATCATCAAACAAGATACACTGCCATATGATACGCCTAGCATGTGTATCATCGCCGTTTCAGACAGGCACCAACGTGATATCTTACCGTTGGTTAATGAGTATGTTCGCCTAAACGAGTGCGTGGCAGCAGTTATCGATGGCGGAGACCAAGTAGATTGGGGTCAGCCGTTTGAGAATGATGCTATCCGAACACCAGACGGCATCGCCTATCGTGCGCTATCCATGAAAATACGTGATCTGGGAGTGCCCTACTACGTGGTTAAAGGAAATCACGACAACGCCAGCACCATGCAGGCTATTGCCGACTCAGGAGCAATTGAACTGGATGGGCAAGTACAGAGAGTGGAAGATTTAGTGATTGTAGGGGAGGGTAGGCTGAACCGTGGAAACAATGCTGATTTATTTACGCCGGCAATGGAGGGAGCTGCGTCGCAAACTGATAGCCCTCAGTTCAACAAATATATATCTGCTCAAGAGAAGTTAGGAAAAGAGCTGGTACGCGACGTGCGTAAGGTAGAACCAGATATCGCAATGGTACATTTTCCTCGTGCAGCAGCAATGACGTATGGATTAGCGCCAATCGTAGTTAGTGGTCATATGCATGTTCAAAAAATTAAAACCATAGATAAAAAAGATGGGCATTCTGTGCAGACGACACACGTTCAAGTGGGCTCAACAGGAGGCGCTGGGCTACGAGCCGCCGATCATGGTCACCCACAACCGCAAGAATTCGTCATCCTCAAATTTGATCAATATTGCCAGTTCATAGGTGGAACGTCACTTAGGTTCGACTCGTTAGGAGATGGGTCTCGATCGGCAACGGACTTTTGGAATGATGAATATAGCAAAAAAGTCGATGGCGATCGTAGCTGCATAAGCCCGCGCCTCAAAGAAAAATAGACCCCAAAGTACCTTAGACTTGCGTTATTATCATTTTTATGCTAATGTTAGTTTATGGGCGAACACTTTCCAAGTTCAGACGAAGACCCGACCGAGGCCGTACGTCGTGCCAACGTCGAGGCAGCTTTTTATGCCAGCGAACAAGACTGGCAGTCTCTCGAAGACGCCAAAAATAATGAAGCCTATCGGCAAATGATTTTTAAGGCGATAGGAGAAAAAGCCGTAAGCGATGCGGAGATACGGTTTGACCCAAATAACGCTAACAACCCTGTTAGCCAAGCTGAGTTTATTACACAATCTGCGGCGGATCCCCAGAGCACAGAATCATACTTAGCAGCCGAAGGTTTTGATGACCCACTGAGCGAAATTTTTGATGATATTCCAAGCCAAGATGAGGCTGCTCGACGACTACAAGCCATGGATGCCCCTGGTGTTAGACCAAACCATGACGGTACTTATACACTTACCTGGGATCAGGATAGCAGCTTCGATAGTCTCGCAAATGGTGAGCCTGCTTACGAACCTGGCGACCCGCAACTCAATTAGTGAATTAGCGCTTACTCAGCTAGATTGCTTTTGTAGTTTGGTGAGGTCATCAAGGATTTCTGCGGCGTTCTGAGCCGGTGAAACACCAAGATATTCCGTAACTATACGACCATCTGGGTTGATGATATACGTGTTGCGTAAGGCACCGAGGAATTCTCTACCCATGAACTTTTTTGGCCCCCAAGCACCATACGCTTCATGCGCAACATGGTCAGGGTCGCTTAAAAGTGTGAAGTTAAGCCCGTGCTTATCAGCAAATTTTTTGTGGCTACGTGGTGTGTCACGGCTTACTCCCACAACTACCGCACCTGTTTGTTCCTCAATTATTTCTCGTTCATCACGAAAACTGCAGGCTTGTTTAGTACAAGCCGGGGTGTTGTCTTTAGGATAAAAATACAACACCAGCCATTTACCGGCGTAATCATCAAGAGTCTTTTCAATTCCATCTTGGTCCAAAAGCGAGAAGCTAGGAGCACGCCGAAGTTTACTCGATGGCATGAACTGCCTCCACTAGCGCTCGTAAGCGATCAAGGTTAAAGATACCTGAATACCGATATGTTTCGATGCTTGACGCGACTAACAGTTCATCAATCGAATTACCAAAGCTCGTAATATTATCAACATCCACTCCACTTGCCACTGCCAAATCTTGATTGCCGATAGCTGCTTTCATTGCCTTAATCTTGCGAGGCGTTGGGGCCTGTCCAGTTCCAGGCCCACTTGTTGTCACGACATCAATGTACGGCACTAAAGCTGCTGCCATTTGTGCCGCTCGCGTTGCATCATCTTCATAGTGCGACGAATGCTTAAAGGCTACGCCTCCCAAGAATCTTACACCTAGCAGATCAGGATGCTCTCGTCGATAGTCCTTGAGCTCCTCAAGATACGCAGTCTCGTTAAAATCACTTCCCTGGAGCGCATCATCAACCCACAGCCCACTTGGATATTGCGGAAGTTGCCCGTTATCCACCGACATTTGTACAAAGCGGTATGCCATATTTGGATTAGGGATATCCAAATAGTTCACACCAACATACGCTGTTTGACCAGCAGCTTTGGAAACTGCTGCAAATGCTGTGTTTACCGACCCCGCCCATTGATTGTGGCTGATAAGGTAGACACCATCGGCATCATGTTCAAGTGCTAGCATAGATTGCGTCACCGCTTGTTCTGTGTCTTGAATGTGTACCACAGGATATATCTTCACATCTCTACCCATTTATTCTTACGTTTTTTAGTTTACTTGACTGATCTCGAACCCAAGGCTTGATGTTAACTGTACTAGTCAGTGGCGGAGAGAGGGGGATTCGAACCCCCGATACACCTTGCGGCATATACACGCTTTCCAAGCGTGCTCCTTCAACCACTCGGACACCTCTCCAATCAAACGATTATAACAGAGGTTTAGGCTGATGGTTTCTGCGTTATATCTATAGGGTAGTTCCCGGTCATGCATGCATCGCAGAACGAAAGCTTTTCGCCATCCTTCTGCCCAGCTGCACTGAGCAATGACTCGACTGGCAAGAACTTCGTGCTGTCGGCTTGATTATGCGCATTAATGCCTTCGATACCGGTTTTGTTGGCTATCAATTCATCAGGGTTCCCAGTGTCCATCCCCATATAACAAGGGAACTGGTATTCGGCTGACGATAATCGCAGGTGGACCTCGGCAGCACCAGCGTCACGTAGCATCTGTACAACTACCCTATGTGTATTTCCACGTATTTCTGAATCATCTACGGCAATAACTATTTTTCCTTCAACCACTTCTCTCAGAGAGTTTAGCTTACGACGAACCAACATAGCTCGAAGCTCAGGGTCAATGTGCATAAAGGTGCGGCCGCTAAATTGATTCTTTACAAATGCCCCTTCAAGCGGCAAGTGACTCCAATTTGCATAACCGCGCGCCGCGTCATCTCCCGAACTTGGTATGCTCGTAACGATTACTTCTTTTAGTTTATCTGCCCGTTTTAGATCCGCATGCCACATAGCATCCTGGGCAGCCAGTTCACCGCCCATTCTTTCACGGGATAGACGAACAAGTTCACCATTAATAATGTTATCGGGACGAGAAAAATAAATTGCTTCAAATACGCAACGACGCTGCTCAATCTGCGAGTCGGGAATGTATAACCTACGCTCGACAGCATCAGGTGTAACAATAACCATTTCTCCAGCATTAATTTCATCAAGGTGCTCGCCGCCAACAGCATTAACCGATGCCACCTCTGAGGCCAGCACTGATCCCTTTAATCCTATTTTACCCAAGTGCAAAGGGCGAAACCCGTTTGGATCACACAGACCAATAAGCTTATCTCTGGTTAACAGCACTAAAGTAAACGCCCCGATTAGCTCCGGCGCCAGCCTGGAAATGGCACCTTCAAAACTTCCTACTTCCTCGTATTTCTTTGCTATCAAATAAGCAATCAAATGGCTATCGGAAGCCTTTTTGCCTTCCGGCACGTCATACTTGGCTGATAAATCTTCAAAATTGACTAAGTGCCCGTTATGGGAAAGTGCAAATTCTATATGCCCACCATCTTCTTGCTTAGAACCTGCGTGTTCCCATGCTGGTTGAGTTGCCGCAAACATATCGCGAGTCGCCACCGTGCTGTACCGAACATGACCAATGGCCCATTCGCTGTCTGGTAGTCCGTGTAAGTCAGACTCAGTAATCGCTACCTCGACTTTACCGACATCACGCGTAACCATCACGAGACCAGTTTCCGGGTCAACTACTCCTACTCCGGCTCCATTCGTGCCGCGATTCTGTTCTGCTTCGATACCAAAGTAGGCCAGTAGGGCAGCATTACTGCCGGGTATATATGCGCCAAACACCCCACACTCCTCATGTGGCTTGTCGTCCTCAAGCGCTACTGCCTCCCGCCATAGTTCTGCCATTTCTTTTAGCTTATCACTACTAGCATTCGACTTGAAAGCAATTTGAGTACAAAATACTACAGCACAGCTCAGTACGCTATGTGTTAAACTGGACTAGTGTTACTAATTAAAACCTTGGAGGGTTCATGGACGATCAACAGACTCCACCTGTAGCTGACGACAACGCACCAGTTGCCGATGACGCAGCTCCAGTAAGCGAAGAGCCAACTGCTGAAGCACCTGCTGAAGGCGGTTTTGACGCTCCTGCAGCCGATGAAGGCGCAGAAGCTCCAGCTGAAGAGGGTGACGAAGTTGCCCCTGAAGCACCTGCTGAAGGCGTAAACGCCGACGAACCAGCTGAAGAAGCTGGTGACGACAGCTCAACTCCTGCCGGCGACGGCGGCTCTTTCTAGTAATAGCAAAGAGGTAAACGACCCCGAGTAATCGGGGTTTTTTATTTGTTCAAACTCTGAAAAAGATATTGACATTCTATTATACTTATGCTATTATGATCTCAACAAAGGGAACATAAAAACATTCAGATACTATTTCGCGCATCTGTGCGACATGTGACACCTATTTACTGATATATATTACAAAATAATTTTATAACTTTACAAGCTAATGGTTATGGGTTATACTCGTCGAGTCATGAAACGACAGAACCCATATCAGTCACAAATGAGCAAGAGCACCAATATTGGTGCTGAGCTTGGTATTGTCGCGTTCTCAAACGCAGGCAATAGCAGTGGCGTATCGGGTTTTCTCGTCTAACAAACATTCGTAAGATCCGATACGCCTCCGAACCGGAGGCGTTTTTCGTTTCAAAAAGTACCTTATCACAATCTGACCATCGACCATCCACCTCGCAGTAGTGTTATCTCTAAGCCAGAGACAACAAAAGCGACCCAAAAAACGGCGATTATCAGTTGTGACTGACCGGTTCAGAGGTGTATCGGGCCCTAGGAACACCCCAGGACAACCCACCTATATCACCGTAAGCCCAACCGGGCGCACCTTAACAGAAAGGACGTATATGCATCGTCATCGAGACAATGCCAAATGGCTGATGTGGTTTGCGCCATTCAAGACCCTGTCAATCAGCGGCGCCTACTTGGCACCGTTCTTCCTGTCGCACGGCCTGAGCCAGGCTGAGATCTTCATTATTCAGTCTATCTTCTCGCTCACGTATGTGCTGTGGGAGATTCCCAGCGGCTACTTGGCCGATCGCTTCGGTCGCGCTCGCTGTATCAAGATCAGCGCGCCGATCGCTTTCGTCATCCTGACGCTGTACGGCTTCGGTACCCAGTTCTGGCAGTTCGCACTGCTTGAAATTGGACTGGCCATCGCCAACGGTTTGATTAGTGGCGGCGACATGGCGTTGCTGTACGATTCGCTCAAGGCCGATGGCAGGGAAGACGAGTTCGCACGCGCCAGTCAGCGCATCAACGCTGCCGGTTTTGCCGGTACGGCGCTTGGTGTGCCGCTGGCAATCTTGCTGGTCACCAGGTTTGGTGTCGCCAGCACGCTCATTGCCGATGGACTACTCATCATTCCAGGCAGCTACTTCGTTTGGCAACTGGTTGAGGCGCCCAAAAGCGAGTCAATCGAAGCCAAGCGCTTGAAGGCCTTCGGAGCAACCTGCGATCTGTTGCGCAATGCACCAGCTCGCTGGATCATCGCTCTCATGGCAATCCTGAGTACCTCAACATATTTCGCTGCATGGCTGGCCGCACCGTACTACACGAGCTTGGGCGTACCCCTGTGGTCGTTCAGTCTCATCTACGCGCTGCGTAGTTTGTACAAAGCGGTTGTTGCGCATCGTATGCACGTTGAACGGCGGATGCACGCGACCTATGTTGGCTTTGCGCTGACGGCTGGTCTCGTATACATCGCGATGTCGAGTGGCCACTTGTGGCTCATCTGGGCTGTGCTCGGTCACGACACCATCCAGGCCTTGCATGGCGCTCCGTTGGCGCATCGACTTAATGAGCTCATCGAGCCAGAACTGCGCGCCACGCTTAACAGCGTAGCAACGCTTATGCAGCGCTTGCTGTCGACCATTTTGGGCCCACTTGTCGGGCTATTGGTTGATCAAGCTGGTCTACATACAGGCCTACTGGCCATTGGCCTTGTTGCCATAATTGCGGCCAGCGGTGCACTCTTCAAAGTAGTGCGCCTCGGCGCCCTGTCAGAAAACGTCCGCGACCTCGTCGCATTAAAAGGGAGGTGATATCCACCCCGGTTTTGTAGCTAAGCTGCAACCGGGGTGTTTTCACGTCCCAATAGTCGATTTCATCACAGCGACTTGACTAGATTGCAATCCTGCGTTTAGATGAGATTGTAGTAGGTCAGCGGGATTTACCCTTCAGTCGACTAACGTCAATGATTCGTAGATCCGTCCATTGCGGTTGCTACAAAGACAAACTAACCTTATGTCTTTGTGCGGCCGTTTTTTGTTTTCCAAAATTTTGGCCTACAGAAGCATATGAAAGGAGATCCAATATATGAACCCAGAATTATCCAATCCTGGACCAGAATTACCAAGTTACGTACCAGGGTTATTTGGCCCTGAAGTTGTAACTGTTCATGGAATTGCACGCTGGATTCAGAGGGCAAGGGAAGATGGCGCAACACATATGATAGTGGTCTGTGATACTTTTGACTACGACGACTATCCTGTAAATGTGATGCCGGATGAAGATGTGCATGAGCGAGTTGAATATTTTCGAAATGCAAGCATGCAAAAGGTAATGGAGGTGTACTGGCTTGAAGGTGATCTAGACGACCATCTTGCGAAGCGTCGCAGCTGGACGTTTGGCCCAGAAGGGGCTACGAGCTAGACCGGTTGGCCCTTAGAAAATTTTGTTATCTTGTCGTTGGCTTTGGATAAATTGTATAGGTGAAAGGCATTAATCACTCCTGGTCCGCCACCGCCCTTACTCAAGATACTAATAAGCATCACAGTTGCGTTAAAACCCATGAGAATTCTGAGTGGCATAAGTGCCGACACAGGATTTGCCATGCTGGACTTTAACTTAAAATAGCCAAAGATATTTGCACCACCAAAGACCGCGCCAATTAAAAAGCCTACGGTTAAAGCAACACCAACATCACCATCAGCAGCGCTGGCCAATATGGCAGCCAATATTGGCGTACCCACCAGGTTTATACACCCAAGAATTAATGACCACGTGGCCGCACTCTTGAGAGACTTCTGAACCTCGGCCAGCCCTTGACCACCTGCCATCGGCATACCTGCAGCTGGCGCCTGCCCGGACATTAAAGGGGTGAGTGGTTGCTGCGGAAAAGGTTGAGTGGGCATTGGCGGTTGTGCCATTGGCTGTGGTTGCGGTTGGATTGGAGGCGCCGCAGGCATTGCCTGTGGAGTTGACTGCGGATAAGGCTGGGATGATACGGGCATTGGTGGTTGTGCCATTGGCTGTGGTTGACTGATTGGCTGCGCCTGGGGTTGAGTGGGCATTGGCGGTTGTGCCATTGGCTGTGGTTGCGGTTGGATTGGTTCATTTGGATTCATATTAGTACCTTACCATAAGCAATTCGAACTGTAACCGCTCTATGCAAACTTTTGCGTGTTTAAAGGAGTGTGAGGCTACAAAAATTTGTTCTTCTATACTGATCTTTCAAAGCGACGTGTTGCCCTTAACCCCTAGGAGTGAATATATGAAAGCCGCACGTCAATATACTCATAATTTTCGGCTCCTAAACACTGAAGATTTCAGTATTTGGGAACTGTCAGGAAGAAAGAGGTTAGGGCAGGCACTTGGCCGACAATAACGTATCTTCCTGAAAGCTCTCTGTTGTGTGGGTCGCCTGCGTCAGACGGAGGCCGGAACGGAGTTGAGTACCTCACTCAGAATCATCGAGACCTCGTCGAGATCGACCGTGATGTTCTTGAAGTAGTTGGCTTCGCCACGCATGAACGCCTCGTGGTCGCGACCGCCGCTGATGATGTAGTCGGCGGTGTCGATGCCCCCACTGTTGACACCGGGCGCCGTCTCCATGACGTAGCGATTACCCGTAGCCCTGCGGAAGCGCTCCTTCACCTCATCCGTCAGGGTGTAGTTGTTCGGGAAGAACACGAACACCCCGCAGTCGTGGTAGTAGCCATTGCCACCGATCTGAAGCGTCACCGGACCGATGAAGGTCTGAATCATGCGCCAGTTCGGCAGATTTGGGACGCGGTAGGCGTTCTCGGCGAGGTACTCCATCTTCTGAAGCAGCCGATCAACCTGCGCTTGGTGCCGCTCCTCGAGCTCAGCTCGAACCTCTGCGGCGATCCCATCACGCGTGCGGACGACTTCGCCCTGTAGCGCGATGAGCTGACCTTCCAGCTTGTCGCGCTCAGCAACCAACGACGGGTACTCGGCAACCATGTCACGCTGCTCGGACTTGCTTGGGCCCTTACGGGCTGCAGCAGAGATCAGAGCGGCGGCTGCGATCAGGATGATCGCAATTGCTCCAGTTACTACATAATCCATCTTTCTCCTTCGAGAACTGGGGGACGGGAACACATTGTCCTAACGGACGATCAACACTTATTAAACGTAAGTGCTCATCGCCCACTAGGACCAACAGAAAGCATTAACGTACCTTGCGCAATATAGACGCAAAGTTTCCATACTTTACCATAAATATAAAGTTTAAACAATTACAAGCCCGGACCGACCGCCCCTTTGCAAGATGGCGACCATCAAACTACGTAAGTAGTTTTCCTATCTGCTCACGTACCGATTCAGGAATAGCATCGTCTCCACTCAATAACTCTAGCGCTGTCTTGGCTGCATTGTTTGTGCAAATAAATGTCTTTGGTTTAGCCTGTGTGCTATTAAAGCCACTTGATTCTCGCATAGAGAAACGTAGCTCAGCACTTGCTTGCCAATCTACTGCTGTGCGTAACAGGTATGTTTGCATAGGAAGGTTTTGGTGGTCATTCTTTGCGCCAGTAACCAACCTTACCGAAACTGGACGATTAGGCTCTACTGGAGCCGCCTCGCCAAAACCCCAATAATATTCAGTATTTATTCCTTTGAAATTTGACATCACAAGATCTATAGCCACCGGTCGATTCAATGGCACCAAGCTATTGCCGTTCGATTGATCTTCCTCAACAACCACCAGGTCGTCGATTGAGACATTTCCGTACAAGACTGTGCAATACTTTTGATATTGCCCCGTATTAGACTTTTTACCCTCAAATTCGGCTTGTGTATCAACTGCTTCTTGCCAGCTCAGATGCACAACCGCCACTTCGGCTCCACCGTCAGTACTCAGTTCTGCTCGTAGGCGCTCAAACGCATGCAGCTCAGCCCTAATTCTTTGTACTAAACTACCATCAACATTTGATGACTTAATATCGTCCAACATTTGGTCTGCAAAATCGTTAATGCCCATACTATGCCGTTGCAGTAGGAGGTCTAATGCCTGTCGAGTAATCGGCGGCATATCAATTGCTCGTAACTGATCAATAATTGTATAGGGTGCCATCTGTTCACGAAGCACAGCGAGCCTTGTTTCTTGATGCTTAATCGCCTCTTCATACGGTTGCGCAGCTCTCTTTATGGCCTGATGCTTTTCGGCAACGGTGTTACGTAAATCACTCTCGGCAGCGTCGACGCGACCCTGTCTATCTATAAAATCTTCGAATATCTCCAACAGCGGGTCGGGGGAAGTTCGAGTCTGCAATCGTCGCACAAACTCACGGCCCGAGACAAGGTCTTCCGCGTCAAGTTCGCTCGATAGCGCACGAGCCCCGTACCATAATTCTCTACGCTCTTTCCGATCGGGTAAATCAGGCAGCATATTCACCGCATCAAGGGCATTTGCATATCGAGATGCGAATGCCTCCGGGTAGGTGGGCGGTTCAACCACTTGCTCAACAACAAAAGCTCCCCACACCAGCCAGGCAGCGGCCTGCTCGACATCCTCCAAGCCTAGTTCACGAACAACATGCGCTGCATTATCTACCAGCAAATCCCTATCAACCAACTCCTCGATAGCTCCCGCCATTTGATGCCATTTCATGGGCATAGTATAAACAAGTTTTTACAACCAAGCCAACCTGTCGTCAAACTACGCGCGAGTAATACGCAACGAAGTTACATCGGCATCAGAATCAGGGACCGGGGCCGACTGGAATAGCTTAATTCGCTCGTTGATGCGATCAAAGTCAAAAACCAACGGTCGCCCAAGGGCGGCCTCGAGAATATAGTTTATCGAATTTATATCAGCAGTCATCCGAGTCTTCAGGTAGGCTGCAAATACCTGGTCGTGAAGGCTAGGCGTCAACTGATCGCAGTAGGCATAATGCGAGTAACATTCCAGTAGTTTATCTACTTTACCCGCTAGCCATTTGATGTTTGCTCCAGAAACTTCAGGTGATGTGAGCGCATCGTATATGAAGTCACTGAGCGCATCCGCCTCTTCCGATGGCATCGTCACAACGCCTGCATGGTCGACATAGTCATGTTCTGAGAGATTGGTTACAAGGTCTTCCGGTACTTCACGTATAGGGTAATCGTGCGGGGCGAGGCCGGTAGCCAAAATAGCTTCATCGCCTAAGGCAAAGATATTATGAGTTTTTACTGTAAAGGGTTGTTTAGCTGCTGGATATTTTTTGTCTACCAATTTAAAAAGTAGGTCATAGGCACTATCGACACCCTCCGAAGCTTGTAGTCGTATACCATTTGGGGAGTACTGGTCGGCTATATCATTAATCCACGCTACGCTCGGAATAGATAGTTGAGCAAAATCTCGATCTCCTACCATTACGTAATCAAGACCAAAGCGAAATGCGGGAATATTATGCATATTCGGGCCAGGACCAGCTTCATCGGTTGGCCTAAGTTGTCGACGGGTCATAAACTCTTCACGGCGCAGCGTTTCAGAGTCAATAACTCCAAGCCATTCTAGTGGTACGTAGCAAACTTCAACAAAGGCTGTTTCCGCAGACAATAACTCCGGCAAAGGATTACCGGTGTCAGCAGGCTCTTCCTCTCGAGAAAAAGGTCTCTTCGCCATAACTTGATGATATTACCATAAGTTCAATGTAAAGTCAATTGCATGAAAGGTCAGTTATATGGGGTCGAGTGCTTGATTAATATTAGCATAAGTGTTATAATAAACGATATGCCCTCAGTACCTCGTCCAGAACTCATAACTCCGTTAAAACCAATCAACATTGGCACCGGTGAACCTACCCTTGAATACCGTTTAGACGAAGCCATCGACAGTAATGCACAGCATCACCACGAGCGTTGGGATGACTTTTTGGCAACCACACCCGGCAGTGTCGAAGAAGCCACTATAGGCAAAGATTTGGCCGAAGAGTTTTTACTACGAACTGCAAAAAAAGCCATCGACGCAACGTCACACAACCGCGATCTCTGGGCAGACCGTTTCACTGAAGCATCAGCAGAAATTTTCGGCAGACCCAATAGGGAGGTGAGCATCCGTATTTTGCGCGATGAGTATAAGAGAATCGAGCAATTAGTTGGTAATCCTGCTCTTTCTCAGGGACACGTAGATTACTTACTCAAAACCTACAAAGCCCTTATTGATGAAACTAGTGATGTTGCAGTTGAACAAAGCGACCTTAAGAGCGAGGCGGCCGGTATTGCCGCCGGACGCGAGCTAGGCAAAGTACTTATTTACCGCTACAAACCCGTTTTTGACCTTGTCAGAGACGCTGAACTTAAAAGCTATGAACCCTACGATCTAGTAAACCTCTTTAACGATGGGCTGGGATGGCTCACACAGTTTGACGACCCCGACTGGAAAGACTGGAAAGCCGAGATAGGCGAGGGAACGAACGTACGAGTTCGTTCTAAAGATAAGATCATTGAAATAGGTAAAGATCGGATCGATGCCACTCCAAATCAAGCCATTGGGTTATTGGCACATGAACTGTTAATCCATGTGCAGCGTAGCAAAAACGGCTTCAAAACAGGGGACGAAGGGTTATCAACAGGCTTGTCCGGCAACGTTAACGCCGAAGAAGGTATTGCGATCATTGCTGAGGAAGGAGTTCTGGATCGACCACGGGCCGTCACTACCGAGAATTACCTTGCCATAGCGATAGCATCCGGCGTCATAAACGGCTCACAACTCACGAGATCACAAATGCATGAGCTCGTAATGGCCCAGAGCACCCTCCGGCATCAGCTTGAGGGCCCGTTGTCTACTAAGGACGTATCAGATATATGGCGAAGAAACTGGTCTATGGTTGACCGCATATATATGGGGGGCAAGGGCGACAACAACTCGGGCAGGCAAGCAATTTTATCAAAAGACATTGTCTACTTTGAAGGTAGGGCAAGCATGCGTAGGTACTTTGCAGAGCAACTGCAGTCTGGTAAAACAGCTGAACAAATTTTGGATTTCATCCTATTGGGTAAATTCAACCCACTGGACCCGCTCCATGTTGCGCATGTTGAAAATGTACACAACTTAGTCGGCAACCACTAGGTCCTAGTTTTGTCCTACCCAGCCATCTTCATAGTCTTTGCCACATACTTCTTCACGAGTTTTGCCTTTAGGCACATAATCGCACATAGCATAATTACATCTGGAATTACCGGCTTTTAGGCACTCTTCTTCGCTAGCGTAACGCTGTTTTTTTGTTTGGCCAGTATCACTAGACACGTTTGTGGTGCTTGAACTGCCTGAGTCCTTCTTCAATAAGACCCAGGCGCCAACAGCCAATGCGAGCACTAAAGCACTCGTAATTATAAGCGACTTCCTACTGTGTTTCATTAACTACTCCTCTCTTGGTTTTAGTGTAACACTGATTTGGGACATGACCATTGCAAGCGTAAGACCTTTGTCATTTGGCGAGCAAAAGCATATACTTAATGCAAAGGACTAAGGGGTAGGTGTCCGTGAGGAAGCTACGAAAAAAAAGCTATACGCAACTCCATATAAATGTAGATGCAAAAAGTGAACGCACCAAGCAAGGTGCATATGTTTGGGCTGGACGTACCGCACGATTGTTGTTTGTTTTTGGTATTCTTGGCGTAGCAGCATCGTCGTTCGCCGCCACGCCTGAAGTAATTGAGCTCAACAGCTTCGACAGCAACAAGCCAGCAACCGCTCAGGCCCGGGGTTTTAACAAGAAACTAAAGGACAAAGCTAATCAGACATCTAAGGCTAGTTTAAAAAATGTTGGTGGCTCAAACGTAGAGTCAAGTGAAAAGAAGGAGCTCCGCAGACTACTAGAAGAGCGCAAAAAGGCTGTTGTTGCCGCTATCCAAACAACACCAGACCAGGTAGACAAGCTTGCGCTGCCACCTGAAGTACAGACAACAATTCCCGATGATCTCAAAGGTGAGGTAGAGCAAAAAGTCAGTCAAACGGGGTTGTATTCTATTGGTCAAGCGCATGAAGGCAAAGATTACACACCTACCTCCAAGCACCTGCACGTGACGAGCGAAGACGGCAAAACAATGCTGCGCGTATTTGGCAAAAACATACCTGTTATACCCAACGGCACACGCGTAAACATTGAGGGTACGGCTATTGGGTCGCAGGTTGCTCTGAATGGCGGGGGAACTGCAGCTTCTCTAAAAGAAAATTTACTTTCCACCCTTATGCCCAAGGCGCACGCGCAAATATTCGGATCTATATGGTGCATAAACAATTCAGAGTGCATCAATCTGCCCGCACCCAAAAGCTTAAATGATTATAACGTTCGTCCTGCAACCGATGCTGCCGCAAAAAAACGATTACTTATCGTCCCAGTCAACTTCGAGAACGACAGATCAGTACCAATAAACAGCGCGACAAATAAGCCAATTACCCTTGATGAGATTTCAAACTTTTTTGGGGCTAGCCCTGATTCGGTGAAAAATAGATTCAAAATCATGTCGTACGGCAAGCTTAATTTGGAAGTGCGGAGGACCGACTGGATAACTCTTAAGGCAAGCAATAGTATGGGAGATTGCGCAAAACAACCATACGGCCCGTTTGAAACTTGGCGTAATGAAATTCGTGATCAGCTAATAAGAAGAAACCTCCTCGGCAACACGACAAACGTCATATATGTTATCAATCGAACTATGTGTACCGACCCCATGACAAACGGAGTCGCACCGGTTTCGCCTATGTCTGGTTTTTCAAGCATGTATGATAATAACCCTGACTTCATCGGTGAGAGCACCCTCTACTTACACAATGCGAATCTATTCTATCCTGAAGGATGGACAGGGAAGGTAGACCCCGGATACTTAAGCGTAATTATGGCCCATGAGTTTGGGCATGCCCTTAGCCTTAATCACGCCAATGGTGGCTGTTTTGCGCAAGGCCAAAATGACACTCAAGCGAAGTGTGCGGGCAGCTCCGAATACAAGGACCCGTACGACAATATGGGAACCGGGTCACATATTCGAGCCGCACATTTTAACGCAGTATATAAGCGAGTTCTCGGCTGGCTGAGGGACGACCAGATACGCGACATATATACCTCCGGCAAGTATTCTTTGCCAGCCATGGCATCTGGTGGGGCAGTTGCCGCACTGCGTATCCCGACAAGTGGAAGCCCCGTATCCCCAAGGGGCGCATTATACCTTGAGTTTCGCCCTGCAGGCATAGACTGGGTGGATAATTTTACTAAATCAAACGGGGGTGGTGAGCCAGAGACTTCTCCTGGGCTGCTAGTACGCGAAGTTGATCTCGATCATCTATCTGCTACTGGCAGCATATCTGGACGTGCTACAGCACTCCTAAATGGCAGTGACCGTAATGGTGAGTGGGATTATCATTTTGCCAGCCTAGTGTCTGGTCAAACATATCGATATCATCCTGTGGGCCTTAAAAAAGAAGATGTTAGCTCAGACGTGTGCATACGACTCGATAGTACCTCGGGAGACATGGCCTACATGACCATAGAGCTAAAATGCGCTACCAATGAGCTTAAGCCGTTTACTTCGTTAGGTAGTTTTTCAAACTGGGGCAGCTACCTCGGCGCGCAATATCCATTAGGTCTAGCGGCTAGCGATGGTACTTCAAGTACTGAACCCTCGTACCTCACACTACCCTGGTCGAGTTGTAGTATACGAGATAACGTATACATAGCCGATTCCAACAGAGTGATCAGGTATAACGTCAAGAATGATATTAGCAACCCCTGGACAAATCCGTATGGGCAAGCTGACTATACGCCGAGCTACCTCCGCGCCAGCAATGTACTAGGCGGGACAAATCCCAACAAAATCACCGACCTCTACAGCATCTATAACCGTAGTATGGATAATCATTTTCGCAATCTATACAAAGAAGGCTACAAAAATGGGCTTACTGGCCGAACGGACACCATAAAAACTAGCTTTACGAACATAGCCTGCGATCCCGATCGCAACCTCGTGTTTGTGGCCGACTATTTATCGCCGAGCCTCTACAACCCCACTACCATTTCTAACCCACCTAAAACTGGAGGAAAAATACTTGTTTTTGACGTCACTTCGATTCAGAGTGGACAAAAACCAATCGCAGTGCTTGGGCAAGACAAGCTGTCCTACACCATTACTAAGCCTAGTAGCAGCTCAACTGACACGCTGAACGCGTATACCATGCAGCAACTATTTAAGCGTCCGGCTCCTGCCAGGAATGCCGCTAGCTTCTACGAGCCTAAAGGACTAAGCTACGATTCATCGAAAAAGCGGCTGTATGTAAATGAGCTATACAGCACTCGAGTATTTGATTTGAGTGGCGGTGTCTCTACCGGAATGTCCGCCAAATACGTGCTAGGTCAAAGCACTTTTGAAGCGTCTACAAACTATGCGACTACCACTGTTAACGGCACAACATATGACTTAGCATCCGCCAGTAAGTACAGTTTTGATCAAAAAACTGGCAGGGCATTTACGGTAGCTCCTAGGTCTGGTGTGTCTAACAGCTATACCATACTCGTTTACAATACAAACCAGCTGTCAAACGGAGCGCAGCCAATACTAGCTTTGCCGGTAATAGCGGGTGAGGCAGCAACGGCATACTACGATTCATTGACCGATCAGTTAATAGTCGTCACTGGTCGAAGTAGGAAGGTGTACATCTACAACGCACTTCCCAATGTCTTAAAGTCAACAAGCGTACCCGCCAGAGTCTTCACTACATCAACCGGAGGTACACTTGCAGGGACTTTTGGCTGGAGTGACTATAATCAGTCAACAAAAATATTGTCGACTGGTCTACGCAACAACATAAGTAAACCCGAACAAAGGTTCATAATAACACCAACTTTCTACAGAATCCCGACACTCGTTCAGGAATTTTCATACACGAATCGATAAGTGTTGGTGGGCTCAATAGGGTTGACTTTAGTATGCATTTTTGTTATAATATACTAATGAATCATCGATACGAATCTCCTTTGCGAACGTCCCGGGGTAGAAAAGTCGCTGCCCTTGGTATTGCAATGGCCGCCATGAGTGCCTGTGGTGTTGATGCGAAGAAGGCAGACAACACACCAAGGCAACCAGTACATACAGCCGAAGGTACGTATGCACCAACGCGTACTCATAGCCAAGAAAGCCCCCGACAGTTTTTTTGTATTGCAGAAGACTGGGGCGATGTACGCGCTAAACACGATGGCACCATAGAACAAGTAGCCGCAGACTCGCTAGCATCGATTATGAGCAAGGACACAAATTCAGAGGTTAGTGTGGTGGACCCAATGGTAGACGACTGTCTGGCGGCCCTAGAAGACGGCTTAGCTGAGCACAACAATAATCAAACTGTTCACCAAGGCGACCGTGTAGCAGTCCCAAGTAACATCACCGTCTACCGGCAATAGAATCAACGCCTAGTAAGCCTCAAGTTTTTCAAACTGCTTGGCAAAGGCGGACTGAAGCTGTCCAAATGCTTCATCTTCGGTGCAGCCTTCGGTAATTGGCTCAAAACCATACGTATACACACCTATCTTTTTGGTGACTGTCGGTTCGCTGGGACCAGCCCGCATTTCTTTCTTCGTGACCGATATCATTCCTATAGCAGCCATCTCGCCGTTAGCATCTGGCGCACAGGACCAGTTTTCCTCAAGTTGTGGAGCTAGCACTGCTATTGCTTTATCGTTTTCATCATATGGAGAGCTTTGCACTGCACCTAGCTTAAGCTTAGAAAGCTCGCTGGTAAGGGGTAGGCGCACCGAAAAGCTGGTAAGTGTTAGGTAGTCATCAGCTGCTATCTCTGGCTGCTTATTCTCGGTTGACCGGGTAGTGCTTGAGTCTGTTTTTTTATCCCTACTCGCATGCCAGATATACCAGCCACCACCGGCAAGAACTCCTAGTAACAGCACCAGAATCAACACCTCTACGACACCAAATGCTCTTGTATTTAGTTTTTTCATAGCCACCCTATATTAATTGATCTCAGTTTACCATAACCGTCGATAGTTAACGACGCTATCAAAAAGGGTTGATTCTTAAGGCCCATGGTATTATTGAACCATAAGCTAAATATAAGGAACAGTATGTCGGAAGATGCGGTAGATCAAGTAGAGCAAGGCTTTAAGTCACCAGAAGAAGCAGAAGAAATGCGGGCTTCAGTGCGGGCAATGATTAGTGCGGCCGCCGAACACTACGGTATCAAGCCATTGAATCGCAAAATATACGCCGTAGAGAATTTTCACGACCCTCAAGCAGTTGATCCCGAAAATGGCAATATAGGGGCGATTGTTGAGCGTAAAAAGTGGATCCCACAGCCAGAGGGAGTGCAAACCACTGAATGGCGAGATTATACCGAAGACGGCAAGTCTGCATATCGTTGGTCGGTGAGTTTTGCAGGCGAAGCAAGCAACCCAACCTCAACAATGGTAACGCTCGAATCTGGAGCGCCCTATAATCCAATGGCCGATTTTAATCTTAATCTTGGCGCAGGCATAATACCGATAGGTCGTCGCATAGAGGACTACGTGTTTAATGAGGATGGCAGCGTAGATGTTCGTACTGCCGACTACACCGTTGTTGGAGGTGAATATCGTATCGCAAGTCCAACGTACAGAACAAAAGCAACCGAAGAGCAGGTTGCTTTTTTGCGTGCTAGCTTAGGTGGCGCGGAGCTGTTAAATACCAGTGGCAAGAGGACCGGTGTTACCGCCGACGAAGTCGCCCCAGATTTGGCATCCTAGGAAAGCACTATTCAGCTAAACAATCCACCAAGCGGATTATCACTGGTCTTGTTCAGAAAGTGGTAGCGGAGCTTGGTTGAATTCTGGTAGTTCTTCCGCAGTATAATCACCACTAAGCTCACCAAAGCCGGTGAAAGGATTCTGGTTTTTTTCCATAGCGTGCTGTGCTTCTTCTCGCTCAGCAGCTAAGGCGGTCGCAACATCATCAACAACCCTACGTAGTCCACCGGTTGCAATGTGTGCATCGTGCGCAGACAAGCCAAATGATTCCTGATAGCTATTGCTTTCGACTATGTTAGGGTGGTCTGCTGCGATCATAGCTTTACTCATATAGCTCCGGGTGTTCGCTTGGTGTAATAATACCGAGCTCCGGGTGATCAAGATCAATCCGAGGATTGTCACTCTCATACATAACCATCGAGTTGGTAGGGAAGATAACAATTGATCCTTCAATTGTGGCGTCCTCTATAGACTGCTGAAGTTTGCGATGATTGCGCGGGCTCAGGCCGTTTTCTACCTCATCAAGAAATACCACCGCTGGGCCAGTATTTGGCTTTCGACCTTTTTCAATATCTTCTTCGTGGCTGGCTTTTATATCCTTGAGGAAGTCCAATGCACCACGGCTTATTTGCCCGTGGGAGCCGCCGCGCAGCATGCTCATTTCAATACGTTGCTGACCAGTCAACACACCACCTTGGCGTTGCCCGCTCGCAACCGTGGCATCAAAGTATAGGTTGGTACCAAAGCTCTCAAGTGTATCCACCTTAATGTGACGAGCGACCAGCATTGCCATAGACGATGGGATCGATTCACCACCGTTAGTTCTTTCATATCCAGCTGGATCTAGTTCTTTATCAATAAACTCATCGTGGCTCGCACCCAATCCAAGACCTTCTCGATACCGTTCTTCAGCCTTAATGCGTAATTGCAACGCCCGAGCAAGAGTAGACTTACCGCTACCATTATCCCCAATGATGATAGTTATACCGGGATCGAAATCGAGATGCTCTGGCAAGTTCGCAATGGTATCAAGCGTGCGCTGCAGCTCGGCCCGACGTGCTTCTATAGATTCAGCCTCACCAGCCCACAGAGTTTCCATATTGCCGACTGGGAATATCTCTGGGTGGTCCTGTAAAATGTTACGAATTGCTTCACGGTCAATTGTCACCGAAAGCTCAGCGCGCTCTAGTTCTCGCTTAGCCTCACGGCGTTCATCTGATTTCCTAACGTAATCATTGAAGATTTCTTGATCTTCGTCCGAGAAGCCTGGCCTAGCAACAGCACTTTCGTTGGCGCTTTCCTCATCAACCGCAAGTGGTTCGGTAGCACGTGGCGCTTGGCGCTCTACTGGGCTTTTCGAACCTAACGAGCCAAAAGCCGAAAAAGGATCTACATCGGATACTAACTCAGCTTCGTTGGAAATGACTGGAGTATCGGAAACAGCTTCGGCGGCACGCACAATGCCACCTGCAGCAATTACATGGTGTGGGGCATCGAGCGAGTCGATAGCGGCTTCTACGCCCGCTTCGTGGTTAGTAATCATTGGATCTGTGTTTGGACCGGTCATCTGTGTGTTTTTTATTTTGTTTGTAACCATAAAAATATAGCATATATTTTACAATTAGTCAATATACTGAATCGTGATCTATTGGGTAATGCGCCTATATCAGCACGGGTAAACAGCTACAGAAACTGTATACTGTTTGTATGCTTAGATCCTTTATCAGCTGGAACCGTGTTTTGAGCAAGAAATTTGATGACTTGTTTGTGCCAAAATCTTGGCAGGTAGATGGGCTCGTGGATTATGTCCAGCAGGTAGTCCCGCCATTAGTGAAAACAACGAGTGTCATCTGTGATGTTGGGGGCGGAAAGCGACCCTTTGTAGGACTAGAAATTCCAAGGCAAAAGAAGCAGCACATTACCGGGATCGACATCGACAGGGCAGAGCTCAAAGCCGCGCCAAAGGGTATATACGACAGAACTATCGTAGCCGACATTGGGGGGAGTAAAATACCCGCTACATCTCAAGCTGCTACACTCGTCATTTGCGAGGCGGTACTCGAGCACGTGCAGAATAACGAACAGTCGATCCAAAATATTGTTCAGCTAACCAAGCGTCGTGGAACCATAGCCCTGTTTATACCATCACGTAACGCACTATTCGCCGTGGTCAACCGGTACTTGCCAGAAAAGATTAAGCGCAAGTTATTGTTTAGCATTTTTCCAGAATCTGAACACGCGCAAGGATTCCCGGCCTATTACAATAAATGCACACCCAAAGAAATGCGGAAACTACTGGAGGATAACGGCGTGGATATTACCCAGCTCAAATGCTACTACTTTAGTACATACTTTAGCTTTTTCTTGCCAGCGCACATATTCTGGCGACTATATCAGCTAGTTAGCTACGTGATAATCAGACAAAACGCCGCCGAGAGCTTTAGCATAGTTGGTGTCAAAAAGTAGGCGCCACGGTTCTTGCGCAGAACCCATGGTTTCCCGCTAGCTCCAAATTGCAACTGCTCGACGATTCAGTGATCCCGGTGTTTTTTGCTAGTTGCGACGCAGGTTTCTAAATAATGCCCGCGTCGTGATCTTTTTTGTATAGCTCGTAATTGTTACAGTAACCGTCTGTTGGCCGGATATCTAGCGTCATACGGTCACAGAAAAATTTTTCACGCACTTCTTCGGGAGAGAGGTAGCCTTTTGCACTCTGCTTTTGAGCAATAAGCAGGGTAGCTGCAAGAGAAACTGAGAGTAGTAAAATAACCGCTACTAGAATTAATCTTTTGTGCTTCATGAACATATCATACCAAAGGCTACAACCAGCACCCTTACAGGCGTCTGCGAAGGTGGCATCTAAGAAACACCATGGATCTTATAGCGCCGCCATATTCTTAATGACATATTGCCGGAGGCCTTCAACGTAGGCCATATCACTCTCATCACCACAGGGTGACTGGAAGTTTGATCCTAGCGTTGCATAAAAGTACTTGTCGCCAATTTTCTTAGTATATTTCTCCCTGCCTTCAAGTGCTTCACCTTCGATAGTTGTTACAGCTGTGGGGTATTTACATTTTGAAAAGTAGGCGTCGTTATCATCTCGAATAAATTGAGTATCCTCAGTGTCGCAATCAGCAGCGCAGATTTTTTCGGCGTGCAACTGCAATTTGCGACCATCTGGATCGTTAATCTTTATGCCGAGTGCAGCAATTTCGAGCGCCTGATTTGTGTTTGCCTGCTGCGAGGATTGTTGGGTAGTGGTCGTTGTACTCGACTTTGTGTCTTTGCGAGCATTCATGATCCACCAGCCTAGTCCTGCAATGAGGCCAATCACGAGAGCAACAACTACGAGCTCGACTACACTAAACCCTTTTTGATCAATCTTCTTCATTGAAAAATCCACCCTGTTAACTTAGGTGAATTATATCATGCTTATGCTTAGTGCGCGGGGTTAAAACTAAATATCCCGAATTTGTTCAGCGAGTGCTTCTGTCTGTTCGGCGTCCAACCATCTGATATGCTCAGACTTATCCGGAGTGTAGTCACCGTATTCAGGGTCACCACCACCCAACGTGAAGCGTGCTTGTTCGATGTTTCCGTCAGGAAATAGTGTATATATGTCTTGTACAACAGCATTACTGGTTGACGTAGCAAACTGCCCAAGCCGACCAAGATTATATGCGGTTTTCTCGCCGTAGGTTTCAAGCCATGCAATCGTAGCTTCACCATCTCTTTGTGAAAAACTGCTTTCTACAGCGCCATCTGGCTTAAAATCAATATCAGTTTCGCTATGCGGGAATCCGTGAATCCCCGTCTCTGTAATTGCGAGGGGATTTTGCGTAAATGAGCCCTCAGCAACAAACATGGCAGGCTCGCCCCTTTCAACAGTACGACGGGTAAGCGCCGAGTATGCATCGCGGAAAGCCTTCAGCTGTTCAGCAGATACGGGAGGACGAATTTGATCTTTTGTTTGTTTTTCTGACATTAAACATATCTTATCATATGTTCTAAGTTTAGTCAATGTTTGGTACGGCAGCTTGACGCTGTTGGAACTACCTACGTTTCGTACCATTAACCCGCTTAACTGGACGGTTTGAAGTCTTCGGACGAGTATTAATCGCCGTGATCAAAACTAGCAAGTAGACGATGTCGACAACTGCCAACACAATGACAGACACCAGGACATAAATGCCACCACTAAACATGTTAAATAATCGAAATGCTTCAGTATCGCTCACCGAGTTAAGTTGGTCGACAAAACACAGGTTAAGTACCAAAAGAAGCAGCCCCGTCACGGTTGTCATGGTTAAACGAGCTCCCATGGTATTTTTGCGGGCAAGCTGCGAGATTTGTGTTCTAAACATTGCGTGCAACAGATAGACGTCCACTGCTGTTGCCACCAGCATAAGAAGCAGGAAAGGGCCATAGGTCCAGGGATTGCTGTAAAAACGCTGGTTTTCAAATGCCCATGGGTTTGACAACAACAAAAGAACGAATGAAGTTACCATAGATACAAGACTGAGTTTGGCAAAACGCGAAGTGTATATGAGAGCCGATAGGCCCGTTAAAGCTGTGAAGAAGAGCAGTCGGTACACATAGTGATCGACGTAAAGCTTATCAAGATCTGGACTACCAATATTAAAGCTTTGCAAGAAGTAGCCAATCAACGAGATGGTAACGAGTGCTATGCCCAATATTCTGAGGGTGTGTTGGTGTGACTTCATGTGTTTATGCTTATTGTAGCAAATTGGTTAAGCATTCATGCTGGACACTGTAGAACCCGGCTATCAGTTAACCTTCTTCATGGTGTCGGCTAGAAGTGTATTTGTCTTTGCTTCGACTGCAACATGATACTTGAGCAGATTGGCGCCGTCTTGAGACTGTGCTCTAATCTCTAAAACGAAGTAATCGTCAGACGACCAGCCCTTAAACTCTGGGCCGCCACACTGGCAAAACCAATCCTTGTTATAGCCCGAAAGCTTTGTGTAGTCATGTGTAAAGTCTTCGGCAATTACTTTGCCAGATTTATCTGTAAGCGTATACGAGTATCCGTCTCCAACTTGTTCAGGTTTAATAACATACATTCCATTGGGGGAGGTGGTTGAGGTGCTTACGACATCAACGCTGACAGTTTTCTTCTCAGCTTCTTCCTTTGTATCGGTCTCGCTAGGTGTTGCTTGATTATTGTCGGCTTGTGAAGTCTGGTCAGTATCAGTTTTTTCAGAACGGTTATCAATGATCATCCAGCCTAATACCGCGATCAACCCGATGACCACGACTACGATTAGCACTTCGACAACTGAGAAGCCTTTTTGACCTAGTTTTTTCATTGAAAAATCCACCCTGTTAACTTAGGTGGATTATATCATGCTCATGCTTGGTACACCCGGCAGGATGGCGCACAACTGCAGCCATGCTCGAAGTAAACTTCTGCGCGTGGCTTTGTTGAGGAACCTACGACCTTGCGCCAGCTAAAGCTGTCGCGGTCGTAGTTTAAGTCCGTGGCAGGGAAGGCCAATGAAAAAGCCCCACTTGCGTGAGGCATTTTCATTGGTACACCCGGCAGGATTTGAACCTACGACCTTTGGCTCCGCAAGCCAACGCTCTATCCAGCTGAGCTACGGGTGCATTTTGGCGCGAATCTTACGCGCGCCAAGTTGTAAAAAGTGCGTGACGTCTCGCGACGACAACAGAGGCGAGTTTACCACAGCTAACAGGGAAAAGCGAGCCTTAGCCTACTAGAAGCGTAGTTTGCGAGCTATACGATCGCTCAAATCTGCAGCCTTTTCTTCGTGTGGGAGGTACATAGAAAAAGCGTCTGCGACACGGTCCGCGTCTTTTTCATCTAAATACAGGCTGATCGGTGGGAGAAAACGACGGAGCGGATTTAGCTGAATGCTCAATATCCCGCCATCCTCCATCATACTAAATGATCTGAAGTCGGATAGTGAGTGGTGTTTCTCACCAATTGTGACCCCATGGATGCTCACCGAGTACTGCAGAATACTAGGTGGACGCTTGGCATACAGTGCCGCAGCAACCCCTAGTAGTACAAAAAGAGCTGGCGCAAAAAAGTCTTTTAACAAAATATAGGCAAGGAACGCAAGCCCAAACGAGAAGCCGATAACCGATATATACCATCCTCCGGAATTCTGGTGGGACACATACTCGCCAGCTGACCACGTCGTGGCAATCGCATCATCACCTAAGTCCGCAGGTTGATCGCTTGCTGCTGCGGGCGTATTCGGCTGCTTCTCACCATTCATGGCCCCATTGTACGCCAGGAGCATAAGCTCTTCAAAGATTTTTACGCATCTTTATCGGAAGATAGTAGCGAAAAGCCCAGCAGCCTGCTATAATCACCCCTGTTCACGCAGCCAGTGGCGCCAAGCGCCGCCAAGCTCGGAGGAGTACCCAAGTGGCTGAAGGGGACGGTTTGCTAAATCGTTAGGTCGGGGCAACCTGGCGCGAGAGTTCGAATCTCTCCTCCTCCGCCAAGCACTATACAGCTTCTATAAGAGGCTGTTTTTATTTGTCAGCTTCACGTTCTTCAATTAATGGCTGCGTCCGTTGGTTTAAGGCGTCAATAATCAGACGTGAGGCTTGCCGAGCTAACGCGGCATCTTTTTCTGCTTCGGGTAGCTCGTCAAAAGGGGTTCCGTGTTCCATGAGACCATTAGCGGGGTACTCCTTACGAGTTTCAACGCGACCAACAGCCCATGGAGCAGCAAAGTGAGTAGCCGGAACATCATTAGAGCCTGTAATCTCGTTAATGCCGCGAGTCGCTTCGTCTATAACATCAAGCTCTCGAAAGATATGTCCTATATGTGCGCCAACTATGTGGCGCAGCATCGGCTCTTCATCGCGAGTCTTATCGGCCACATCACTTTCGACGCCAGCGTAAATAGAGCGAAGTTCGTCGGTTGTGAATATTTCTTGAGGAGGATAGCTGTCGGCTTCGTCGAGGTTAATGTGATTGGGCATACTAGATATATAATAACATAAGCGTGTTAATATATCAATATTGTATTTATAAATGGCGGAGAGGGAGGGATTCGAACCCTCGATGCCGTTTCCGACATGCTGGTTTTCAAGACCAGTTCCTTAAACCGCTCGGACACCTCTCCATACTGTGGCCAACCTACGGTAAATAACAGCGGTGATTATAGCAATTATCAGGTGGGAAGGCTAGCGCTTCTTTGCCGCCACACCAACCACACCCACACGTACAGCCCCAGCCCTCAGAAGCTCAGCTGCAGCTACTTCAATCGACCGTCCTGTGGTGACTACATCATCTATCAGCACGATATCCATCCCGGTGACGTCCTTGGTACACCTAAAACGCAGGTCGCTCGTGAGTCTGCCTTGGCGCGTCAAACCAACCTGATGTGTCTGATCGAGCCGGTGCAAGAGCGGCAGGTACACGAGGCCCTTGCGACCAGCTAACGCGCTGGCGATACACCGCGCATGATCAAAGCCGCGCTGGCGACGTCGTCGAGTCGTGGTAGGGAGATGGGTGACCATTACACCCCTAGGAAGGTCAATAGTTTCGTCGAGGTATGCCGCGATAGTGTCAGCGTAGGCCCTTCGTCGCTGATATTTCAACCCACGAACCAGCTCCTTGGTCACACCTTGATATTCACTCGCGATACACACATAGCTGAGCGGTGTATGAGCAACACAATCATTGCATATACCGGATCTGCCGGTAGTGCCAGCTTTGTCCCGGCGGGTGCCGTTTTGTTGCAGGTATGTCTGACACCGATAGCACCGGGCCTCTGGCTCAGTGAAAGCCAGCTCCCAGCAACGGTTACAGACCGGCTTACCCTCAGCACCACACCCTAAACAAACAAATGGGGCGTATATTGAAACCACTTTTTCCATTAGCTTCATCAGAGGTCCCTCTCTAATGTTGTGAATAGTATCACACCCTGTAGTTGCTATACTGCACATATATTAGCTATACTGTGTCAAAGAAGGTTTTTCTAGAGGGGCAAAACCACTTTATAACGGAGGAGTACGATGGCTAGGCGACAACAAAACGACGATCTCTTAATGGAAGACGAACTAGAAGCGGCGTTTCTAGACGACTCACTACAGGGTGACGACGCCGCGGTTACCGACGATACCGCCGGTGACGACCAAGACGAAGATTATGCAGCTGTACCAGGGCAGCTCGCACTTGATGTCTACGAAACAAGTGACATGCTCATTATCAAAGCCCGCGTAGCCGGCGTAAACAAGAGTGACCTTGATGTCAGTATTTCGGACAATCAACTATCTATTCGAGGAACACTCAATAGTGGCGATGACCCAGAAGCTGTTAACTACTACGTTCAGGAATGTTACTGGGGTGAATTCTCCCGAAGCATCACGTTACCCGTCCAGGTTAAAGAAGACGAAATCGAAGCTACACTCAAAGACGGTGTCCTCACTATTGGCTTTAAGAAAGTCCAAGAAACCGTCAAAAAGATTCAAGTACTCTAGGTATTAGCAACCGCCGAGCTCCACAAAACGTTTAAAGAGCATTATGTGCGCATTTTTTAGCACCCCATGGCGCCCGTCTGCCACAAAAGTAAGCAGTATGAGTTCGTATGTTGCTATCGTCTCTTGCTAGGCTGCCGTCGCACGCGAGAACACGAAGCGAACCAGTGCTTGCGCAAGCAACACGATGATCAAACCAACAACGGCGTATAGAATGGTGTTCTTGGCGTTTGATACTCCAGAAGAGTCGCCCCCTGAAACCATATACCTAAAGCCACCAAATATAATCATAATCACACAAATAGCGCCTACCAGCAGGGAAGTAACATTTATAACCTGCTTGATGATCCCAAGTACCTTACTTTCGCCCTTTGTGCCATCAACCGCACAGTTAGTACCGGTAGTAAGCTCAATACCACAGGCAACCGGGCCTTGGGTCACGCTGGTGCTATTGTCGGGCAGAGTAACACTAGAATCTTGCGCAGATACCATTTGCGGCTGAACCGATAGGGCAGCGACAACGGAAATCAGCGGAGTTAATAAAGCTAGGACCAGTAGGTTGATGCGGTGTCTCATACTTGGCATTTTACCACTGGTAGCAACTGGTTAGCAACGGGGGTAATAAAAACAGCCGGCTGCGGGCCGGCTGTAGTTTTCGTTCGTGCGGTACTTACGGAGTAGGGTTGGTGGTTGTTCGGGTGAACACAAAGCGGACAATCGCCTGCGCTAGCAATACGACTACCAAGCCGACAACAGCGTACAGAATAGTATTCTTTGCACCACTCACACCGGCCGACTCACCACCTGATGTCATGTACTTAAAGCCGCCGAAGACAATCATGATGATACAAATCGCACCAACAATCAACGAGAGAACGTTGATGATAGTTTTGATAATGTTAACAACGCGGTTCTCACCTTCGTCTGGATTAACACTTGTACCACAATTGGTACCCTTAAGTTCAATTCCACACGCGACGTTTGGTTCAGTAACGCCAGTCTGCGCCGAAACTGCTACTGCTGGTGCCGCTACGGCAAAAACAGCACCCAAGCTAACGATTAATAACTTTATGCGTTGTATCATGTTGTTTTCCTGTTTAGTAACTATCTTATCTTTTGTATGCTAGCAGTTTGACCCCAGCTATGCAAGGCTAACTCGTTGACTTCGTAAACACAAATCGCACCATAGCTTGTGCCATAATAGCGATCACTAAACCGACCAAGGCATAGGTGATGGTATTCTTGGCGCTACCGACCGCATTAGAATCACCGCTTGATACGACATACTTGATTCCACCAACGATAACCATAACTATAGAAGCGACACCAGCGATGTACGACAAGATGCTGACGGCGGCGCGCACCGTGTCGTCTACACCTTTTTCGGCCGGATTGCTTTTTACACAACCGCTGCCACTCCAGCTACCACCAGCTGATTCGCAGGCGATTTGCGCGGCAGTTTTAGATTGCGCTGTGGCAATTACAGGCGCAGCCAACAAACTAAACATGGCAGCAATGGGGAGAACGAGTAGACTGAGTTTTTTCATCATTTCAATACCAAAATTACCAGAGCTTGGGCGAATATAGCAACTACAATACCGATTAATGCGTAAACTATCATCTTTTTTGCTGCCGAAATACCATTGGCGTCGCCGGAAGAAGTGGTGAACCTAATGGCACCAACGATTACAACAACTATAGAGGCGATACCAACTAAATATGACATCAATTCAACCGCGCGGGTCAGTATGCCGTCGGGACCATTAATAGGATCCTGGTTGTTGCGCGTACTTTCGCACAATGCGCTCTTGGCAACTTCGGGGTTAACGCAGGGGTTGTTCTGGTTTTCTGGATTACAGGCAGCCGATCCCCGATCAGGGTCTTTTGAACAGTCAAGGGCATCTACGTGCACCGGCGAAACAGAGGCCATCGAAAGTACAGCTACAATTGCCAACGCGAGTTGTACTAATCGTCGCTTCATATTATCCAGCCGCCCGATCAATTACAAAGGTTACCAGTCCATACACTGTCACTGAAACAACAAGTCCAACGAGCGCATAAATGATGGTGTTTTTGGCTTTCGAAATATTACCTGGATCTCCGGCACTTATGACGTACCGAAAGGCGCCGATGGTGACAAATAAGATACTTACTCCAGCTGCAACAGCAATCGCCAGCTTAATGGCTGTTTCGATTGGATTGCTTGAAGTATCGCGGCAGGGAATAACAATGCCATACGGGTTGTTGCACGTTTGGCCAAAGAACAAATATAGCTGACTAATCATTTAAAGACTCCGTTAAAGAGGAAACCGACCAATCGGCCGCCAATTACTGCAATCACCAAGCCGATCAGGGCATTGATTACCGTACCACGTGCAGACTTGAACTTATCTGGCTCGCCCTGTGCGGTCATCATCTGAAAAGAGCCCACCAGCACATAAGCTATCGCCACATACGCGGCAATCACTAACAAATCTTCGAATACAACCGCTAATATCGGCCAAACATCAGCACCGGTAAACCCGCTGCCATTAGCTGGCAGGTAGGCGCAGCTGGCGTCAAAGTTTGCGTAGTGATACCACGGCTTGAGCCCCAAAAAGGTGCGGTTTTTATCGCAGGTTCCGGCAAGTTGTGCTAGCTGAAAGCCCCACTGGCTCACGGTCACTGCTACATAGCTAAACATTACAGTGCGCCCCCTGGAATAATCCACTGCAAGAAGCCATAGATGAATAGGTAGGCGAGCAAGCCAATCAGTACATTAACGATACGCGCCTTAGCCGCAGCAACCATTTGCGGGTTGTCGCGACCGGTCGAATATTGCACTCCAGCCACAACCATAAAGACCGCTGCCAGCGCTACAACACCACCCGAAAGAATATTAACAATGGGGATGAGGTAGTCCTTAAAAAACGGCTGGTCCTGCACGGGTAAGTCATTTGACTCCAAGTTGCCAAAGTTACGGGGTGATTTTGGTGTGGTTTCTGAGCCTCCACCGCCGCCGCCATCAGGATCTTCTTCGGTGGCGCCATTGTTTTGCTCCAGGGCGCGCAAAAAACGGATTTCGTTGCAATTTGCAACCAGCACGGTTTTTGCTTGGCGACCACCTTCACTTGTTGTGACGAGCTCGTAGCAAGCCGTTGCTGCTTGGTAATCTTTACCTCCGTCAACTGACTGCAAATCTGCACAGTTAATCTCTTCATATTTTTTAAGCGTCATATTCTCGTCGGTGGGAGTATCTGGGTTGTCATACTTAAAGGTGCCTTTCTGCTGATAACACGTTGCTGCAAAATCGGGCGAGACATCACGGTCGATGGAGTCGGGACTTTGGGCGCGCGCAGGGGTAGCTTGCCCTAGCAGTGCAGCAAGTGCCAACAGCAGCACAGCCACACGAGTGGCTTGGTGAGCTAAACTTAGAATAGAGTTGTGTTTCATCTTTTTATTAGTATACCGAATATGTTCATTCAATCATATCTGCCGTAAGCTGTAAACGCCTCAGCGAATTGAGCTGACCAGAAATGGCTATCAAATACTTGTGGCCGTATCGCCAAAGGCCTATAATAACCGTGAATATGAAAAACCGTATGCGAATTGCTCTTGGGGTTGTCCTGGCTGTGTTTGCGTTTAACATTGTGCAAACCGTCCACCCAGTAGAGCAAGCCTACGCAAAAAATGAAAATGCCAAAAAACTACAGAACGAGGCTAAGACACATTCGGTGTTCTGGGGAATTTTTCGAAATTGTATACAAGGTGGGCCTGATACATCTCCTGGTCTACACATTGGCACAAAATTAGAACCGCAGAGTGGAACCGGCAGCGAATTACGTAGAAATCAACTCATTGATATATTTGACGGATCGCGCACGGCATATATTGGAGAGCATGTAGAAAAAGATGATGGTGAGATTGTGTGCACTAATGTCGAAGAAATGGACAAATACCTACCTTACATGGGTATAAAAGACACAAAAGAACTCATAGACATCCTATATTCACCAGGGAGCGGTACCAGAGATATTTCGTCGCGGGCTTTCGAAGCAATTTTCAAGGCTTATGTAGAGAGTAAAGCAGAAAAAGCCGAACCTGGCGATGGCGGCATAGACAACCTCTCACCTGGTGCGAGATGGTGGCTATACTACTCAGCACTACGAAATAGTGCCTGTGGCTTTAGCACCGACATGAAAGACGAGGATATTGCAGGCTCTACAAATAGACACGAGAAAATATGGATTGTCAAAGACGGTAAGCCAGTAGAGGTGAACGGCGTACTGCAAGACGAAGAAGAAGCCAACGTCGGCTGGGGAGTGTACAATGCCGGCGCTGATAAGACCGAGGACAACGTTCAAGTGAGTTGCGGCGACCTCCTCGAAGAACTCAAAAACAAATCGTTGGCGCAAGCCTATGCCGACGCTGAAGCAGAGGACCTGAAAAATGGCGGGACATCGGAACTGGAGATCGCACCCAGCGGCATCGCAAACCAGGATGTCGACCCCTGCGAAGCCAGTGGCTACACGCTCTCATGGATCCTCTGTGCAGGCATCAAAATACTTGATGACTTGGTTGGCTGGTTTGGAGATCAGCTGGTGCTATTGCTACGATTTGATATTTCAGCAAATGCTGCTACTCAAACGGATAGCAAGGATCGCGGGTTGTATGTTTCTTGGGCGTCGTTCCGATCGATAGCTAACGTGCTGCTCATTATCATTACGCTCATTATCATTTTGTCGCAGATTATTTCGATTGAGTCGCTTAGTGCGTATACCGTCAAAAAAGCACTCCCAAGGTTAGTTATCGCTGCTATTGTTGTGCAGTTATCATGGTTTGTTGCCGCCTGGTTGGTTGGCTTGATCCAGGCCCTCGGTGACACAACTAAGGATCTGATTTTAGCTCCGTTTGCAAAATCGGGAGTGCTACAAAACGTAGACATAGGGGGAGCAGACTCTCTACTAACATTCGTTGGTGGTGGAGCTGCTGCTATTGCATCAGGTATTGGGCTCTGGAGCTCACTCGGCACCGTCCTTATAGCCGTAAGTTTTGCAGTGCTGGCCGCGTTCTTTGTGGTGCTCGTGCGTTACTTGGTGATTGTTGCTTGTATCGTCGGCGCGCCTATAGCCTTTATTGCCTGGATTCTGCCTAATACTCAGGGAGTCTTTAAAGCCTGGTGGAACTTCTTTACCAAGTCTCTGCTCATGTATCCACTCATCGTTATGCTGCTCGTATCCGGTCGCATTGCCAGTTCGCTGATTATGTCTGGTTTTGCGAGCGGAGGTAGTATTGGCAACATCTGGTCAAACTGGAATGTTGCCCCATGGCTTGCCCAAACTGATGGTGGCGGCAATACCTTTATTAAACTTGCTGCAATTGCTGCGTATTTTGCGCCTTACATGATGATTCCGTTTACCTTTAAGTTTGCGGGCGGGCTAATCTCTACCGTTGGCGGCATGGTCAACGACCGCTCAAGGGGAATCTTGGATACTCGCCGCAAACGCACTGCCGAACAAAATGCCGCGAGGCGCGCAGCTAATGCTACCGGTAACCGCTTCAAGGATAGCAACCCGTTCGGGCGCGGTTTCAACCGTGTCAGTGGTGGGCTTGGCGCGGGTGTTGGTGGCCGCTTTGGCCTCGGAGCACGTGGTCGTGAGGTATATGCCAGCCGACGCTCTGCAGCCCAAGAAGAAAGACTCCGCGACCCACGTTGGGTAGCCTCGGCACGACGCGACGACCTCATCCGCGCCGCAACGTATCGCAACCAACGTGCTGCCGAAGTGGGCATGAAAGATTTCTATGCCGACAAAGCCTTTGCCGAAAGTGGCGTCGAAAGTAGGGCCGATTGGGAGGCGAGCGCAGCAGGTCAAGCCGCCCTCGCCAAAGCAGAGCGTGACGGCAAGGTTACCGCCCGCCGTGCCGCTGGCGCCCTCGGCTTCAATAACCGCGAAGCAGCCTTTAAACAGATGGTGATGAACGGCACCGCCTTTACGGACGCTCGAGACGTATCCGAAACTATTGCCCGTATTGCCGGCGACAACTTTGAGACCCAAGAATCGTTATGGGGCTTCAACAAGGCCAAACAGAAAGAAGCGTATCGCAACGAGCTATCAGGCGTCAGTATGAGTGACATTGACGACGCACGAGCCCATTTACGTGGGCCTTCAGCCGCTTCAGACGAACGACTGGAGCGAAACAAGCACCGCGCCCATGTTGAGGGTGGCAAGTCGGTAGATGCACTGCAAGCAGGACGGCTTAAGGGTAATTCAGTTAAAAACCTGGCCGAATCTTCAAATGCAGTACTCAACCTAGAGGGCAGCGATGCAGTTGACGCAGAGACCGTTGATAATGCTAAACGGGTTAGATCGTTGCTCAGTACAAACTTACCTCAAGGCAATATTGGTAATCAAAAGGTCGCGCAGGAGGGTACTGCAATTGCTATTGAGCACGACCCAGCGCATGCGAGCGAGCAACACCCGGAGCCGACACCTTCTGATTACAGCGGAGTCAATCCAAGATATACCGCAGGAGAGATTGCTATGATCGACGAAGGAGCTAACTCATCAAGCCCTGACGATTCAGCGCCATAGTACTTGCATTAACATAATATTGACTTAAACAGTTATTTATGCTAATGTTTTAGTTATGGAAACTTCTTCGCTACAAGAAGATCGCTACTCGAGGGCAATTAAGCCCGAAGAGTTAGCAACACACCAAGATGCCTACACCGAAATGATCGGTGATCATTTTGACGCCGACCCAACCCTACAGAACCGGTTTGATGAAGTTGTGTACCACACCGCTACAACCCTGCAGTACGAGGATGCAAACTCCGACTTTATGCCTATTCAGGCGGAGGAATACCGCTCAAAAGCCAGTCAGCTACGAGCTAAAGCAACCGCTTTGCGAGCTGAGGGTAAGTGGAATGCTGCATCCCAAATGTTTAACGAAGCAGGTGATGCCGATCTTGACGCTGCCAACGTAGAAGGACAGATTCCTTTTATCAAAGACCTGGAGATGCGCCACCACGCCCGAATCTTTGGCTTAACCCGAGATGTCATAGAGCGCATGGCTGCTGCCGGACAACTTACAGGAGCAGACGCCGAACTAGAAGATCCAACCTTAATCGATACTCGCCAGTTTACCGATCGACAGCTACTGGTATTTGCCGAAGTTAACCGGTTTGTATTTGGCGCGGTATACGAGGCCACTAATCAGCAAATGGCTATTGAACGGCAGGATTGGGCAGATCTTAGCTCGGCTGATCTAGAAGCAAGCCAGAACCGCTACAAGTGGCTATTCCGAGCATCCATCCGCTCACAACAGCTATTTTTAGGATACGACTCAGTAGCACGTGAAGCACTGCAAAAACTCAGCACCCAGCAGTGGGTTGAGGCCAACAAGGCATTAGACGCCCGTTACGACGCAAATTTGCAAATACCCCCAGTTGACGAGAGTCCTTTTACGTACGGATTTGATGGCCCAAAGGCATCTGCAGCCAAACGTGCAATAAACGCCGACGACACGCTAAGTGATGCGGAAAAAGAAATTCAGCATCAGCTTCTATCTGATCAGATATCGGCAGAAGTTGCAGCAATCAAAGCTTTGCAAGCTGCCCGTAAAGCAGAAGTAGAGCAACTACAATACGACCTTAACTACTTACGCCCAAGGGGTAAAGATCGAGAAAAATTAGTTCCACGCCCTGAAGAAAAACCCCCGATTGAACAACAAAATGGCGTCCATATCGAACGTGTGGTGCTACGCGCTGTCGACCTTGAATCACAAATGCTCGACATTGAACTGGATTTTAAGCGGCTCATGGAAGCTATCGAGGCGAACCCAAACAAGAAGGACCGGGCAGCCCTTATGGACCAAGCTAAGATACGATACGATGAAGCGTTTAGTGGCTTTGGCCTACGTGTAAAAGTAAGCCCCAAGGGTCCACGCATGAAAGTTGGCCTCGACGAGCGTGACTATCGTGACCGCTTTGCACAGCTTAAAGACAGCCTGGTCACCGTTGTTCGGTCAGGCAAGGAGTTCCAGCGCAATGGAGTGCGTCATGCCATTAAAGACGCCCTGCGTACCGGCAACCAAAGAGGCAACCGCCTTCACCCGATGGATACCGTCGCCGAAACATACTCAGCTCGCAAAGCAAGTCGCAACCGCTGGCAACGCCGCGGCCAAATATAAAACTAGGCCCCATTTAGCCACATACGGTATACTTTAGTCGACCATGTCGACGTATAAAGTACCGCAAGATGTCGAGGCCGAAGATAAGCTCTTAGGGCCGTTGACCCTCAAGCAGTTTATTTTTGCAATTATTACTATACTGCTGTGTTATTTGGCGTTTTTAGCGGGTAAGGCACAGCCGCTGTTGGTTATTCCTTTCTTGCCCGGCATCGCCTTGTTTGGCTACCTGGCCGCACCGTTTCAGCGCGATCAACCCACGGATGTGTATCTTGGCGCGAGGTTGCGTTTCCTGCTCAAGCCCCGGCGACGAGTGTGGGATCAGGCCGGCATGGAAGAGCTGGTACGCATTACGGTTCCGAAAAAAATTGAACACCAATATTCCAATGGACTCAATCAAAGGGAAGTCCGTTCTCGACTGGAGATACTAGCCACGACCATCGATAGCCGCGGATGGGCAACAAAGAATGCCTACGTGAATGATTCGTCGAATGATTTATTTCCTTCCAGCGGCCCATCCGACCGTTTAGTGCCCGCCACAGCGCTCCCGCAAATGGTTCCAGATAGCGACATAACGGCAGCAGACGATATATTAGACCCTAACGCTAGCTACTTAGCCCATCACATGGACGAATTGGCCAGCAAAGCCACCAGCAGTGTTCGTGATGCCGCCCTTACCCAGATGCAATCAGCCCAAGCCGGACAACCGGTGACCGCCTGGAATAATCAGGCCGCACCGTATCAATCAAGCGCCACTCAGCCATCGGTCATCACCCCAACACAGGCTCCGCCAACCACTCCTACAACGACAGTCGACAATGGTAGTACCATGCCGTTTATTAACGCAGGAGGTGCGGCACCACATTACGACCCATACCCCTCGTCGATGCGCCAGCACGTACTCGATCCAAGCAAAAGCCATAGGGGTACTCCCGCCAAAGACGATAAAGCCACTACCGTTTCGCTCCCTGAATCTGCTAAACTTGAGTTATCGCAGCGTGATGACTTAAACTTAGATGTAATAGCGCGCGAAGCTGATAGGGTGGCCAGTGGTGACGGTGACGAAGTCGTCATCAAACTACATTAGTCGCTCGGAGGGTTCGCCACCATCTGGTCATCAGTTGTTCGCGTAAAACTTTTATGGATCCACAACAAAACCAATTCCAACCACCGGCCGGCGGTCAAGCTCCCCCTGGGTACCAGGGAGTGCCAACCACGCCTCCACCCCCACAAGCAACGCCCAACGATCAGCAGGCGCATGTTGCGCAATATGCGGTCACTCCAATGATGCAGGCGCAGCAGGCGATTCCCGATGCCTCTATGACGCCCGGTGTACCCACTGGTGGGCCAGTGGGGACACCAGCTGTACCAGGTCAGGTGCAAGCTGGCCAAGTCGACCAGAACGGCAAGCCACTCGGTCAGACGCCACCGGCCAAGACAAACCCGAACAGTACCCAAAATACGCTCAAGATAAGCGAAATTCGTGACGGGGTCGTCATCATGAACGACGGAACGTTTCGGTCGGTTATTATGTGTAAGACGATCAACTTTGACCTCATGAGCCAGGGTGAACGAGAGGCGGTAGAGTTTAGTTATCAGAGCTTTTTGAACTCGCTCTATTTTCCGGTGCAGATATTTATCAAAAGCACTAAAGTTGACATGCGCCCATACCTGGAACGCCTCAATAAAATCCGACTCGAGCACGACAATATGCTGCTCGCACTTTTGATGGAAGACTACATAGAGTTTATGGCCGTATTGACCCAGCAAACCAATATCATGGACAAGAAGTTTTACATGGTCATTCCGTATACACCACCGAACACAACCGCCCAGACAGTCCAAAAGGGTAAAAGCTTTTTCGATAACATCTTTGGCTTCAATAAAAAGCAAGAGACCGTGGTTATTGATGAGGCAACGCTTGAAAAGGCAAAAACAGAATTGCGCAACCAGGTTCAGGCAGTGCTTAACAGCCTCACCCAAATGGGAATCCAGGCCCTGCCGCTCGATACCCAGGAGCTTATAGAGTTATATTACGATGTTTACAATCCAGATACAGCCACCCGTCAGCAGATCCAAAACTTCGATGATCTCACCGCGCCAGTAGTTACCAAAGGACAAGGTGAAGCTTCGCAACCTAATCTAGATAATACGTTGGCAATGTAATGGCAAAGAAGAAAGATCCAATTCAAATAGCAGAGGAACAGCGTCTTCGCGAACAGCAAGAGGTTGAGCAGGCGTTCCAAAAGGGTGTAACGGCGCTCCGCGATTTTATTGCTCCGAGCAGCTTGGAGTATCAGTCTGGCTACTTCCGACTTGGCACCCGCTACGCACGCACGTTTTATGTGTACGGATATCCGCGTCAAATATTTACCGGCTGGCTGAGCCCCATCATCAACATAGATGAAGAAATGAACATCTCTATCTATATCTATCCGGTGGAGAGCCAGGTGGTGCTAGATAATTTGCGCAAAAAAGTCTCTCAACTAGAGGCAGGGATCCAGATTGATAACGAGAAGGGACGCGTCCGTGATCCAGGAAAGCAAGCTGCCATTCTCGACGCCGAAGAGCTCCGAGATAAGCTCCAAGTAGGTGAAGAGCGGTTCTTCCGCTTTGGCTTGTATATGAATGTATATGCGAGCAGCCTGGAAGAACTCGATTTCATTCATCATAAAATCGAGTCAATTCTTGGCCAGCAGCTCGTCTATAGCAAAGCAGCAACCGCTCAAATGGAACAAGGATTCAACTCCATCGTCCCGCAATTTATGGATCAGCTGCAAATTAGGCGCAACATGAACACGGGTGCAATTAGCACTAGCTTTCCTTTTACCTCGGCCGATTTGAGCCAAGAGAATGGTATTTTGTATGGCATCAATATGCACAACTCGGGACTGGTGATCTTTGACCGCTTTACGTTAGAGAACGCTAACTCAGTGGTATTTGCAAAGGCAGGCGCCGGTAAGTCGTTCACGGTTAAATTAGAGGCGCTCCGCAGCATGATGCTTGGCACCGAGGTGATGATTATTGACCCGGAGAATGAATACCAACGCATGTGTGAAGCAGTCGGTGGTTCGTACATTCGCCTGAGTCTTAATTCGCAAACACGCATTAATCCGTTTGATTTGCCACAGGTCATCGATACCGACGACGGGGACAACGCCTTGCGGTCTAATCTCATTACATTGCATGGGCTATTACGCTTGATGATGGGTGGGGCGCAAGCACAAATGGCCGGCGAGGGTGCCGGGCAGTTCGCGCCAGCGCTTAATCCTGTTGAGGAAGCCGACCTCGACCAAGCCCTCATCGACACCTATGCCAAAGCCGGGATCACAACCGACCCGTTGACACACAAATCGCCGCCCCCAACCATCAACGACCTATACGATACGCTGCTTCATATGGGTGGCACCGGTCCACAATTAGCCCAACGACTGCGCAAATATACGAGTGGTACGTTTGCGGGTATTTTCTCTCAGCAATCAAATGTTGACATTAACAATGCGCTGGTGGTGTTTAATATTCGTGATCTCGAGGACGAACTCCGCCCAGTTGCCATGTATATTGTGCTCAACTACATCTGGAATCGCACTAAATCCGATAAGAAAAAACGACTGCTACTTGTTGATGAGGCGTGGCAGCTAATGAAGTATGAGGATTCAGCTAGCTTCCTCTTTAGCATTGCTAAGCGTTGCCGTAAATACTACCTTGGGTTAACGACCATCACGCAGGATGTTGAAGACTTTATGGGGTCGCGCATGGGACGGGCGATTGTCGCTAACGCCTCAATGCAAATTCTCCTCAAGCAATCCACGAGTGCCGTAGACGTACTGGCAGACACGTTCAAGCTCACCAGTGAAGAACGAAAGCGACTGAGTCAGTTCCCGGTAGGGCAGGGCTTGTTCTTTGCTGGCCAGAATCACGTTCATATCCAAATCACTCCAAGCCCCACAGAAGCCAGTCTTATCACCACAAACCCCGCGCAGCTACAGCAACAGCAGCAGGAGCGAGCCACCGCCGAAGAAGACCAGGACTACCTAGACGAACCGTTGGAGTCAGCACCCGCTCCCGGGCCGCAAAATACGCAACCTAACGGGCCTATGCAATAGCCATGCCAAATGACGTATACGATAAAGAACGAGAAGAAACACGACCAATCGCCAACCAAGATTCTGGAGGCATGGATGACGACGAAGCAAATGCCCTGCTAGAACAAGGAGATTCTGGCTACTATGCCGACAGCGACGAAGAACAAAGCGATGCCCACGATGAGTTAGCTGCTAAAGAAACCGACGGCTCCGGCCCGAAAAAGGGCAAAAAGGATAAAAAGGACGAGGAAGAGCGTGACCCGAACCTCCTTTATAAAGAAGGTGACTTTGATAAAAAGGATGACGGGAAAAAACGGCTACTTGGGCGTAAAAAGAAGGGCGGTGGCCTAGGAACCACCCTAAGAAACCGAAAACGCGCCCTCATGATTGCCGGGTTTGGTTCGCTTGCTGCCCTTGGCCTAACTATCGCCGGATCAATCTTTATGCCGGCTTTTGAGCTGGTACATATTAAAGAAATAATGCTTCGCGAATACGGGGGCATACAGTCCCAAGTAGTAACGACACGGTCAGGTAAGGTGTTTTCGAGAGGGTTTTTCTTCCACGAGGGGGAATTTGATGGGTATAAGTCACGTGGTAAGTTAACTTCAATTTATAAAAACATCCAGTCAGATAAGTTTGTTGCCGATATGCGCGCAAATGGCTACGACTTTAAGATGAACACAAATCGAGGAACACTCTCTGAGCTGATAGGGCCAGATGGTACCCGTATCAATACAGCAGATCAGTTTGAATCAATCTGGAAACGACGCTCAGCGATCAAAGAGGCAATCGCAGAACGGCACTCTGGGAGGAGTGCTTTTTGGCGCGGACGTAAAGCGCGAGCTGTATTCAAGCGATATGGTTTAATCCGCAAAAACTGGATCAGGGACAATCGGGTAGTTGACTGGCTCGAGCGGAAAGAGTTGGAGCTACGTGAAAAACTAGGACGCAAATTTAACTTTAGGGAAAAATTTAAAGCTAAGATGCGCGGTGCGCTTATGGGATTGATCCCGGGCTATGATGTTACCGCTAAAGGCAAAGGGGAGGCCAAGACAGATCCGGGGCCAGATGACCCAGAATCGCCAGACCCAGAACGCGAGCGAGCCGATGCAGACATCGACCAGGCTGCTAGTGAATTAGATGATGCGAACAAGCTTGCGGATGAAATCGCAGAGCAAGTTGATGCTGATCCAGCCGGGCGCATTGCGGGGGATGTTGGTGAAGAGTCCTTAGAGCGGATTGAAAGTGAAGCTGCAGATATTGCCGGCAAGACCGTAAAAGAGGGTGCAGAAGGTGCAGCTAAAGGCGCAATTGGAGGCTTTGCAGCCGTTGCCGACTATAGCTGTCAGGCCTATGCCTTTGCCCAAGCAGTTCGTGGTGCGAGCCGGGTGATGCGCGCAATGCAGCTAGCGAAATTTGCTACGGCTATATTTGTTATGGCTGATTCAGTTAAAGATGGTGATATCGACGGTCAGGACATGGCGGGCTTTATGGCCCTGGCCCACACTCTAAACAAGTCGACAGGCAAATCATTCTATAGTTCGGGCTCCTGGAATTATGTGAGCAACAAACGAAAGAACCCGGGAGTAGTTGGCAGGGAGCGTAATCGATATTCGGTTGATGGAAAAATCGGTGGCGACCTTGGATCGTTCCTGGATGCCGCAGATCATTATCTGCCAACTAAAGGTATTTGTAAGGTGGCTGGAAATCCAATCTTCCAAATCGCAACCAGCGCAACCGAGTTAGTCGTCGTCAGGATTGGAGGCGGTATTGCTACCGGAGGAACACTTACCGCGACAGCAGTTGCAGCCAGTGCAGCAAGCGCAGGTGCTATTTCAGCAACCCTAGAAATCGCAAAAGCCGTGCTACTTCCAATCTTGGCCCGAACCTTGGCAGGGGCCGTCATAACTGGTGACGAAAGTGGTGACAACCTGGCAGCAGCCTTAGTATCGGGAGCGGGAGCCATGTCGCAAATGCGTGGACATAGTATGGGCATGAAACCGCTTAAAAATCGCCAAGTATTTGCGCTGCAACAAGAGGTGGACGAAACCCGCCGCACCGAACTCGCCAAGCAAAGTCTGTTTGAACGCTACATTAGCCTCGGCAATCCCACTTCACTGGCCTCAACTAGCTTGATTTCTGGATATAGTCAACTTGCGAACGTTGGAGCAATTGGGAGCATGAGTTTTGCCGGCATACCTGCCATGTTCGGATCAGTACTCGATGTAACCACCAATAAGGCCTTTGCTGCAGAAGACCCCGACGAAATTGCCCACGATGCCTTTGGAAACCCGATAATGGGCCTACCAGATAACGTTACCGAGACTATAGATCCTGGCGAAAATGAACGCTGGATGATGGACCAGAACTACGTAGACGAAGCCGGCAAGCCAGTGCCCGATAGTGAGTTTGATAAATTCAAAAAGAGCTGTATTGACCCGGTAGATGTTGAATATAATAGCTCTACCGATACGGGTGATTTTGGTGAACGCACCGAATGCAAGGACAATAGCGAGGAAAAGAATCGTATGCGTGTATATGTAATGGACCTAGACCTCAGCACCTCAATCTCTGACAATATTACTGGTGATCTGAGCGACACATCAGATGACGAGCCGATAGCCCCAACACCTAGCCCCGCTGCGGTGAATAAGTCGGTTTATATGATTGGGGATTCACTTACTGTTGGATATAACAATGTAAAAATTACCGATAAATTCCAAGCCGCCGGCTGGACATCAACCATTAATGCTGTTGGTGGCCAGGCCCTGACTTGGGGCGTTCAACAAATCGACGCACACACTGCCGAGATTGCTCGAGCAGGTACACTCGTTATTGCGCTCGGTACTAATGCACTGGAGACGCCAGACGGTTATGGTGCAAAAATTGTCGAGGCAGTGGATAAAGCGCGCGCGGCAAACCCAAATATCTCAATATATTTTGTAAATATCTATTCTGGCGGAGCTGGCCAGGCAAAGTATGATACCTATAACAACATTCTTAAGCTGCAGGCTATCGCTAAGAACTTTAAGATAATTGATCTTAAGGCCTACTTTGATGACGGCCGCATTAACAGGTCAGCATGTATTACAGAGGCTGCGGGTGTCCACCCAGGAGCCAACTGCTATACCATTCTTGCCCAGCTAATCGTCAATGACGTTGTCGCCCAGGCAATTACTGGAGAAACCGGCCCAACTCCCGGCGGCACACTACCTGCAGGAGAGAGGGCTCAATTGGTAAACCGTATTTTCAACAATCCTGGCTGGAAACCGCAGACCAATAGGCCAACCGTTGATATCCAAAATGGCGTGGCTAAGGATGGTTTGGTTCAGCTGATAGTAGCCATGCTAGAGCAGGCTAAAGTTACCCTTGAGCCGTCAGTTATCCAAACAGGACACAATCCCTGCACACGACAAACAAAGGTCACCTCAAACCATTACGGAGGATATGCTATTGATATCGGTAACGAGTCTGTTGCGCCGCAGCTTATGCCGTATCTGTATAACAACCGTGCTGCGCTCAACATTAACGAGTTGATTTACTCCAATCCACCCCCGGGCACATCTAACCTTAAACAGGGCGAGCCACATAGCTATGGCTCAGGGACACTCAGAGACCATGCCAATCATATTCACGTGTCGGTTAAGGGTCCTCGAATCCTAGCGGGGTGTCCAAATGACTAAGCTGCTGCATCGTATACAGGCTATTGTCACCGTGTCTATATTTATGCTGTCTGTAATGTTGGCATTTGTCCCTAAACCGGTACACGCTAAGATCGGTAAGGACTGTTCACCAGGCCGGGAAGCAGCCCTCCGCAAAAATAATGTTGACGTGCTAGATGCGTGCGACTACGGCATCACCTGCCCAGCCACGCCTACCACCACAACGACAACCACTCCTGCCGGGCCCATACCAGCTGGTGGCTCAGACACCCTTGAGGGGCATAAGCTGCCGGCAACCCATGGTGGAACGGGGCAAGAGAGTGAAGCATTTATTGACTCAAATGGGGTAGTGCGACTCCTTCATATCGCCGGCCAGCCATCTCTCGCTGTTGGTGGTTCTATGAAAAATATCCTTAAACCAATTGATGTAAAGTTTTATTCCAACATGCGTACGCGACCGTTCACCTGGAAATGGGACGGTAGTAGCAAAGTAAATGGCTCCGAAAAAGACACCAAAGGCTGGTACTACAGCGCACTACGCAAAATACTAGTCATTAACCCGCGCACCAAGAAGGCAGTGGTTACGGCCCTTATAGAAACTGGACCCGCACCATGGACGGGCACTAAAAGCAACTCTAGGGGTAGTGTACCGAGCTATTGGTCGGGATATGTCGAAGGAACTCCCGCCGAATATGATGGACGGGTTGCTGGATTGGCGCCCGCTGCAATGAAGGCTATTGATGCAGCCCAATGGCAATACGGTGGGCCGTCTGGCGGTAGGCGCAACTCACAGGGTGACGACTTACAGTATCGCTGGGCGCCAGATCAGTCAGTCGAGTCTGGTACCGTCTATGAGGCCGATGCTATTCCAGGCGGCATATCTCCGGCACCGGATGGCCCAGCGGCCCCGGCTAGCGAGCAGTGCACCCCCGGAACAGTGCCACAAGTCGCAGTAAGTGCCAGTGGTTTTGTGTTCCCACTACAAGTAAAAAAGTCGATTATACGTTCTCAAAAACCAGATCAGTGGTGCGAAAATAATAACACCAATTGCCACCACCATTACAATGCCGCTGACATCTTTACGCCCCCGGGCACTCCTATAGTAGCCTCGCGACCCGGTAAGGTAGTACGGACAGGGTACTCTGATAAATTCGGACGAAATGTGCAAATAAAGGGAGATGATGGCATCAACTATTACTACACCCACATGCCTAAGGACGGCAATGTGGTACATGTCGGCGATACCATAACTGCTGGGCAACTACTGGGCCATAGCGGCGAAAGCAAAAATGCTAACGGAACAGAAGCACACCTACACTTTGACATGACCAACGGCGCCTCTCGCCCAAGCTGTTCTGCCAACGAGTGTCTCAAAGATTATCCGGGTAGATTCATTACCGTACAACCATTCCTCAGAGAAGCATATAAATCCGTACCGGAGTAGCCATGGACCCAACAGTCACACCAAAAAACAACAAGAAAAAACTTTTCATCATTGGCGCGATTGCCACGGCAGTGCTGCTGGTTGTATTTATGCTGACGCGTCGAGGGCCAACGTACAACACCGAAACTCTGCAAATTTATAGTGGCATAACCAGCGGTGACGTAAAGGCTGTGTCTAGTGAAGACGGCAAGAAGCTGTCGTTGTTTAACGGTAAAAACTTTTCAGAATTAGATCTTGCAACCGGTGCCACTACCGCTACCACTCCGACGTTTAAACTGCCAATTATCGAGCGAATGTGCTGGAACAAGCAACGCAACAAGGTTGTGTTTAGAGCTAAAGGGTATTTGGAAGACGATGACCTTGGCAAGATAATTGTCGCTCAGAACCAATCACTCGATGATGAATACTGGTGGGGTTTTGACTTGCAAACAAAAGCCTTTAGCTTTATAGGTACCGATCTTGAACAGTGCTTCACGGGCAATAAGAAGTATCCTTTCTATGTAACTACCAGTCCCTTCGAAGCTGACACGGAAGAGGGGGCGGAGGCAGACAGCGGCGATACCAGCTCCGTAGTGGGGATAGGCGAAGACTTGAGGCAGGCTGACAGCTACGAGGTTGCAGGCGCCGCGCAAACAGTGGTTGCTACGGATAATACTCTCTACGTCATGGCGGATATAAAGAGAGATGCTGACGCGGTTGGGGTACTAAACCTGATCGACGTTGAAACCAAGACCGTATCACAGAGTGATGATGCGGCAGAAACCATCTATGTTTCAAATGACGGCAAGCACTCGGCGTATTTGCAAGCACAAGGCAGTGGAGAGGGTGACGGTGAAGCTGAAGCAAAACTCACCATATTAGACCTAAACTCAAAAAAGACGGTATTACGCGACGGTGGTTTCTCAAGCGAAGCCAGCTTGGCCTGGCACAATAACATCCTCTACATTTTTGGAAGCGACTTTACAAGCAAGGATCGACCGTATTCACTCGTGCAGGCGAACGTTGATACGAAAAGCTTTACGCGAATACTACCAAACACCCAATCAAAAACCGACAAGGGATATCGTGAACAGCCACTTTCCATGACGACTGAAAACGGCCGACTTTTTGTGCTAACCAACGCGCGCACCATAGATATCTTGAGTAAGGATACTGTCAAAGTACCAACCGATATGGAAAGCAAGCTCAAGTCTATAGAAGATAAGGACGACGGAACATATACATACGAGGTTTCCTCACTTGGCGTGTTGAATATCACCATGTTCGAGGATAGCGACCAAGCGAGGGAAAAAGTATTCAAGCAACTTCGCGAGGCCGATATCGATATCAATCTCCTGGACTACCACTTCGAATACAACAGCCCACTTTTGCCTGCGCCAGAAGAGTAGTCAGTCAGTGGACTAGGCCGCATTTCCGCCAAGAACGATTGTTTCAAAGTGCTTGTTACCAAAACGCACCCACGCGTCAGCATTGGTCGTAGTGATGATAGTTTGATGGTCCTTAAGCGTAGCTGCCAGGGCTTTTTGACGGTCTTTGTCTAGTTCACTGAACACGTCATCGAGCAGTATAAGTGGTGAGGCGTCGTGCGAATCTTGCAGAATACTCATTTCGGCAAGCTTGAGGCTCAGTACAATACTGCGACTTTCTCCTCGTGATGCAGATATCTCCGCAGGCTGGTGGTTGAGCTCAATGCGCAGATCATCACGGTGAGGACCACTCAGTGTGTAGCCTCGCAGTTGCTCATCAGCTCGACGCCTGTGTAGTGCTGCAAGCAATCCTGTCTGATAATCTTTTGCGCCGATGGTACTGTGGTAGCTAGCAACAATGGGAGTTTGTCGGCCAGCAATGCTAGCGTAATGAGAGGGTAGTACGGCATTCAAACGGTCAACCAGTTGCCTGCGCCAATGGATAATTTCACTGGCATATTCGGCAAATTTCATATCCCAAACAAAAAACTGCTGTTCACTAACACCAGCGGTCTTGAGCAGACGATTGCGTTGTGCCAAAGCGCGTGTAAAGCGCGCCAAGGCCGACTTATATCCGGTTACGGTAGATTCCAGGATTCCATCCAGATATGCCCGTCTGGAGCTTGGTGAACCGTTTACGAGCATCATGTGCTGTGGCTCAAACAGCACAACCGGCAATGTGTCATCACGCCGCCACCGCGCATGTTCTGAACCATTTACTAGTAGCCGCCGAACACTATGGCCATCATGCTTCTCTATGGTGATTACGCGGTCACCATCCTTGTATGTTGACTGGATGCGGGCTAGGTTGCTTTCGTTATTAACCAGGTCAGCGGTTTCAGCACGGTAGGATTTTCCCAAGCAAGTCACCAACAGTGCTTCAAGGAGGTTGGTTTTGCCGCTCGCGTTTGGACCAACTACAATATTCACTCCATCTCCAAACTCAAATTCAGCATCCAAATAGGAACGGAATCCGGTGAGTTGCAAGGAAGTGATAACCATTGTCCTATGATAGCATTTGCGTTCAGTGTATAGTGGTGAGAAAGGAGTTTTATGGCATACGATGTAAGTGAACTATACAACGGAATGGACCATCGATGGTGGGGTTTTGATGAAACGACCGAAGTTTGCCTGTTAGATTACTCTGAGTTTAGAGAAAAATATGTTGACGTAATTGCCTTGGGTGACCTCGCAACGCGGACTATCCATGTGACAGGAACTGATCGCGGGCCATTAGAGGTATTAGATGTGCACCCCTGGGGTTATGCAGAACGCGTAGCTGTATACGAAAAGATGCTGGAAAATCGTCGGAACAGACTACAAAATGAGCCGACTGCAACTTTTTCTTTTAGCATAACCCAACCAAAGAAGCCGACCGGCCCACTTGATCGCTCTGAAGCCGAGGCGTTAGTCGTTAAGCGGGAACAAAACCAGGCACAGGTAGATGCTTATTATCAGCGTGGTCGCCTCGGCAGAGCCATGCAAGTAGCTCGTGCTTTTGTGGGCATGACAAGTGATTGGCCCGACCTGAGAGTGGCCTACAATGCAGGACTTCCTGATGTTTTAGTGATGGGAGCTGCAAAAGGACCTAAAGAAGTTGCTGTAAGTATCACTGCCGAGGAAACCTACCGGTCATTACCTCCTCGTTTAGCCGCCTAGGCAATACACATCCACCACCCATAGCTTAGACACTATGGGTACCCGAGCACCGGTTCTAACTACGCAGCGGCATGATGATATGGGTGTACGCGGTTGGCTTTTTGCCGCCTGGGCGAAGAATACATGGGTTAGTTTTGCCGTCACATGCAAAGACAACCTCAGCTTCGTCGATAACGCCAAGCGCGTCGAGTAAATAGCGAGAGTTAAGCGCCACTTCGAGGTCACCTTCAACTAACGCATTAGCTTTGGCGGTGTTTTCACCAACTTGGCTGGCAACCGAACGAATACTTAGCGACTGATCTCCCTCGTTTAGCTCCAACGTAACACTCCCGGCTGATTCTCGAGCAAACAAACTCGACACCTTAGTTATATTTATGAGATCTTGTCGACTTAAGCTGGCTGACAGGCTCGTTTTCTTGGGGATAAGCTGTCGATAGTCGGGGTACTTGCCGTCAATAAGACGACTAGTGAGCTCAATCTGCCCAATCCTAAAGCAGACCTGTTGCTCGTCGTAAGCTATAACTACTTCTTCTTCTGCATCACCAAGGATACGAAGAACGTCTTGCATAGCGTTAACTGGTACTAACAGGTTGATTTCCTCTTCAGTCGGGCCCAGTTTGCGTTCAGCTAGCCGGTAACTATCGGTAGCTACCATGTATAAGTTTTTTTCGTAGCTATGCAGCCACACACCAGTTAATACCGGACGCGTCTCATCGTGCGAAGCGGCGATTACCACCTGACTAATCGCATCCTTGAGGGTAGCTGCGTCGATAGTCAGCTGTTTGTCGCTACCCACCTCTGGAATAGCAGGGAACTCGTCGGCTGGTACACCATTAAGCACCGACTTATAGTTATCGGTCACAACATCAAGACGCGTCCCATCTAGCTTGAGGTTGATAGGGCCAGCCGGGAGTGAAGCCACAAAATCCTGCGCTAATCGCGCTGGTACAGTAATGGTTCCTTGTTGTTCAACCTTTGCACCGATAGTCAGTCTAATAGCAATCTCCAGGTTGGTTGCGGCGAGACGAAGCGAGTTGCCGTCGGTTGCTATTAATACATTCTGGAGTACCGGTAAGGATGTTCGGCTGCCTCCGGCTACGCGACTTACAAGGCCTAGACCCTTGGAAAGATTCTCTTGCGTTACTGCTAACTTCATCCTTAATCCCTTCTCTTTATATAATTAGTAGTAGTAATAGGCACTGTGGATAGTGTGTAAAGCCGTGAAACGCTATCGAGTAGAGCCGTGAAGTGGGCGTGGATATGTGTCGCTAGCTGTTGATAGCTATTGTGTAGAACATGAGTATTAAAACGTCTTGTGCTGATTATTTGTACAGTCCTGTGGGTAAGGGTAGGGGGTTTGAACAGGTTTTCCTCACTGAAATCATTCAGTTGTACACATTTTATACCACTTGCAAATATTTCAATACATTGTAAAACATTTAGGTTAAAAATACTATTGTATTGAACTAAAATAGCGCCTAAGTCAAATTGTGGATAAAACAAGGTAGGGGAGCTATGCATACAAGCGGTCCTTAATTTGATTGACGTGCTCACGAGTGATTTGATCCTGTCGTAAGGCGCGCTCGATTTTATCAATAGAATGAATCGCGGTGGTATGATCCTTCCTCCCTAGTTCACGAGCCACCTTGGGAAAACTTAGGTGTAGCTCGCTGCGGAGTAAGTACATGGCTATCTGGCGTGGTACCACGATGTCTTTATCTCTCTTTGGGCCCACCAAGTCGTTTAGCTCAATCTGGAAGTGCCTGGCTGTTCGCTCTATGATCTGTTTTGGAGTGACATGCTTGGGTCGGGTTCGGACATTGCTCATTAATTCTGTGGCCGTTTCTAGGTCTGGTTCAATCCCCCGCATTTCACAGAAAGCCAAGAGTTGATTAAGGCCACCTTCCAGCTCACGAATATTCGTCTGAATATGTGTCGCTAGGTACTCAACTACCCCCTGCTCCAGAGTTACATTGTGGCTAGTGGCTTTTGTCTGTAGGATTGCACAGCGTGTTTCAAAGTCAGGCGCTTGGATATCAATAGTCATGCCCCATTCAAAGCGCGATCGTAGTCGTTCCTCTAGTGTTGGGATTGATTTCGGGGGCTTGTCGCTACTGATAATGATTTGTTTGTTTGCCTGGTGCAATGCGTTGAATGTGTGGAAGAACTCTTCTTGGGTTTTTTCCTTTCCGGCGATGAATTGCATGTCGTCGATTATCAAAACGTCTGTTCGGCGATATCTGTCCGAAAAAGGCTTCTTGGAACGAATTGCATCCAAGAACTCCTGCACAAAGGTCTCGCTTGTGACGTACAACACCTTAAGGCTCGGGTTGTTGGCAGCTATCGCGTTGCCTACTGCCTGGATGAGATGGGTCTTACCAAGCCCTACCCCACCATAGACAAACAACGGGTTATATTTTTCACCTGGCGACTTAACGATTGCCTGGCATGCTGCATATGCCAGCTCATTACCCGATCCCACAATGAAAGACTCGAAAGAATATTTTTCGTTCAAGCCTTGGCGTATCGGTTGCCGAGATGATGTAGTTATTGTCGCTCGAGCGGGTTCTTTGTTGGCGTGATTATTGACGGCAGACAGTAGACCTTCACGCGGTGTGGCGCGTTTGGTGGTTAAGGACGAGTGAATCTTATATTGAATGTTCTTTGCTGGCAGTCCGTTGCGCTTCAGAACATCCGACACGAGGCTGTTAAACTTAACCTCCAACTGTTGTTTGGCAAAAATATTGGGTACCCCGATTATCACCGTCGAGTTGTCGTGGTCTAGCAACGTGGTGTTTTTAAACCACGTGATAAAACTGCCCTTAGAAACGGAAAGTTCTATCTCTCCCAAAACGGTCTGCCAGACCTTATCTACCATAAAGAAACCCCATGTTTTATACCCTGCCAATCACCACTGCGTATGAGGCTTGGTGACTAACCCTCCTGACTTAGTACCCCTATAGTACCTGACTATTGTATTACTTTTCCACATGATTTTTCATGATTTTTGCCGCAAAGTCCAACAGATGGATAGTTATGCACAAAACAAGCCCACCCCTGTTAAACTGTGGATAACAGTAGGGGTTGTGTGGATAACTTACTCTTGACAATGTTGTTTAGCCGTAGTCGAGTGGCTTGATTTTAGGGGTAATTATCTGGTAGGATTATCGCAATGCCGAAACGAACGTATCAACCAAAAGTTAAACAACGAAAGCGCGAACATGGTTTTCGTGCTCGAATGGCTAGCGCTGGTGGTCGTGCGGTGCTGAAAGCTCGTCGCCTAAAAGGCCGCGTGCGTCTTAGCCACTAAACCGCTGACATACATGCTTACTCGTACCCATCGCTTCCATGGCTATGGTAGCTTGAACTACCTATTTCGTCGTGGACAAACTACGAGGATGTTCTTCGTTAGTTTGCGAGTTACACCCAATCCTCGGCGACCTAAGTGGCGGTGTTCGGTGATTGTGGCAAAAAAGGTAGCTAAAAACTCACCTGAACGTAACCGTATCAGGCGTCGTATTTACGAAATTGTCCGACTGCAAGCCGAACATATAGGTCCAAACCAAGACTTTGCTATCATCGTGTATGATCGGCAGGCCGCCGACATGCCCACCAAGGAATTAAAAAAGCTTATCACCACACTACTTAAACGTGGCGGCGTGACCAAATAAGACCATGCAATAATTCGGTCATGCTTGCAAACAATGGCCGTCAAGGCAATAATCGGGCTATGACAACACAACCTACCCCTACTATCGGCCAAGAATTCATAGAACGTGCTCGCCAGATTGGTGAAAACCAGCCCCAACGCCAACTAGAGCTTTCGGTTGAAGCAGCCTCTCTTATAGTCGACACCATGCGTGGTGTTACTAAAGACGTTGAACTATATATAGCCGCTATGTATACGGTGCAGGGTCAAACAGACAAAGCGCTTAAACACCACAAGCAACTCGTTGATGAGCTGAACAAAGCAAAGCCTGGCGATTTAATAGGTACGTATCAGGATGGTCGTTGGGTGAGTGACGCACTGGGTGGTGCAACCGGTGCTCGTGGGCTTACCGGCGTTGGCTGCTTTCTGCCAACCGAAGAAGTTGATACCGGAGCCTGGCAATTCGAGGTCAGTAGTCCATATATAAACGATCAGAATGGCTTGCCATCGTTCGTAGGCGATTTAATGCTTTCAGGAGCTGTTGAGCTTGGTGGGGGTATGGCACGAACACTTAATAAGAAGTGGCTTAACCATGGCTATTATGGCAACAACGACGAACCGTATTGTCAAAGCGTTCGAATTGGTGTTGAAGCTATCATGAGCGATGGCGTATCGGAGCGTGAAGCTAAGCTGTTGCAACCTTGGCTTCAAAGCTAGCGCAACTCCAGCAAATTATGGTATGATTGCTCCTGATGTTTGAGAACTTTATCGTTATCCCTATCCTTAACATACTCATTTTTATCCAGAGTTTTGTTCCTGGGCATAACCTCGGTGTGTCAATCATTATCTTTACGATCATAGTCCGTATCTTACTGTGGCCACTGCTTAAAAAGCAGCTGCATCACACCAAGGCGATGCGCCAGCTACAACCCGAGCTGAAGCGTATTAAAAAAGAAGCCAAAGGGGACCGACAAAAAGAAGCTCAGCTCACAATGGCGCTGTACAAAGAACGTGAGATCAGTCCATTTTCTTCGCTAGGAATTGTACTCGTGCAGCTACCTATTCTCATTGGACTATACATTGGGTTACGGCGTGTCATCGACGACCCAAACAACATCATTAAGTATGCTTATGAACCTCTTAAAAACACCGGCTATCTTAAAGAGTTGGCTGGAGATATGGGTAAGTTTAGCTATAACTTTATAGGTATAGATCTTAAACGCGCCGCCATGACTGATGGCGCCTATTACTTCCCGGCGCTACTCATTGCTGCCGGCAGTGCGGTAGTGCAATACTTCCAATCTAAGCAGCTTATGCCAGACCAGGGTAAGGCTAAAACAGTGCGCGAAATTCTAAAGGAAAGCGCGGCTGGCAAACAAGCAGACCAAGCCGAAATGAACGCAGCAGTTAGCAAATTTACACTCCTGTTAATTCCCGGTTTAATCCTGCTTATCTCGGTAGGACTTCCATCGGCCCTACCACTCTACTGGTTAGTGAGCGGAGTAGTGGCTTACTACCAACAAAGTCGCATATTGGGACAAGACGAAGAAGAGCTTATCACCGCCGCAGAAGACGGCAGCAAAGTAACCATCACGCAACCTAAAAAAACAACCAAAACCACCCCGAAGAATAAGAAGAGTACTAAAAAGAAACGACGCTAGGGGGTGTCATGGAAGAAGCAATCGCCTATGCTAAAAAATATATCGAAGACCTATTGTCATTCTTTGGTCTAAATACCGACGTATACGCAACACACGAGGACGATGTGATTGAGCTGTCCATCCCCTCCACCTACTTAAACGGCTTTTTGATTGGACAGCGCGGAGAGACCATGCGGGCCCTGCAGTTTATGGTCAGCACAGCACTTCGTCAGCAAGGGTATGCTACCTACCGCGTTAACCTGGACATCGCAGATTACAAGAAGCAGCGTCAAGAGCGGCTTATTGAGCAAGTGAATGAGTGGATTCAAGAAGTAATCAAGAGTGGTAAGTCTCGCCACCTCAACCCGATGAACGCGGCTGATCGAAGGGTTGTCCATAAGGCAATCGCCGATAGTGGTAGTGTGCAGAGCGCATCAGAGGGCGAAGGTCGCGATCGACACGTTGTCATACACATTGCCGTTAAAGACAATGATGGTCAGGCAACAACAGACAATGAAATCGACGAAGAGTCAGAGTAACCCAACTAGTACTCAGGGTTTTTTGAGAGCTGCCTCGAACACTGCTAGGGTTTGTTTTGCCATTCGTTCCCATGAATACTTCGCGGCTTGCTTTTTGCCCGCCGCTACATAGTGGGTGCGCAACTTTGGATCATCGAGTATATGACCCACTTTGTCCGCGATATCTTGAGGATCAAGCGGGTCAAAATAATATGCGCCCTCGCCATATACCTCTGGCAAACAACTCGCGTTACTGGCAACAACCGGCGCACCACACAAAGCAGCTTCTAAACCAGGCAACCCAAAACCTTCACTGAGACTCGGGAAAACATACGCCTGCGTATGTTCGTATAGCCACCGTAGTTGGCCCTCGCTTACAAACCCAGTAAATATAACGCCACTTAGTTTTCTTTTTTGCACGTCGGCTTCGTGTGCATCAAATAACACATCTTTTTTACCAGCCAACACTAGCTTTAAGTCAGGATGTGTTTTTTGTAATAGTGCAAACGCATCTATGAGTCGACTAAGATTTTTATGCGGCTGTGGTCTGCCCACATACATAATATACTTAGCATTTTTGACAGCTGAAACTGGCTCAGCTTTATGGGTTATCGGATCGGCAGATTCCAGTGTGACAACTACATTGTTTGGATCAATGCCCGCGTAGGCAACAACATCGTCCTTCACAAACTGGCTAGGTGTAATGATTGTGGATGACCGTCGGGCGACTCGCTTGACAACTAAGCCGTAGACCACCTGCTTAACCTTAAAAAGCACTGGGTTTTTACTTGGGTTGTTGAATCGAAGTGCCGTAAGGTCTTGGATTGTTGTGACAACTCTCCCGCGATACAGCACTGGCTGCTGAGCAAACGGGAAAAAGACTAGGTCAGGGTTCGTTGAGCGTATTAATGACATGAAGCTGAACTGTTCTGCAAACGTGAATTCTTTTTGTGGAGCAGCGATGACGTTAAAGTGTGGATTGCTCGGCTGCCATCCCTCCATATCTGGTGGTTTAAGCAGAATGGTGTAATGATTAGTCGTGTCGATCTTTTGTAGGTAATGCAGTAGACGCTCTACATAGCGACCGCTTGTAGTTCGCAATTCGCGTGCGTCAACAGTAATCCGCATAAGATTATGGTATAGTTAAACCTACGTTGGCACAACAATGAGAAAAGTTAAAACACTACTTAGAGTTACCAAAAAAATAGCTGTTAAAGCAGCTAAGGGACAGATTAGATACAAAAATCAACCACCACATAAACTTGTTAGTCGAGCTGCTTCGTATGCAAAACGCTACGGCGCAAAAGGCTTTATTCAAAAAGTAAAACAAGAATTGATCAGTATCGATAAGAGTCTGGGCAGCAACCTAGTATTCCCTAATGGACTTGTAACTGGCGTGAAGTCTGGTGCGATTGAAGACTGGTATGGTAAGCATGCGAAGCCCGTCGACATTGTTATACCCAGCTACAATGACTTTGAGTTATTAAAACCATGTGTCGAAAGTATATTAGCTACTACAGACGCAAATAATATACATATCTTCATCGTTGATGATTACTGCCAACCAGAAAACAAGAAGAAACTCGAAACGCTTGAGAGTGAAGTAACGACAGTTATATACCGAAAACAAAACGGGGGTTTTGCTAAGGCAGTAAATAGCGGCCTCAGAAGCGCTAATACAAAACACGACATTGTCTTGCTGAATAGCGACACTGTGGCCCATGAAGGTTGGTTGGCGGCGCTACAATATGGTGCATATAAGTTTGGCAAGGATACAGGCATAGTAGGTCCCAAACTCTTATATCCGGATGGTCGCATTCAGAGTGCGGGTAGCCATCGAAACACTGAGTCTCCAGAATGGTTTGACCACTACTATCGTTTTCAACCCGCTAATTATGGTCCAGCTAATATTCCACAGTATTGCATTGGTGTTACAGGGGCTTGTATGTACATAACGCGCGCTTGCCTGGACACAATCGGTCCACTTGATGACAAGTTTCAGTTTGCCTTTGAAGATATGGATTGGTGTATTAGAGCGTGGGAGGCTGGCTATCGTTCGTTGTATTTCCCCTCAGCGACACTCACCCATGTGGAGTCAGCGACTCGACCAAAAAACACCACTCTAGGTCCAAAAGAAAAACAGTCTCTTGAGTACTTTTGGAAAAAATGGGGCACATGGTTTGATGGGCGCAATGTGCACGACAAAGAAGGAAACATAAGAATAATATTCGTGCTTCAAACAATGGGAATGAGCGGGGGCATAAAGATTGTTTTTGAGCATGCCACTCGCTTAGCACAACGCAAAGGCTTTGCGATTGAAATTTGGGGAATGGATTGGCATGGGACGCCATGGGATATTGATCCGAAGGTAAAAATCAGAACATTCAAAAATTATGAAGTTATGACGAAGGAACTTGAAACACAAGAGGCCATAAAGGTGGCAACGTGGTGGGAGACTGCATTCCCGGTTTGGTTATCTTCAATCAGAGTTGGGGTTCCAGTGTACTTTATCCAAGAGTTTGAATCATGGTTCTATCCAGACGATATCATTGCACAATCGACGGTAGTTTCCTGCTATCGTAAAGAATTTATAAACATGACTACATCGCAATATAACCTAGAAGAGATTAGAGCCATTGGGTTACAGGCAACAGCGATTCCCTGTGGATACGATGCGGCTACGTATAAACTGCTTCCAAATGTGAAGAGATTGGATAACGTCCTACTTGGGGTTGGGCGTCGTTTCTTTCAAAAGAACTTTGCAATGACCTTTAAGGCCTGGAGGAAACTCGGCGATAAGCGTCCAGATATGTGGCTATTTGGTGTTGAGCCCGACATGGAGCGTATGGACAGCAGAATTACCTACTCAGAAAAACCCAGCAACGAAGAAGTTAATAAGCTCTATAACCAGGCAACGGTCTTTGTGCAAACATCAAGGCATGAAGGCTTTAGCCTGCCAATACTAGAAGCTATGGCTGCAGGGTGCCCTGTGATTTGCACGGACGCACATGGCAATCGAGACTTCTGTCATGATATGAAGAATTGCCTTATAGTAGAGCATGATGATGTGCCAGCCTTAAGCGCCGCGATAGAGCGTTTACTTAGCGACGAGAAGTTACGCAACACACTATCAAAAGAAGGACTAAAAACTGCGCAACAATATCGATGGGACGTGGTAATGAATAAAGTAGAGTCGTTTTACAAAAGGATTGCAGAATAATGGACGGAATGCGCAGACTGTTTAAGCCAAGTAATCGGAGCTTAATCCGTGAGCTTGTTGTTAGTGACTTTCGGTTGCGATACCAAAACTCAGTACTGGGTTACCTATGGTCGCTACTTAGACCACTTATGTTATTTGGTGTTTTGTATGTGGTTTTTACAGTAGTATTCCCGCTTGGTCAAAGTATTCCAAACTATCCTACCTACCTGTTACTCGGGTTGGTGATGTGGACTTTTTTTGTTGAGTCAACCATATCCGGGCTCAACGCGATCACTGGCCGTGGAGATATGGTACGTAAAGTGAGCATCCCCAAGTATGTCATCGTTGTAAGCACTACAATATCTGCGTTCGTCAACCTGTGTCTCAACATGGTGATAGTGGCTATCTTTATGTTCATTGGGCATGTGGAGTTGCAGCCAAATGCAATCCTACTACCGTTCATTCTAGGAGAATTAATTCTCCTATGCTTGGGTATCTCATTCCTCTTATCGGCACTATACGTGCGTTTTCGAGATCTTAGCCACATATGGGATGTGGTACTGCAACTCATGTTCTATGCAACGCCAATTATATATACTATGGATCGAGTGTCGCCAAAGTACGCTAAAATACTGGCTTTGAACCCTGTGATGCAAATCATCCAAGATGCTCGTTCTGTTCTCATTACACCAGCCACCGTTACAACAGTAGAAATATTCAATAGCCAGTTGGCTCGAATTGTTTCGGTAGCGGTCGTGTTGGTTCTGCTAGTTGTGGCTGGGCTTTATTTTAGACGTCATTCCAAGTACTTTGCGGAGGAACTTTAGATGCAAGATGAGGTAGCGCTAACAATACGCAACGTATATAAAGACTTTAAATTGCCACATGAACGCCGCAACTCACTGAAAGAACTTGCGTTGAATTGGCGCAAAAAAATTAGCTATGAAAAGTTCCATGCGCTTCGGGATATCAACGTTGATGTTAAAAAGGGCGAATTCTTTGGAATAGTTGGTCGTAATGGGAGCGGAAAAAGCACCCTACTCAAACTAATCGGTGGGATATATCAACCAACTGCAGGTGAAATAATAGTAAACGGAACATTGACTCCGTTTATAGAGCTTGGTATAGGGTTTAATCCCGAGCTTACTGGTCGTGAGAATGTATTTTTGAACGGGGCGATCCTTGGCTTAACGCGCAAAGAAGTCGAGCAGAAGTATAACGAGATAGTGGCATTTTCGGAGCTCGAAAAATTCATGGATCAGAAGCTTAAGAATTACTCATCCGGCATGCAGGTTAGGCTTGCTTTTTCGATTGCCATCCAAGCGCACAACGACATACTACTCATCGATGAAGTGCTTGCGGTTGGTGATACTAATTTTCAACGCAAGTGCTTCCAGACGTTCAGACAAATAAAAGATAGCGGTAAAACAGTCATATTTGTTACACACGACATGAGCATAGTCCAAGAATTTTGTGATCGTGCCATGATGATCCAAGATTCCGAGGTTGTAGAAATTGGCGAACCTCGTAAAATTGCATTGCGTTACGAAGCTGCAAATTCTGCTAACAGCACTAAAGAAGATGACGGGGAGTTGCGTAGACCGACGAAACCGGCAATACGAATAGAAGAGTTGACACTAAAACCAAGCGCAAGTAAGGACGCTAACTATACGGTCGATGAAGACCTTGTTGCCACAATAAACCTAAGTGTGCGAAAGCCAGCTGAGGTGCAGATAAATCTATTTTTCTTAAATGCGGACGGAGAGTATTTGGCTGGCGTAAATTCCACACATGATCTCAAACAATATACACCAGCTAAGGGCGAGCATACTCTAACCTGCACGATACGGTCCGGGCAGCTTATAAAAGGCAAATATTACATGGGGCTCAGTGTGTATACAATGGACGACGTTCCTGATCTAATCGATGTTATAGATAAAAATTATGGGGTTGATATGCCTAAGTTTAATATTATAAACACAACAGGTTATCAGGATGGCGTATTCTATATTCAGGGCGATTGGCGTGCTCGCAAGAAGCCGGTCAAGCCTTAGGCTTTCGAATCGCTGAAATATCTCTCAGCGGCTTAGTAATTTTCCAACTCTTTGAATTAAGAACATCCTGCAACTCGTCGTGCTTTGCGTGAAGCTCACGCGTACGATCAAGTACTTCCTTGCCCACTTCGAGGACCTCGTTGTGCTTAGCAGTAAGCTGTTTCTCTAATTCCTCAATTCGTTTATTTTTTTCGACCAATATGTTTCCGATGATAGGAGGGAACGCAGCACTTTCTGGAAGTACAGATAACTTATCTTTATAAAAATCACCAACTTTCCCCATGTAAGTCTTAAAATTATAGAATCTGTTAATTATGACTAGGTTGGCATCGACTAACCTCATGTAAGATTCGCGATCCTGTAACTCCTTAATTTTTAATGCAATGTTTTCCTGCATTTCCGTGTAAGTGCGGAATACGTTAGCGAGTGATTTGAATTCAGCACTTGGGAAAAAGTCATCGTTGTATACAGCGAAAGTTACGCCATGGCTAAAAAAACCCTCAACAAAATATCCGTCAAAACCTTCACCAAAAGTTATGGCAAACTTAGCTTTTGCCATCAGATCCTTGTAGGTTTCGTAGCGCATATTCTTAATAGTCACAAAACGAAAATCTGGGTACTCACGTTCCAGCAGTAGTAGTATGGCCTTTCGTTTAGGGTGCTCATCTGGTGATACGACGATAAGATCCTCCTTCTCATCGAACGAAAGCTTTTTATATAGGCCTTCATGGACAAAAGTTGAAAGATGATGGGTTGGTAGGCCGTACTTATTAGCAAAATCGGCCGTGCTGTATTTGTCGTGTGCGGTTGTTTGTGTAACGCGTGGGGTAAGCTCAAACCATCGCGCTATATCAGTAGGTTTAGGCATCATTAATATATTCTGGTTCATGATATTTATTCGTAGATCGGGTACGGATTGCAAGAAATCATTATATTTCTGTAGATTATCAAATACCTCATTGGATGCGTATTCCGGGATATGCAGCATAAGAAAATCATATGGGCCCGCTTCTACTATTTCCCTGAAAGATTTTATAGACTCTTGATTCTCGAAAAGATCGTTATGGCCATAGCTTTTGTAGCCAGGGTATGTCGCGAGAATAACTTTCGCATGATGCGTTGATTCAAACTGTCGGCTTACTTGGCATATTGAATAGATGGACAGAATACCGCCATTGATTGTCTTCTTTGGTGGTAGCAAAAAAACGATAAGTCGTTTTGTGCCTTTTTTCACCACATCATTCTATCAGTTGTAACCGGCAAGTGACAGATCTTAACTGGACAGTTTATGTTTACCTCTGTATCTTGTAGAATCAAAAGGATGAATCAAGACATGTTCACTGGGGCACTCTGTGGGTGATCTCTACGTCACCAAGACATTTCTGCCGCCAATTGCAGAATATCAGGCCTATGTAGAAAAAATCTGGAACGAGAATTGGCTTACCAACCAAGGGCCGCTGCTAAAAGAATTCGAAGAAAAAGTAAGCCAGTACTTAAAAACTCCCAACCTACATTATGTTGCGAATGGTACTGTTGCTCTGCAGTTGTCGCTACGAGCCCTAGGGCTGGCACAGGGCGAGGTTATAACAACCCCTTTCACTTATGTTGCCACTACCTCGGCAATATTGTGGGAAGGCTTGCGACCAGTGTACGTTGATATTGACGAAAATACTCTTTGCTTAGATCCGAATAAAATCGAAGCAGCGATTACAGAAAATACTAAAGCTATTATGCCTGTACACGTATTTGGTAATGCTTGCGATGTAGAAAAAATTGACGCTATCGCAAAACGGCATAACCTAAAAGTCATATATGACGCGGCGCACGCATTTGGTGTGGCATATAAAGACAAATCACTACTCAGTTATGGTGATGTTTCTACATGCAGCTTTCATGCTACGAAGCTGTTTCAAACAATCGAAGGTGGTGCTGTTATATCACGCGATAAGAAAATAAGCGACAGGGTAGAGCTCATGAAGCGGTTTGGGCACCACGGAGATGAACATTTCATGTTGGGCATTAATGCCAAGGCGTCTGAGTTTCATGCCGCCATGGGGTTGTGTAACTTGCCGTACATTGATCAGATAATTTCGCGACGTAAAATAGCAAGTGAGCAATATGACCAAGAGTTATCGGGAATTGGATTGCGGCCACAGATTGCAAAAGACACTACGCCTAACTACGCCTATTATCCGCTCGTGCTAACAAACGAAGAGAAGCTACGCTCTACCATTGACGCACTCACGGCTGAACGTATTTTTCCAAGAAGATACTTTTATCCTTCACTTAATACGCTCCCCTACACTGGTAGCAATGAGGCTTGTCCGATTTCTGAAAAGATTTCTAGCTCGATACTTTGCTTGCCACTATTTGACGATATATCCGAGGCTGACATTGCACGTGTGTCAAAGATTGTAAGGAAGTGTAATGCCTAAAAAGAATGTCTTGGTCTTTCCGTGCGGTTCGGAAATAGGTTTAGAAATCTATCGCTCTGTTTGCTTCTCTACTCACTTTGAGCTCTGGGGGGGATCATCGGAGGATGATCATGGCCAATTTGTTTACAAGAACTATATTCCGGAACTCCCCTATGTTAATGATAGGAACTTCATTGAGGCGATAAATGCCACGGTGAAGGCCCACGACATTGCAGCAATTTTTCCGGCACATGATGAGGTTGCACTACGGCTTAGCGAGGCGAGCGATAAGGGTCTGCTTGCTTGTGATGTAATATCATCAAGCTATAGCACAAACCAGATTGTGCGTTCAAAACGTAAGACGTATGAATATCTTCAGTTAGCCGTAGAGACTCCGAGGGTTTACGGCGCTGTAGGCGCCATCCCTGGTGATCAATACCCAATTTTTATGAAACCAAATGTTGGGCAGGGCTCAAAAGGCACCCATGTTGCCCAAAATAGTGACGAAGCCATCTTCTACCTCAACCAAAACCCAAGCTTACTATTGTTGGAATACCTACCTGGAAAGGAATACACCATAGATTGCTTTACTGACCGACATGGTGCAGTCAGGTTTGTCCGGGGCAGACAGCGTAAGAGAATTTCAAATGGAATTAGTGTTAGCTCTATGACTACAAAGGACAGTCGATTCAGGAAGATGGCAGAAAAAATTAATGAAATTTTGGAACTGCGAGGCGTCTGGTTCTTCCAGGTTAAAGAGAGATCAAACGGTGAACTAGTGCTCATGGAGGTCGCCGTACGGGTAGCCGGAACAATGGGGCTGGTTCGGTGTGCGGGTGTGAATTTACCACTACTCAACTTGTTTGACTGGATGGGTTATGATGTAGACATCTTTGAAAACGACGTCGAGCTGACAATCGATCGAGCACTCGCTAGTCGCTACACGCATAATCTCGAATATGAGCATGTGTATATTGATTTTGACGACCTTATCATTTTCAACAACAGAGTGAACACTCAGATAGTCGCTTTCTTGTACCAGTGTTTGAATAAGGGTATTAAGTTACATTTGATCACCAAGCACAAACAGGACTTAAACGAAACCTTAAAAAAGTACCGACTCGGACAAATGTTTGATGAGATAATATGGATTCAGGACGGTTCGTTAAAGCCGTCACGGATTACGGAAACAAAAGCAATATTCATAGATGATTCGCATGCTGAGCGTGCATCTGTACACAAAGAACTCGGACTGCCAGTATTTGATTCACACATGATTGAAGCATTAATGGAAAAGGATTAGTAATTATGCCAGAAGTATCCGATCTTGATAAAGAAATTCATAAAAAAATGCGCCAAAACATTAGCAATTTTATGCAGCAATGCGGCCAAAAGTACGACAATAATGGGCTGACCATATTAGATATCGCACCACAAGATCACGAGGGGGCATCTCCCTATTTTCCGAACGCATCGATCAAGACGATGGATATAGACGCAGAGTCTGGGGCTGATTACATTGCTGATTTATGCACCAATAACAGTGCAACCATACCAAGTGAGTCATTTGATATTGTGGTGTGCACTGAAGTTCTAGAGCACACCCTACAACCCTTCAATGCAGTTGCCGAGATTCGACGAATCCTTAAAAAAGGCGGGCTTGCTTTGGTTTCGACACCTTTTGATTTTAGGATCCATGGACCGCTACCTGATTGTTGGCGGTTTACGGAACACGGCTTACGAGAGTTATTTAAGGATTTTGAGCTGATTGAGCTGAAAGGACTTGAACAGGCTGATAGGTTTTTGATGCCGTTTCACTACACGCTTATAGCAAAGAATAGTAGATAACAAAGGATTCTCCAAGGTATGAACAAGAGACAGATAGCAAAGTCAGTGTTACGCAAAACGTATCCCGCGAGCATTGTTATGAAAAAGGTGGACGCACTCCGTAGTACCATCGAAAAGCTCGAAGAACGCAACGAAGAGTGGGCTGCTGAAGTGCGTATGCTCAGGGGCGCCGGAAAGGATTTAGAGGTGGTGTGGCCCGCGGAAAAAAAGCATATTGTTGGTGCAAAAAAAGTTACTCAGTATAAGGTATCTAAAAACCAGGGTCGAACTAAAATAGGTATGATTGTCCCCCCCGCAGATCCTGGATCGGGTGGACACACTACGATATCAAGGTATGTGCAGTTTCTTGAAACTAAGGATTATCAGGTCAGCTTGTACATATATGATCCGTTGAAGACAAAAAAGCCCGAGGTTGCGGTTGAAATTCTCAAGACACAGTTTGCTAAGTTCAAGGCTGAGGTGTTTTACGGACTAGAAGGTGCTGAAAAAGCAGATATTTTGTATGCTACTGACTGGACTTCTGTATACGGGTGTTTGAGCATAAAAAACAAATGTCCTCGTTTCTATTTTGTCCAAGACTACGAACCAATGTTTAACGCAGTTGGATCCTACTCAACCTTTGCGGAAAACACCTATACGTACGGACTATACGGAATTACTGCGGGTAAGTGGCTGAAGCATAAGCTTCATGATGAATTTGGCATGGATTGTGAAAGCTTTGATTTTGGTATTGATCATCATATTTATTTCAATCAAAACAAACCTCGTAAAGATATATGTTTTTATGCACGACCAGGAACTCCTCGGCGCGGATTTGAGTTAGGCATACTGGTGCTCGAACAATTAGCCCGTAAACATCCAGACCTTAAAATTCATTGTTTTGGTGGAGATTTAAAAAAATACAAATTTGATTTTACCTATGAAGATCATGGCGTTACGTCACACGAACAACTAAACAAAATCTACAATAGATGTCGAACTGGTATAGTAATTTCGTTTACGAATATGTCACTAATTCCCCAGGAAATGCTTGCAACCGGTTGCATACCTCTTGTTAATAAAGCTGATAATAACTCAATGGTTTTCGATAGCCCGTACATGCGCTATATTGATCCGGATCCTAGCAAGATGGTGGCGGAAGCTGAAAAGTTATTATTTGATACAGCACCCACTTACTTCAAGGAGGCTTCGTCAAAGGCGCGGCTTGAGCCGTGGGGAAAGACTTGGGATGCAGCCGAAACCTTTATGCGTAAGAAGGCAGGACTATAATGGATGTGACAGTTGCGATCCCTACCTTTAATGGCGAAGAGTTCATGGAGTCAGTCATAGAATCGATACTTAGTCAGAAGACTAAAAAGCAATACGAGTTACTGATAGTTGACTCCGGTTCAACCGACCGAACACTCGACATTATTCGTCGGTTTGGCGATAAGGTTAGGCTGGTACAAATCAGCAATTCAGAATTTGGGCACGGGAAAACCCGAAATGCCATTGCCAAACTGGCAAAGGGCGAAATCATAATGTACCTTACGCAAGATGCAGTGCCAGCACACGAGAACTGGCTAAACGAAATGATGCACCCATTTAGTATCAGTGAAAAAATCGTAGCTGTTTTTGGCAAACAAATTCCACGTCCTGACTGTATGCCGCTCAACAAGCGAGATATGATTAACGCTTTTGCTGGTCAGGGGCCCGACGGCAGTCTGACGCTTCATTATCGCGATCCCTTCGTAAACGATTCTTTTCCAGCAACGAGTGAATTTTTTTCCGATGCTAACTCAGCGGTCCGTCGAACTGCGCTGCTTAAAGACATACCTTATCGAGACGTGCCGTACGCTGAAGACAGGTATCTTGCCGAAGATATTCTTAATAAAGGTTTAATTAAGGCATATGTGCCATATGGATCAGTCATTCATTCCCATAATTACAAACTGAAGGAGTATTTCGGGCGGGTGTATGACGAATATGCTGCCCTAAAGAGACTGTATCCAGAGCGCCAGCTAGTTAGCGTGCAGGAATTGCTGTTTGGCTCGCTAAAAGATAGCTGGCAAGACATCAAGTTTATTATCAAAGATAAAGATTACACCACAAAAGCAAAGCTTCGCTGGCTAATGCAAGCCCCGATATATAACATACTGCGACGTACTGCCGGTCGAGCCGCAGATAAGGGCGCTAAGAGTCGATTCAACAAGAAAGGCAAAAACTATTCGTTAGAGCAAAAAGCGCGCAAAAGATAATAGACAAATACTCTTGTGGATAACTTACAATTGGCATACAATTAAAGCACTAACATAAAAGATAAAAACTGATAAAATATATCTCCCATGCATAGGCTCTTAGCGTACAAGAAGGTTGCCCTTGCAGGCGGCGTTACTCTGCTGGCGGTTGGCGGAGCGGTGATGTTATGGCCAAATAATGCAAAAACACCAACACAAATACCAGAAAATCCAACTGGCGAGATAAACTACAACCCTCCAACTGAAACAGAGAAGGCCGAAACAGAGCAGCATAAAGATGATATAGCCAAGCAGCAAACGCAGACACCGCAAACAAGCAACAACGGCAACTCTATAGTTGTCACAATAACGTCTGCTACCGTAGACGACGCATCGGTACAAATAGCTAGCTATGTTAGCGGGATTATTGAAGATGGGGGTGTTTGCACAATAACACTGCAACAAGGAGCAAATAAGGTATCCAGAAATGTGTCAGGGATGGCCAACGCCACTACTACAAATTGTGAGTATACGACGTTCAATCGCTCAGACTTTACTGCGCCAGGCATTTGGAAACTCTCCGTCTCGTACTCTTCCCCTAAAGCACAGGGAACTTCGGCCGAAAAAGAGGTGAAATTATGAAGCGACACTCTCTATTCCTCGGCGTTGTATTTGTTTTGGCAACCTTAGTTCAGGCTGCACCATTTAGTGCTTCTCGTGCATCTGCGCTGTCTGGTAGTAGCTTCAATGCCGCTAATATAATTGGTGACGGCATATTCTTCAATAGTAATACAATGGATATTAGTACTATCCAGGCATTTTTAAACTCCAAAGTCCCGACTTGCGATACTAATGGTTCCCAACCGTCGGGAAGAGCTGGTTATGCCACTCGTGCAGACTTTGGTAGAGCCAGCGGGGTGCCACCGCCCTATACCTGTGTAAAGGACTACGTCCAAAGTGTTCCACAAATTGCTCCAGACGCTTTTTGTGGAGGTATGAGTGGAGGAAACAAAAGTGCCGCCATGATTATCTATGATGTTGCAAAAGTTTGCGGCATTAATCCGCAGTCACTCATTGTATTGCTGCAAAAGGAACAAAGCCTCATTACCGACGACTGGCCTTGGCCCATACAATATCGATCGGCGACTGGATATGGCTGCCCCGATACTGCTCCGTGTGATGCTGAGTATTATGGATTCTTCAATCAAGTCTATCGCGCAGCCCGACAGTTTAAACGATATGTTCTACAGCCCAACTCGTTTAACTACGCCGCAGGAAGAACAAGCTATATTGCCTACAACCCAAACGCAGGATGTGGGGGCTCTAACATATCAATACAAAACGGTGCTACAGCTGCTTTATATAACTACACGCCGTACCAGCCAAATGCTGCAGCACTCAATAATTTATATGGTATCGGTGATGGTTGTAGTGCCTACGGTAATCGTAACTTTTGGAGAATGTTTAATGATTGGTTTGGCTCTACTCGATCCACCTCATTAGTGAGAACGAATGAAAACCCACTGGTATACCTGATTGCATACGATAAAAAATATCCCATTTATAGTTCTGGGTTGTTGTACGACCTTACAAGGCCACTGGGTGAAGTTAGCTACACATCACAGGCGTACCTAGATAGCCTTCAGACTGGCGCTGCTTTAAAAAGAGCTATTAAATCAAACACCAATGCCGATCTGTATTTCTTTGATGCCGGCTATAAGCTCAAGTTCACCTCGTGTGAGATGCTTGTGGCCTATGGCATGGCGTGTGGCCAAGAAGCAGTATTGAATGATTACCAAATGGCTGCCATGCAAACTGGTCCTGACATGACAGCATTCTTCCAGACAACAAATAACACAAACTACTACATTTCAGGCGGAAGTCGGAGCGAGGTATACGACGAGCAATCTAGGCAGAACGCAGGGTTGAGTGGCTACTACAACCGGCTTGAGGCAGATGCCATAGAAAACCTACCACTTGGAAGTCCAGTAATACGAAGTAATGTGATTGTACGTGGATTCTACACGGCAAACTATTATTACTATCGAGATGGAGAATTTACACCAATCCCTAGTGAATTTCTTTCCAGCCCATTTATTGCTGGAATGACGCACGGTAGCCTCACTGATGATACGATTTTGCGATCGACCATAAACCCCAGTTTCAATGGATTTATTGCTAATACATCAGGTTCCAATTTCCTTGTCGATGGCTCTGGTAAAAAGCAGCTCACGTCGCCAAGTGACTGGTCGTCAACCTTCAACACTGATTTTGACGATAGTGTAATTTCTCAGACTCCAACCTCATCGCAGCCAATTAATAACGGCTTCGTTAAGCCCTCTAATAGTCCAGTCATCTACTATGTTCAAGGAGCTAAAAAGTACCCAATGGAAGACTGGAATTATTTCGTGAAGCTCAATGGAAACTCTAGCTCATTTGCTACGCTATATCCTTCATCGACTAACGCAATATCTGATGGGCCTCCAGCATACGTAACAGACAGCCTGGTGAAACCCAATAACAGTCCAAACGTCTATTATATAGATGGATTTCTGCGTAAGTGGTATGTGGGCAGCTTTGGTACAACAAACGATATGGGTGTGAGTAGTAACGTTCGAACGGTCGATTCGAGTAGCTTGGCAACATACCAAGAGATTGGAAACTTGACTAATCTGATTAATTGCAACGGCACAAAGTATGCTGCAAGCAACGGCACGCTATTTGCGGTTAGCTTATCAGTACAAAACGATTATGGCTGGGCTGACAATCAATTCAACAGTTTAAATAGCGTTAATTGCGGCTATTTACCAACATCAACTCAAGAGCTCACCAATTTTATTCGTACGAACGATGGAAAAATATACAAAATAGCGAGCGGGCAGAAACGCCACGTAACCAGCATGCAAACCTATACCACGCAAGGGGGGACGTCGCAGAATACGCTACAAGTTTCGGACAACTTCGCGGCAACAATACCGACAGGCGCGAGTCTGTAGGGTCAGCACAAACTCGTAAATTAGGACAATCGCAGCCAGACCATTACTATATCTGTAACGATGGCAGGCAGAATAGAGAAACCGAATAAGGCCTTGCAAATGCGCAAGATGTTATCCTCTTGGAGGGCGGCAACGATTGTTATTTGTGGACTTGTTTTGCTAGCCGGGGCATTTATGTCCATCAAATTCTATGACGATAACCTTGGTGGGGGTGATCAATCAACCTTCTATGCATTTGCAAGTAATATCGCTAAAGGCGAGGTCATATACAAGGACTTTGTGCACTTTCGTACTCCTGGCTCGTACTTTTTGTGGTCATTATTTATTCGAATTTTTGGTATGCATCAGAATTCTTTGACCCTCGCGTTGTATGCGGAAGCATTAATATTCTATCCACTCGTTTTTGCCCTTTCAGTCATGATAATACTCAAGGCCTTAAAAAAGAAACAAGCTTTTTGGTATGGTGGTTTTGCTGTGGGCCTAACAATGCTGATACCACCGTTCGGTCAGCTACGGGCCGGTCTTGCATTTCTGGCGGTAGCCCTATACATTCGTAGTCTTGAATTGGTAGATATAAAACAACGAGCGCTAAAGCTCGCAGGTGTTACGGCTGGTGTTACATTTATTTTTGGACAAGAAATGGCAGCGATTGCTGCTGTAACTATGGTCGCAAACGAAGTGGTGTGGCGCTCAAGTTGGACTGGATTAATAAAGCGGCTGCAGGCGATTGTTGGTGGGGCGCTAGCTGGTGCAGCCCCATTACTACTATATATACTATTTTATTCAAGTTTTGGCGCATTCGTTTACTACACTACGTACTATGCTATGGTTCGACAGCCAAAATTCATGGACCTTCCGTTCCCCTCATTTAGCTATAGCGCCATAGTTTATTATCTCCCATTCATACTGTATGGACTCTGTTTTGGGATTTTATATTTCAACCAAAAACTAGGAAAAGAAGAAGGAGTTATATTAGGTTTCGGGATTTTGCGGCTAACAACCCTGCTTGGGAGAAGTGATGCTGGACACTTGTATTTTTCTATCCCTGAGTTATTCTTGATCGTTCCTTTGTTTTTGCTCAGTTGTCGAGGCGTGCAAATAAATAAAAAGGCATTGCACGCATTTGCACCATACGGCGTAGCTTTTTTTGGAGCACTTCTTTTGGCTATCTTCTCAAAAAGCGCCTTTCTAGTTCTCATACCTTTTGTAATCGCCGTAGCTGTTAAAAATCGTCCAGAGTATCAGTCTACTGATATTGATCGCAGCGGTCGAGTTGCAGTAAATAGCTACCTCATTCTGGGCGCAACCTTCACAGTACTCATATACATACTAACGCCCTCTATGATAGCAACGATTAATTCTGTGCGAGCTCAGTTACACGATGGACGTTCAGCTGAACCGAAAATTGGAGGGGTGCAGGTTAGCCCGAGCTTATACGCAGAATATTATGATGTTAAAGAGGTGACTGATCGCCTTCAGCCACGGACACTATTTAGTTTTCCAATTCAGCCCATCTACTATAGTTTGGCTCCAAAACACGCCACTAAGTTGCTCACGTTTGAGCCGCAGGTTACCGAGGCAGAACAGGATAGTACTATCCAGCAGCTGCAAGAAACCAAACCACAGATCATTGTTTTTGATGTCTTGCAGGCAGAGGCTCTTTCTGGCGCGGTGTGGAGAATCAGTAACTATATAACTACAAACTACCAAGTAACTAAAACAATCGTTCATGACGCAACTTTATGGGTGATGGTTCCAAAAGACAAGCCTTCACTAGAGATTTATCCACGGTTTAATATGTATCGTTCGGGAAAACAGGCTACAGTGTCTGGATTGGATTATCGCCAGGCAGGCATTAGCAACGCCCTACTGGTTGATCGAAAGGCAACTATTAAATTGGAAAACACCAACAGTGATTCGCTGTTGTCTGTTCGTATCCGGCAGGATGCCTCTATTCAACAACTCGGAGCATGCGGTATCGTAGTTCTGAGGACTGAGAGGCAGCAAGAAGAGCGTCGTATTTGCGCAAGTGACGACCTGGTGAATATCAAAGTATCTTCAGCAAAGCACCTGGATGTAACATTCGAAGAAAACGAACCAGGTCAAGTTCTATTTGACAACCCAGTACTTCGGGCTCGTTGAGTTGTTGGTTTTGCATCATATACTCCGCGTAGCAGTCGTATGCGAATTATGAATAGTTCAGTAAGCGTGTTGACTACTGCCGATATCCGAGATTCTCCGACTAATCCCTGTTCAATCTTTGGATCATGCCAATCATCGATTAGTACTTCTTGGATTCGTAATTTCCAGTTTTTCCCAATGGCAAGTACCTCCATGTCAAAACCCCAGCCATTTATTTGCTGAACACGAAATATTTTTTGTGCTGCTTGTCTTGTGAAGCCCTTAAAACCACATTGTGTGTCACTGATTCTTGGGAGCAATATAAGTCGCGAAAGAAGATTTCCAAAAATCGATACATACATTCGCACACCGCTATGTATTCGAGTTAAGCGGCGTACTCCTATCACTATGTCTGCCCCGTCCTCTAGAGAGGCAAGAAGGCTTCTTATGTGGTGTAATGGAGTAGCAAGGTCGGCATCCATAAACAAAACGTATTTAGCTTTGGACGCGAGCACTCCAACTCGAACATCACGGCCTTTTCCTGCCTTTGGTCCAGGCTGAATAACCTGAAAATGTTGAAATAATTTAGCATAACGCTTAGCGATCTGGGCAGTTTTGTCTTTACCATCTGCTGATACTACAATTACCTCACACTTGGTGAGCAGTTTTTCCTTTTGCAAATAGGCATGAAGGGTATTAAGTGATTTACCAATGATCTTTTGTTCCTGGTAGGCAGGGATAACAATAGATAACAGGGTTGACTTGATGTGTTTATTTTGTCCACTCTTGGTCATATATTCACATTTATTATACCGTATTAGTTTGTTGTTTTAGGGTATACTGTAAAAAGCATGAGGGAAATAATTCAACGCGTAATTAGACTTTATAATACATGGATAAAGCGCAGCTTTATAAGGTTTGCGATCGTCGGAACTGTAGGATTTATTGTTAACTACATATCGTTGATAGCACTCTACGACGTACTATCGCTACCAATAGTTATTGCGCAGCTATTTGGCGCAGAGTTGGCCCTGTTAGCCACATTTACCGGCAATAATTACTGGGCCTTTACTGGCCACGAACACCATCCGACACACAAAAAATTTGCAAAATTTCATATGACAGCGTGGGCGGGTATAGGTATTAATAGCGGCATAGTAATCGCACTAGTTCATTACGGCCATGTGTTTTATGGGCTTGCGTTGGCAATAGGGTCTGCAGTCGCGTTGATATGGAACTATATTCTTAACAGCAAGTTTGTATTTAGCAAAAGTAAACAAATGACGGGAAAACACGCAACATCCGCCTAGAATAGCCATTGAATAGCTTTGCTCAATTCTATAATTATTTGCTAATATATGCTTAAGATTGGAGCATATATGTCAAAGGCTAAAAAAATTTCCATAGTAATTCCTTGCTATAACGAAAAAGCGACTATCGAAAAAATCCTCGACGAAGTAATGGAGGTAAACCTCGGAACTACCAAAAAAGAAATATTGATTGTTGATGACGGCAGCAAAGACGGTACCCGCAATATACTCAAAAAACTGGCCGAAAAGAATAAAGCAATCACGCTTATCTTCCAAAAGCAAAACCAGGGCAAAGGTGCCGCACTTAAAAAAGGAATCCTCAAATCGACCGGCGATGTTGTGATTGTGCAAGATGCAGATCTCGAATACGATCCACAGGAATATCCCCGGCTGTTGTATCCAATTGAACGTGGACATGCCGACGTCGTATATGGTTCGCGCTTTATTGGCGGCGAACCACACCGCATTATCTACTACCGTAACCAAGTGGCTAACAAGTTCCTCACGTTCCTCAGCAATGTCTTTACCGGCCTCAACCTCACCGACATGGAAACCTGCTACAAAATGTTCAAAGGTGACTTAGTGCGTGACTTGGCCAAAGATTTGCACGCGCAACGATTTGGCTTTGAGCCAGAGATCACCGCTCGTGTAGCCAAGAGCGGTGCGCGTGTCTACGAGATTGGTATTAGCTACTACGGTCGCAGCAAAGAAGAAGGCAAAAAGATTGGCCTGCGCGATGGCGTTAAAGCCATCTGGGAAATTATCTACTATAATCTGACTGTGCGCCGTTCAAAAAAATCTAGTTAACAGCTAACCGGCTCCGCTTGGTGTAGCGGTCCAACTACTTGGCCGTCAACCCTGACTAATGACGGGTTGCCTAGGCAGCTAAGTACTTCGTTTGATGGAACTTTATGGGCTTGGTTATCTAGCCATAAAAATACGTCGCCGTTTGCGTTATTTACAAAGTATATTCCTTCTGGGTTTGATGTGTCTGGGCCTTGTGGGATATCGTTAAGAGCCTGAACACTTCGACTGCGATGTAAGACTGGCCTCCCTCCAGAGTTTAACCAGGCGGTTAGCTCGTTCCCTATATAATGCCTAGTATAGGGCGTGCTGCTGTTGTCTCCTCTAATCTTCCAGAATTCTGCGCCGTTTGGTCCTAATACGACACTATTATTTGGATAATCGCAGGCAGCAGGCTGGGAGACTTCTGGCCCAAGATTGAATGTGATAAGTGATTGCGCAGACTTGGGGAGAACCGTAATGTGTCGACCTTCCTTGAATTCTAGACAATCGAGCACGGTGTCATTGTTTACATGGTAGCTTGTATGAGAGCCATCACCATTCGTAATGAATTGGTTGACTCGAGCCACAGAGGCGTAGCGGTATAGCTCGCCATTTCCGAACGGTGGAACTATTCCAACAAAATCCATGAGCCGATTACCAAAAGCAGGCACCCTGCGCGCCTTATTGCGAGCCTGTAGGTCGTCCAGCTCTTCTATGCCAATCGGATATGCATGCCCACGGAAGAAGTAATATTGCTGAGAAGTTCCTTCGATATGTACAACGGTTCCTTCGGTCGGTGGATGGGCGCCAACTTGTCGTTGGTTGTTGGTGTTATAGCCAGCCTCGTGGTCCCATGTTTCACGTGTGCTCACAGGGCCTATCGGCGCACCGCCCCAGTTGAAAGTATCACCGCTATTCCAGTCGTTACGGTGCTTAATAGGCCAGGCGGTGCCACCAACCTTTGTGTATACCCAGTTTTGATCGCTAAAGTACTCTTGCCCGTCGGCTATAGCTGCATACGGAATTTGGCTAGCTGGGGGAGCTATGTTCGGTGTGCCGCTTGGTCGATTCAGGAAATGTACATACTTGTGTGCTCGAGTATGACGATTCGCGGTATAGCCTCCACGTAGTCCAGCATTGTACTCACTTACATCAACAGAGCCATCGGCATACACCTTTTCAACGATAGCAACATGGCCGTATCGGGAGTCGTTGCCGATATAATCCCAGACAGCGGCGTCGCCGACCCTGGGGCTATTATCTACTCCGACGCCTCTGCTACGTGCAATGTCATCCCAGCTTTTTGCATTCCCTAGACCACTCATCGATCCAGCATAACCAAGCTGTTTAAGTTTTGCGGCAGCGTACGATGTGCAGTTTCGGTAGTAATAGCCATTGGGATCAACGGCTTCATCATTGTCGTTTGGGGCAGAGGTGACATCTGCTCGGCCGTTGCCGTTTTCGTCAACCCACCACATATAGCTTCCTGGGTTGTAATCCTGGGCATGCTGCCAAGGGTAAGTGTCTGGAGCGGCGCTTGCTTCGTTCTCGATAAGCGTGTTAACTCCGATGGTACCAAGCCCTACCAGGGCTACCGCGGCCAAGCGCTTGACTCTGTTAAGTAATGGGTTCGATTCTGAACTCAGGGTGTCTTTAATAATAGCCTCATATTTCATTTGATAGCTCCTGCGATATTACTTTGTGATGCTGTTGATGACTTGTTCTATTCGGCTTTGGTCGGTTTCTGTAGATAAGCCGGTCATGTAATTTCCTATTTTGGTTGCTGGGTAATCCTCCGTAGCAGTTGGGCAAGTTGCTTGAGGGGTTATCGGTTCATATCGGAAGCCATCGAGTTCTCGGCCTTTTTGGTTTTGAGGTACGCCTGAATTGTTCGTATTATTTGCTGCGTTGGTGGCGGATGGTGATCGAGAAATACTTGGAGTATAGGATAAGCAAGATACTAACTGCTTGAAATATGTCTCACCAATCGACGACTGAATATCCGCCAAAGGTCTGTCGAAAAATACAATCGCCTCACTGGGTGAGTCTGCAAACCTACCGATTAGGTAGGATACGGCAGGCCTTGCTCCAAACGCATCTGCCGGAATATTGATGCCCCATTCGGGTATGGCAAAGTAGGTTTGACTCACATTGGGTCTGTTGTTGTCTGACTGCTTGCTAGCTTCTTCGCGACGTGCCAGCACTGTAAAACCGGCCACTACCAACGCAATGCTAATCAATATAATAAGTGCCGATTGGCGTTTCATGTTGCAGCTCCAATCGCTCCGCTTACTACTATTATCATGTTGCCCTCCCGTTTACTCTAGCAATGTAAAACAGCTCAATTTATAGTGCAAGCGTAAGTATTGTAGCTTTCGTGGATAGTCTGTGGATGAGAAGAACTGCTAACATTGGTCACTATTTTTCAAATCGTAAATACGTAAATTGTCATACGGATCACTGATATTCTTTGGCTGACTATAAACGGCAGGATACTGGACGATAGGCAGGTCGGCGCGAGTAATTAGGTAGCGAATTCTATACAACTGGCATATATAGTCATAGCGTCCAGCCTCAAGATCCTGTTCGAGCAGGCGGTCTTTCTTGTCAATCACTTCTGGCAACCTGGTGACATATCCAAACGCCATTTTTCGTTCATGTATTGTCTGAAAGAACAGTGCTTCGGTTGCGGTATTCGCTCCGTTGTCGATAATAGCACCAGGAGGTAACTGTTTGAGTGCGGTAACATAATTTGGAGCTGTCGTCGCTGAAAGTGGCTGCGGGCGGGGCCAGACATCTAAAGCAGTGACCAATACAAGTACTACAAATAATGCGCGTACTTTGCGGGTTGAGAAACTAAGCGTACTGAGGGCCTGCATTGCAATAACGATTGCCGCAAGTAAACTCATCACAACCATCCGAACTGGCATTCCAGAAATCTTGAAGGTAGGAACAAGCCGTTCAAGCAGGGCATAAGGCAAAGGAATGAGCTCAAGTCCGCCACCAAAAATTCTTAAGCGTGGCCCTAAGCCTAATATGCCAAACATAATAGCTATGACCCACCAAAAATACATATCACGTGGTACGAGTTTTTTACGTAGTCTCAGCAGAGCAAAAAGCAACAGACTAATTAACCCAAAACCAAAAAATATACTTGTTTCAGAATGATAGCCGGGCAGGCGGGACCAATACCAGTCTGTTAATCCGTACCAACGCCAATTTCCACCAGGGATGAGTGGTGAAAGGAGGTCCATACTAAATGCTCGCGCATCATGCGAGCCGAGTAGGGTCTGGCTGCTTGTGAGTTGCAGTAGTAGATAAATCGGCCAACCAAGAATCGCTAAGCCGCTGATCGCCATAATTAAAAATAGCTTTACACTGCGCCAGGAAATTTCTAGTTCTCTGTAGAAAACCTTAAACAAAACGTAACCGCCAGCAAAAATGCAACAATAAAGGAGGTAGTAATAATCGCAGAGCCCAACCAACGCCAATGTAATACCGGCATATATTGCGTTCTGCCAGCGCAAACGCCGCATAAAAACCAAGAACGCAAGTACAAATAATGGAACAAACTGTAAGGAAATAAGCTGTAAGTGGCCAATGCCGTGGGCAAAATGGTAGCTAGAAAACGCAAACATACCGCCTCCAAGCAAGGCTGCTTCATAGCGGCGAAAGAGATAGTATAATAACCAGAACATTGTTAAGCCGGTACCAATAAAGCCGGTCAAAACGGCAATGTTTGTAGCTTGTACAAGTGAGGCCCCTAGGAAATTTATTAGCACTATGCCGACAAGGCCGTTATAGATATTCATAGTTTGTGTTGCCAACGAGACACCGCTGGGGAAGTGCAGATAATCAGTTTGATATGGACTTGCGCGGTGATCAACAATAGATTTATTGACCCACCAGTTGTTCCACACGTTTTGGTATCCATCACCAGCGTCTAAGTAGAACGATGTGTTGAATTTACTCAGGTGGCCAGGATTAACAAGATAATATATACACGAAAATACTAAAATTGGTGCGACAAAAAATAGCCCCACCTTGCGTAAGACATGCAACCATGTTCTCTCACCCACCTTAGGCTCCCTGGTTATGGCGCGGCGTCGTGTGGGATCACTGATCGGACTACCCTCCTAAGAAATAAACCCCAATATTGTATCTATAATAGCAACTTTATTTTTAAAGCACAAAGACTATCTGATTTATAATTCTTCAGTCTGGGCGAGATTGGACAAGTACTTCCCGTAACCACTCTTATGTAACGGTTCAGCCAGGGCAAGCAGCTGGTCTTTGGTGATAAATCCACGTTGATACGCTACTTCTTCGACGCATCCAAGTTTGAGGCCGGTGCGCTTTTCGATAACCTCAACGTACTGGCTGGCCTGCATCATCGACTCAAAGGTTCCCGTATCGAGCCATGCCGAACCACGGTCCAGTATCTCAACGCGGAGCTTGCCCTTCTTGAGATACTCCTCGTTAATGGTTGTTATTTCGAGTTCTCCTCGCTCGCTTGGCTGAGTTCGCTTGGCGATTTCAACGACGTCGTTATCATAAAAATATAGCCCGGTGATTGCAAAGTTTGACTTTGGCTTGGTTGGTTTTTCTTCAACGGAAATAACTCGCTTTTCGGCATCGAACTCCACAACACCGTACCTTTCTGGATCAGAGACTCGGTAGGCGAATACAATGCCGCCGTCAGGATTGACGCAACCAGCCAGTATGTCATCAAACCCATCGCCATGAAAGATATTATCGCCGAGCACTAATGCCACCTTATCGTCACCAATAAAATCTTCACCAATAATAAACGCCTGAGCAAGGCCTTTTGGCTCGGGTTGCACGGCATAGCTCAGCGATATACCGTAATCGCTACCGTCTCCAAGCAGCCGCTGGAAGCTTTCACTGTCTTGCGGGGTGGTGATAATCAGGATCTCCTTTATGCCGGCCTGCATAAGGGTGCTCAACGGGTAATACACCATTGGTTTGTCATAAATCGGCATTAGTTGCTTACTAATACCTTTGGTGATTGGATAGAGTCGAGTGCCAGAACCGCCGGCAAGAATAATTCCCTTCATGGTGCTCCTTATACTGCAATAGTATAGCAAGTTTGTCGACTCGTCTCATTAGTGGGCTCTGCCGGATATGTACTTTGATGCGTAGGCTCTCAGCATAGGACCTATCAAAAAAGATCAATACCGACATCCGTGAGCGCGATTACCTGCCGAGCTTGGCGTATTTCAATTCGGTTGCTTGTTTTTGAGGACGCCACCAGCCTTCGTTAGCTTTATACCAGTCGATCGTTTCACGGAGGCCATCTTCAAACGTGTATTTTGGTAGCCAACCAAGCTCTTTGCGTAACTTAGTTGCATCAATTGCGTAACGTGCGTCATGACCCGGTCTGTCAGGCACATGCTCCAGCCAATCTTTTGGTTTACCCATGAGCTCCAAAATACTCTCAACTACTTGGTTATTAGTTTTTTCGCCATCCGCGCCTATGAGGTATGTTTCGCCGAGTTTGCCTTCCTCTAAAATGCGCAACACCGCCTCGTTGTGGTCGAAAACATGAATCCAATCCCGAATCTGCTCACCGCTCCCATATATCTTTGGTTTTGCGCCATCAATAATGTTAGTGATTTGTCGTGGTATGAACTTTTCGACATGCAAACGGGGCCCATAGTTATTGGAGCAATTACTAATAGTAGCTTTGATGCCAAATGAGCGAATCCAGGCTCGTACCAACATGTCCGAGCTGGCCTTGCTGGCGGAGTATGGGCTTGAAGGGTCATAGGGGGTGAGTTCGGTAAAGCGTGGGTCATTTGGTGATAGATCGCCAAACACTTCGTCTGTGGAAATGTGATGCAGGCGCTTACCGTGCTTGCGGACTGCCTCGAGTACCCGATAGGTTCCTATTATATTTGACTCTACAAAGGGCCAGGCGTCATCAAGAGAATTGTCAACGTGTGTTTCGGCGGCAAAATGTACAACTGCATCATGCTTAGCCACGAGATCGTCGATACGCTTTTGATCGGTAATGCTGCCTACAACTAATCTAAAACGACTACTATCAAGATCGGTCAGGTTTTTGCTGTTGCCGGCATATGTCAGTGCATCAAGGACGGTTATATCGAAGTTGGGCCGTTGATCGTGAACTATATGTACAAAGTTTGATCCGATAAAACCCGCACCACCTGTTACAAGTAATTTCATCTAAAAATAGTATACCGTCTTGCGTTTAAAACAACATATAACAGTAAACAAGGTTGCAGTCATAAAGCTATTGACAATATGCAATAAAAACACTATAATTTGCAAAGTTTTGTTGAGCGGAGTTTGCAGCCGGTGTATATACTGGCGCATTTTGCTCCAAAGCTCCTTGACAAGCAGTTTAGATACACGAGGTGAGAACTAAGCTCGGTGAAGCTGGGTTTGGTCCTCACTTTGTGTGTCAAGAGTACACATATAGCCCCCTAATGAATGGGAGCTAGGCAACCCTGCCATAGCGAGGAGAAAGCATTCCGATGCAGTCCAATCGACATCAGATCACACGTGCGGCGTACGTCTCGTTCACGCACGCGTCCATCAACACCGTCCTCGAGCTGACCTACGACCCTGCCACCATCGTCTCCGGATCGATGGACGACGAGACGCTCGCCGCCATCGCCGACACGGCGCAGCAGCGTCTCGTCAAGAACCTCAACACCGCTGTCCCGCGCGGCCTCGACTCCGTGTTCAGCGCGATGAAGGGCTACGACGCGTCCACCGACGGTTCGTCCGGCGAGATCGTGTCGACCCTCAACGCCGAGATCGACGACGTCAGCCTCTCGCTCACCATCACCGCCACGGTGCACCTGCCGCTGCCGGCGGAGGTCATCCGACGTGCCCTCCCGGGCATCGTCGGCAAGGGTGTCGTCGACGTGGTCACCAGCTGGCTGTACAAGCCGGTCCTGACCGACTACCTCGGCGAGTTGCAGCAGGCCAGCGGTTCTCTCAACCTCGAGCAGCTGTTCGGTGGCGCCCTCTTCGGGAACCTGTCCGGCGACATCGGTGGCCTGCGCGTCATCGGCGGCTTCGGCAGGCCCTTCGGCTCCTCCAGGCAGCCCGTCTTCGGCAGCTTCGACGACGGCTGGGGTTCCCCCGGCTCGCGTCAGCAGACGACGGCATCGACCGACGGTGGCAGCGGCAGCAGCGGCGGTGGTCTCGACCCCGACACGTCCAACGGCGACGACTGGTGGTCGGGAGCGGGCGCCTCCAGCGGCGGCAGCGAGGGTCTCGACCCCGACGCCTCCAGCGAGACGGCGGCCTCCACGTCCTGATCGACGGCGGTAGAACCGCGCACAACAACTGAGATCCGACGGGACCGGGCCCATGGGGTCCATCAGCGGCTTCGGCTACTGGTGGACCCCTACGGGTTCCGTTTATGCAGGCATGTGATGGCTTCGGCTATCGCCCTTAGAATCGTACTCACTGCTTGTCAAACTTATTATCGATCCAAAAGTATTTACATTACAGGTATCCAGCTAGTTTATAATCATAACTAGTATGGCTGGCAAAAGGTTACAAAAAAATAAAGGCAAAACAAGTGCGCAATCTTCAAACGGCGTGTGGCGGCTGGTTTTAAAGGGTGCTGTCATCCAGTATCTAGTCACAGGTATTATCGTTTTTTATGCAGACTATCTAACGTTTTATATAGGATTTAATCACTTTGATCTGACTGTACCGGTCGCCCAAGCACCGGCATACGTTGTGGGAATCGTCGTAAACTTCATACTGGAGCGGGCCTGGGTTTTTAAGAATCAGACTAAGCGTGATCCTATCAAAAAAGAAACGCGACGGTATGCTATTGTCCTGGTTATTAATTACGCCATAACGGTAGTCATACTAGAAGTTTTGGAACGCTATGGTATTTCGCCGAATTGGGGCAAATATTTAGCAGCATTCTTCTTTACCTTTTGGAATTATGTGGTATTCCGTTTCTGGGTCTTTAAGGGTCCAGAAAAGAAACATCTCCGTAAAAAACATCGCTAAGGCTACTGTTTGTTGTCTGAAAAGGCAGCGTATTCGTTATCGACAAAAGCATGAATTGCTTGAGCAAATTTTTGCGTAGAAAACTTTTCGGCATGTGCACGAATTGCTTGTGGCTCGTACGTAGAAGCATCGAAATCGCGCAGTGCCGTACGTAGTGAGGCAGCCGTCTGCTGAGCAAAAAAATCACCGCTTAGGCCCGGTACAACGTAATCAAGGGCGCCACCAGCCTTATATGCCAGTACCGGAGTGCCGCAGGCCATTGCCTCCACCGGTGTTATACCAAAGTCTTCAAGGCCGGGAAACAAAAAGGCCTCGGCTGTTTGGAAGTGATGCACCATTTCTGTGTCTGACACATTCGTAAAGAACTCTACATTGGGGCCGGCAATTGAGCGCAATGTTTTATGTTCAGGGCCGTCGCCAACCACTTTTAGTGGGAGGTTTAATTTTGAACAGACCTCGACTGCTAAATCGAAGCGCTTGTACATCGTTTGTCTACCAGCGATAACAAAGCCGATACGCTTGTGTTTAGTGTTGAGTCCAAAATGCTCGACGTCTACCGGTGGAAATATTACAGTGGATTCACGACCGTAGTATTCGGCTATACGGTCACGGGTTACCGAAGAATTAGCAATGATGATGTGGGGTCTTTGGGCCGCAGCTCGATCCCATTTACGCCTACTGGCAACAAGTATGCGGAGCCCTAGACGCGCAATCGGATTAAAGTACCCAAACCCAGGATTGGAGACATATTCGTCGTAGCGCACCCAGTAGTAATGGGTAGGGGAGTGACAGTAATTAATGTGTAGTGTGCCCTCTCCTACTTTTACCCCCTTAGCTTCTGCGCCACTGGCAGATATCACAATGTCATAATCACCAAGGTCTAGCTTTTCAAAGTAGCGTTCACGAAGGATTGGCAAGAACTTTCGTAATTTGCCGCCGAGTTTTGTTTGCAAAAATCCGCTTGTGCGAACGTCGGCAGTATCAAAGACTCGTCGCTGTGCAGGGCTGGCGTAGCTAGTATATATAGGTGCATCTGGATAGATTTGATGCAGCGCCTTCATAACTCTTTCCGCGCCGCCACCAGTAAGCCAGTCACACACTAATGCAACACGTGGTTTGTTTGGCTGCTTGGCTGGTTTGATAATGAAATCGTTCATATGATTTGGTAGGTCGTGGTTACTAGCGAGGTTTGGACTAGTTACGACCTGAATCCTTTACGCCAAAGCAATATATACACTGTCTTAAAGATTATTCCGAGGTCCATCCAAAAACTCCAGTTTTGTACATAATATATATCAAGATTAATGCGTTCCTGCAGTGACAGGTCGTCGCGGCCAGATACTTGAGCAAGTCCGGTGATGCCTGTCTTGACGCTTAACATGAGCGATCGATTCTCTTTATATTCTTGTGCATGATGTTCGACAATTGCGCGCGGCCCGACAAGGCTAATATCGCCACGAAGTACATTAAAGAATTGTGGCAATTCGTCCATACTGGTTGCGCGCAAGATGCGACCAACTCTGGTGATTCGTGGATCGTTGGCTACCTTGCCACGATTTTTTTCGAATTCCTCTGCCAAATCTGGGCGGCCCATTTTTTTGAAAATTTCCATTTCATCACCGCCGCGACCACTGTACTTTTGTTTCATACTTCGGAATTTATAGACCGTGAATTCTTGATCAAAGCGTGTTAATCGTTTTTGTCGAAACAAAATCGGACCCCTTGGATCGGTTAGCTTGATAGCTAGCCCGATAATCACAAAAACCGGCGACAGAACTACCAGAAATAAAAGACTGCTTATTACATCAAAACCGCGCTTCACTAATCTTCCCCAGCCGATTAACGCCGTTGGGTGCACCGAAACTATCGGGAGGCCTTGATAGAGCTCCACACTTGCGTTACCGCTGTACAGGCGTGTTTGCTCCGGCAAGAACTGATACGCAATATGGGCGTCTTGCGCGCGCGCGATCAGGTCTTTGGTTAGAGTGTCGTCGTTAAGGTAGGACGTTTGAATGACCGTGTCGACGTCCATCTCCTTGAGGTTGTCGATTGATTCGTAAACGGGTATATCAAGTTTGCGGATAATAGGTGATTCTTTACCTATTACGGCCACCACTTTTTGTCCGGTGTGTTTTGTGTCGGACACTTTCTCAATAAGTTCGTTGGTGGTTCGTCCGCTCCCGACAATCAAAATTTTATTGATGCCTACGCCATAACTAAACAGGGCGGTTCGTAGCCATCGCGCTACTGATCGTTCAAGAATAAGCAAGGTAAACCCAAGCAGTAATGCGTAGAGTGCAACAAGCTTACCTGGCAGGATTGGTTTATTACTGATGTAGTCATAGCTGATGACGGTAAGAATGCCAATGAATGAACCGACGATGAGCCGTCCAAATTCTCGTACCCGGCTATCATAGATTGCCCGGCTATAGAGCCCAAGCGATGCAAATATCAGCAACACTATCGGTACCAGCAAGGTAAAGATTTGTAAGAATTCTACTGCACCAATTTGATTGGCAATTGGTCGATGATCGAGGCTGACCCTAAATATGTAGGCGATCACAAACGCGCCTAAGAGGGCAAAGAAGTCGCCTATAAGCAAAAAGCTGCCGTATATCGTTGATGAATTATTACGCATAACGCTACCGGCATATTGTACCACTGATACTAAACCGCCATAATGGTTCATATACTATGGCTACGCCCAAATACCTCGACACTGCAAACAAGTTGCTATGGATAGGGTTCTTGTTGATACTCGCCTATGTGCCGTTTCATGCACTTATATATGTATGGGCGGGCACAACCATTGGACACATTGACTGGTTTAAGATAGTCCCGCAACTAATGATTGCTGCAGTTACACCGCTAGCGTTTTGGCTATTTGCAAAAGACAAAAAACTGCGATTAGCAATGGTGGGGCGCAGAGTTAACTGGTTGGTGCTGTGGTACATCGTTTTGCATATCGCGATTGCTGCTTGGCGTCGACCGGAGGCGAGAGCGTTGATTGCGGGGCTGATGATAAACCTACGCATTGTAGCGATGTTCCTGTTGGGGCAAATACTCGCCCATCACTACACAGACAAAAAAGACGTGAAGTTACTTACCAAAGTAGTATTGACTACTGGACTCATGACGATAGTTTTTGGCGTACTACAAATAACCGTCCTACCAAGTGATTTTTTGCGCTGGTTTGGTTTTGGACCAGGCACTATTCGGCCATTCACTAAGCTCCATGACGGATCGAATGTACTACGATACAGTTCAACCCTGCGAGGACCCAACCCGTTCGGGGCCTACATTGTCGTACTAATGAGCGCACTATTACCCCTTGTTCGCAGCGCTAAGAAGCAGCAGGCACGTGTTGCGATTGCGGCAAGTCTTGCGGTGCTGGTATGTACTTTTTCGCGCTCGGCGTGGATTGCAGCTATGCTGGCGGTTGCATTGTATGCGGCATTGCAGGCGACCCCTGCACAGTTAAAAAGAGGCCTTACGTTTGGTGTAGTCGGTATGGTTGTGGCAGCAGCAATTGTGGTAGCTTTCCGCGATAATAACTTTATAGAGAACAGCATTTTTCATACCGACGAAACAAACGTTGCCGTTACTAGCAACGATGGTCATATTGCGGCATTGCAGGCTGGGCTCAAAGACGTTGTAAATCAGCCACTTGGGACAGGGCCGGGTAGTGCAGGGCCGGCGTCTGTTAATTTACAAAAGAGCGGTACGCGTATGGCCGAAAATTACTATGTACAGATTGCGCAAGAAGTTGGCGTTGTAGGGCTAGTGTTGTTTGTGATGATATATGCCACTGTGTTGCTGCGAGCATTCAGTATGCGAAAGTACCGTTGGCCAATCACACTGTTTGTTTCTGGCATGGGACTGGCTGTGGCGAGCCTATTGCTGCACATATGGGCCGATGATACCCTTGCAATAATATGGTGGGGTGTTGCGGGATACGTACTGTATCTACCAGCAAAAGCGCAGCTCACATTTCCGGCGAGCAAAGATTCTATTGCACGTAAGTCTATTAAAAACAGCCTTCTTAAAGGGTGGGATCAGCGGCTTGCAGCATAGTGGTAAGCAATAGCGTATAATATAGGTATCTATGGCCGAGCAAATTCGTCCGACTAAAAAGCAGCAGCAATTGTTACGATTTATCGCTGCCTTTATTGGTGAGCACGGGTACAGCCCCAGCTATCGCGAGATTATGAATGGGTGCGGCTATAACTCGGTAGCAACGGTAGCGCTGCATGTTGATAGCCTCATCAAGAGAGGTCACTTACGAAAACGCGATCGGTCAGCAAGGTCACTTGAGGTTGTTGATGGCAATATCGAAACGAAAATCAGCTCCAACGCGGTCAGCGAGACCCAAGAAAAGTGGTTGGTAGAGAAAGTGGATCACTACTTTAGGCAGGTGGAACAAGAACCAACTGGCAACAAGAACAAAGTTGATGAATTGTATGTATTGGTTGGGGCACTGAAGGTGCTTGGCATGGATGGGGCGGCGAATTCATTCATTGCTCGCTTGACGGCTATTAAGGGCAAAAGCTAGCAGGGCAATATTATTTGACCAACTACTCCATTCAAACTATAATCTACCCCTGTATTACCTGTGGTGATCGCACCTTTTATATACATTCCGGGGTAGCTCAGCGGTAGAGCGGGTGGCTGTACGAACACCAAATGGTATACACTAGGTTGTATGCCGGATCGTCGAACCTATGCTGATCGTGCCGATTATCTCAAGATGGCAGTTGCGAAACGTCGAAAGGCAGTTCGCAGAAAGCTTGTTGAGTATAAAGGCGGTCAGTGCGTGAAATGTGGCTATAGCAATTGTGTTGATGCGCTTGATCTTCATCACATAGATGCATCTCAGAAAGAGTTTGGAATTTCGTCGAAAGGGCTTACTCGTTCTTGGGAAAAAGTCAGGGCAGAAGCAGATAAATGCATACTTGTATGCGCAAATTGTCATAGAGAAATTCATGCAGGGTTAGTAAAAGTGCAGCCTATGGTGAGTAATCCCATAGTGAAAACAGGGTGAATTGTCGGGAAGCCTACGTCGTACGATATGGTAATCCGCAGCCAAGCCTGAGTTAGGTTAAGAGACTCAGGAAGGTTCAGAGACTAGAGAGTGAGCCTAACAATAATCTCTCATAAGCGCCCTGCTTGCAGATCATTTTTGATAAGCAAGATGAGATAGTCCACACGCTGTGAAAGCAGTGATTAAGTGTAACCACTAGGTCGAAGGTTCGAATCCTTTCCCCGGAGCCAAGTTTTACAAAGTACCATTTATATGGTATTTTTTGTTTTATGAGTGAGATCGTACCGGAAGCTGGAAAGTTTGAGTCGCAGTCTGGCATCTCCGTATGTAGTTTAGATGTGTCTCAGGAAGAGAAGGGTAAGTATAGTGGTCAAACCGAGAACGGGAATGGGAATTTAGAGCCTGAACTTCCTTCAGCAGCAGTTAACCTTGCAAGAGAACTCGAGGTTAGCGTCGGTCTGGTAAAGAAAACAGCAAGGACTCTAGCCGAAGATATTCCGGATTCAATTGTAAGATTGAGGCTTGATAATAAAAAGTGGGCTGAGCACTATGAACCAGAGCTTACAGGGAGAATAAAACTAGCTTTATCCAATAGAGGCAGACCGAAAGTAGGATGGCTTACCGCTAGCTCCATCGCTAGTCAAGTTGGAACTGACGTAGCAACGATTAAAAGATTAATCAGTAGGTTAGAAGCCGAGGAGCAGGAGCTAACAAGTGAGCTAAAAGGAACATCCACAAGTACCCCTGCCTTACATTTTGATCCATCTTCGGTTAGCAAGATTGCAGCTGAATATGCTAAACACCAGCCTAAACCCGAAGGTGCAGCCAGTAATAAAGCTCTTGCAAAAGAGCTTGGTGCTAGTCAGGAAACTATAACAGCAATAGCAGCGTCGTTAGCTCAGAGGTATCCGGGGCAAGTTGTAGCCCAAAAAGGTTCCACGGGAAGAGTATCAGATTACTATCAACCAGAGCTTGTTGCAGCAATCAAGGAAGAGAGAGGCAGGTCAGTTCCTGCGCCGAAGGGTTCTTATACCCGGCATGGACTGGCAGTCAAATTTGGAATTGATGACTATACGGTAGATGCAATCATAGAAGAGCTCCGGCCGCAATACCAAGAAAGTATGGGGTACCATAGATGCGGAAACGGAATTGTGCGCGAGCACATTTATGATGATTATGTTGCAGCAATTGAAGTAAGAGTAAATGGATTACTTGAAGGTGGAAGACCGCCTGAAGGCGCACAGAGTATTAGAGCGATTGCTGAGGAGATCAGTGCTAATAGAAAATATGTTGAACGGATAGCAGGAGAAGTCGGAGCGCTTTCTAATGGTTGCTTTGGAGTCTTTAGGGCGTCAAATGGTAATCGAGTAACGTACCTATACAAAGAATCATCTGAAAGAGTTAAGGCTCAAATACACATCTATCGCGAGATTAAAGCAAATAATGGAGTTCATCCTGAACAAATTAAACTTCAAAATAACCTAAAGAACTTCATTATTGAAATAGGCGAAGGCGAGTCTATTGAGGCTCAGGATTTCGAATCGCTCGTAAGCCTGTTTGGTTCTGATTACGCCGTAGACATTTTGTACCAGCAACACCCTGAGTATCGAAAGTTACCAGTCCCCTACGTTAAAAGTGCGCTTACGGATTATTTGGGTGAGTACCTTATTGTGCGCGGTCAATTCTCTCTTGAAGGGCTTGAGAAAGGCATCGGACTCTTAGCCGAAACGGTCTTTCGGGATGGGCTAACTGAGATTGTTAAGGCGGACTGTTTGCGGGCATTGCATGATGCCGGGCAACTTGAACCAGATGACGCAAGTGCTGCGCTGGTCGCTGACTATATCGCACACATCCGCGCAGAAACAGCGGACTTTATAACGCCAGAACTCGAGTCAGTGCTTGACGAGGCTGAAGCTTACTACAAGCTGATCTTTGAGAATATTCACAAACCAGACCATCTTGTCGACTCGCTTGGCGATGACCGTCTCTTCCCCGATATTAACCAACGTATTAACGTCCAAGAAATTGCCTTCAAGCATCGCATGCTGATCGCTGACGAGATGGGTTTGGGCAAGAGTGCCTCGGCTATCATGGCTAAAGAAATTCTTGGTGTGCAGCAAGCATTGGTTATTGTGCCGAGCAATGTAGTCGAAGTTTGGCAGGATTTTTTGTCTAGCGAAGTTGATGATAAAGGCAAACAAAAAGGCTACTTTAAGCCGGGACAAGAACCTCGAGTTTTGATTGTTGGGAGTCCAGAAGACCTTACTGATGTTGAACCAAACGATTACGACTATGTAGTGATTTCTCAAGAAAGACTGAACGGTATTTACACGCCGCTGCTGAAGCAACTGCCCTTCGACATGCTCATCACGGACGAAGTCCACAAGCTTAAAAACCTCAAAACTGGCGTGCGTTCGGAGTATCTGTTGGAGTTGGCCGAGCAAGTTTCCGGAGATGACAAATATCTCGTGATGCTCTCTGGCACGCCAGTACCAAACACTATTAGCGACGTTGCATTGTCACTAAAATTACTCTACCCAGAACAATTTGCGGATATCGAAAACAAAGAGCTGGTTAATCAAATCATCAATGGCGATATCCTTGATCTACGTAGCCTGCTCGTACCTCGCATGCAACAAAAAGAACTTGCCGAAAGTATCAATATGCCAGCTATACGTGAAGAAGTTGTGCGCTTTGAGCTAACTCCTGAGGAGCAAGAAGTCTATAGTTTACTTGTTGAAGAAGACGAGTTAAGCCCGATGGACAAACTTAGAATTCTTCGCCAGTTTACGTTAAACCCGCAGATGTTTGATGCCACACCAAACATTGAAGGATCCAAGCAATTCGCCGTTAGTGCAGCTCTTCACCAGACCTTTGCCGTAAAAGACAAGGTTGTTATGTTCGTGAATGACTACATCGACGGTGTGATGCGCGGCGACAATCACATTCTCGACACACTCGATATCCCTAGGGATGTGCAGGTCTTTACCGTCGATGGTTCAATTAAAAAGGAACGCCGTTTGGAAATTCAAAACGAGCTCCGCCAGACCAATCAAAAAGTTCTATTGGTCGTGAGTGGCCAAACGGCTGACGTTGGGGTCGACTTCTCTGCAGCCGAAGAAGTCTACTTCTACAACGAACCATGGACGGTCTATGACAAACACCAGCAGCGATCTCGCGTGTATCGTCCTGGCTTGAAGCAAGATCTAATTGTACGAACCTTTGTCGCAGCTGGCACTATCGAAGACGGAATTCATCGGTATATTCAGACTAAGTACCAAGCGGTGCAAAAGCTACTGCGCGGCGTGCCAATCTCAGAAATTGAACGAGAGATGTTGCGTCAGGCTGAAAAACAGGTCGATCCAAACTTAGAGGTTAACTCAGAGCTTGCAGAGTATTACTTCTCGTCGTGGGATAAGATGATGCGCATTTACGGACACGTTAAAGAGCTCGGCGAAGAAGACTTTAAAAAGTTCTTGGTACAGTACGACCAAGAGTATGCGGAGAGTTACGCAAACTTGGTTGGTGCACGGAGCTACCAGGCGAACGTCGCACGGCTATCGGGCACATTGATCCACGCGTTTGTAGCTGAGCGAAAGCAAGATGCGAAAAACTTGCGAGTACTCGATGTGGCGTCTGGTCCAGAAATGTTGAAGCGGCATATTTCTGAAGAACTAGCAGAAGCAGTCGTAAGTGTCGATATCAATCCAAAGCACTTTGCTAAGGCTGGCGTTCAGCAAATTGTGGGTAGCTTCACAAACTTGCCGGCACAAGACGGCTCAATGGATTATGTAAACCTATCGCTTGGTCTGCACTACACAAGCTTCGTTCCGAGCAGAAAAAATGTTGAGCGCCTGCAGGTCTTACGCGAGCTAAACCGGGTGTTAAAGCCTGGCGGCAAGGCAGTCGTCGATATGATTTACTCGCTCGACCTTGAAGATTCCGAAACCTTTGTAAAGTCTATGGATGAACTTGGTTTTGTAATCGATGATCGTAGTGGCATAGCGTTGAGTGGCTCAAACTTTAGAAGCCAAGTAATCGTATTGGAGAAAGTGCGCGACTGCGAGAAGTCTGCTCCTGAATTAGCAGGCTTAATTGGCGCTGCGGGCATTAAATCACTCAAGTTCAAGAAGACCAAGGAGTCACTACGTGATTCACGCAAGATGGCTGTTGCTTTTGAGATTGGCGAGCACGTCGTTGAAACAGTATTTAATGAAGACGACCAGACAATCCTCGCAGAAGAGCAAGCAGTGCTACGGCGAATGGATGACTTGAAAGCAACTTATGGTGGTGTCGCAATGATTCCTCGTGAAGAAGTGCTCCGTTCTGGCTTTGCCAGAGTCTTCAATGGCAAACGATATGTGCTGTTCAAACGCCTAAGTTCAGAATCGGGTGCTGTGGCAATACGCTAACTCGTATAAGTCCCTCATATGTCTTGTGTGGATTTTTCAGGGGGGTATAATTAGGTGAAAATAGTAATGCTTAAGGATGGGAACATGAAAAAACTCAATCAAAAAGGCTTCTCGGCGGTAGAGGTTGTAATCGTTGTGGTTGTCCTAGGTCTTATTGGTGGACTCGGTTGGTACATAAAAGAGCATCGGACTGATAAAAAGACACAATCTACTACACAAACATCATCAAACAGCCCAACATCGGCACCACAAGCATCAAAAGACCCTTACGAAGGTTGGAAAACCTACAGCGACGATCCAAACGGCATCACTTTTAAGTACCCGGCTGACTGGACTGCTAAGAGTGGTGGCTACGGAGAGGCTGGCAAGTTAATGCCATACACAATAAACAGTCCCGATATGAAGTCGCAAACCGAACCTATAGGTAGTGAGGCTGTAACAGCAGGCACTAATATTAGCCTGGTGGTAGAGGATCGACTAGGTAAGACACTTGATCAGCGCTTCGAGCCTGGCTTGCAAAATTGGCCTGATGGTAAAGGACCAACAAAAGAAGCTCGCAAGATCGGAGATAAACCAGCCTATGAATACGAATATGGCTACGAATCACAGCCAGCAAGGTCGATCGTCTTTGTAAGTGGAAAATACTATGTCACCGGTAGTTTGAGCTCTCAAGATATCAGCAAGAACAGTCGCGATTACCCGACGCTGGTTAAAATACTTGAATCAGTCGCGATAAAGTAGCATTTAGTTCGAAGAGCGCCCCCAGCGGGAGCCGAAACTATATATTTGATAACCTATCCATTAGCTAGGGCTACTGGATTTTTTATTTGCTAAGATATACCCATGCTCGTTTTTATAAGTGGAAGTATAAATTCCGGGAAAACCACAACGTCCAAGGCCTTAGCAAAAAAGCTTGATGCCGTATTTATTAATGTAGACGACCTAAACGACACCATCCCAAATTTTAACTTGGCTACAGATTTAGACAAGTCTATGGATCTAGCAATAAAAACAATAAACAAACATATAGATTCGGGTAAAAATGTAGTGGCTAACTACGTGCTAAGAAAGAGGGACTACGATCGCTTATTTGATGAGATTAAAACAAAAGAGCAGTACATCGTAACCTTGGCTCCTAGGCTTGAGATTGCTCAAAATAAACGGGGAGAACGCGTCTTGACCGACTGGGAAGTGCAAAGGGTCAAACATCACTATGATTCGGGAATTGCTTCTCCTGATTTTGGTTACATTATCGACAATTCCGATATTTCGGTCGATGAGACTGTTACCAAAATTCTAGAAGTCATAAACCGTAGAAGTGTGTGACTGGCAGGCTGTGTCAAGCATAAGTAGATACATAAACCTGCACGTGGTTCATCTACTTGCATGAGTAGTAAAATGGCCGATACTTACAGGGTCGAACATCCATAGTAGTGTTCTAGGCCGCAAGATTTTTGGTTTAGTATGTAAATTTCTAAACTTAACCACATCACCAGGCGCTAATACTCACACCTACAACTCTTTTCCGCCTAAGCGAAGGAACTCTTGAAAACTATCTGAGTCTCTAGGTGTGGCATCTAGCCATTGCTTGAAGTTGGCGGCAGCATCGAAGGTAGTAATTCTAGTTGCCGGGTCTCTATCGGGAGAATCGGTGTAGCAGTACACCATCGCTGTTTGTCCCAAACGTGTTTGAACCTGTAAGCAGTCATAGCCGGCATTCGATTCTAAGTCGCGCACTGCATTAAACGCATGCTCATCTACATCATACACCTCGCCATCTACCGTACTGCTGCCTTGATACAGAATAGGATAAAAACCTTCTGTATCCAGGTACATTTCTCCGAGAACTGAATCGTTACCCAAAAAAGCCTGGCCCTTTAACAAGTGGTGCCACTTGCCTCCTTGTTTCAGGGTGCCGTATACGAACAATTTATGATGACTCTCCATGTATTAATATAATCACACATACCTATAGAATCTACTTCATAAACTAACCTACCGTCCAAACAGAAGAAGTCGGCTGGACGCTCACTTTTTTGCACGTAGACCGAGATACCAAAAAGGTGAAAAACTGGAGCAATTAATGCTATAGTTAGCATAACTACTTAAGGACTTTAAGTGTTTAGAAAAAATAAATCGCCATACAATCAACGTCATCAGGTGTTTGATGCCGCAACTGAAAAAAAGTTTCAGTCTAGTTATGTATGGGCTGAACGTACTGCCAAGGTTTTTGTACTGGTAGGAGTCTTTGGCTTAGCGGCTTCATCTTTTGCAGCTACTCCTGACTCGCTGGACGTAAATGCATTTGATAAGAACAAGCCGGCTGCAGCGCAAGCGAAGGGCTTCAATAAAAAGCTTAAAGATAAGGCACCAAAGTACAAAAAGAAGCATCAGACCAAAGAATCCCAAGCGGCTGACAATTCTGCCGAAAAAGAGCAAATAAAATACGATGTTCAGGAACGCAAGAAGGCTATAAAAGGTGTCATGATGTCTGCTCCGGATAAAGTGAAGGAAGCGGCCCTCAGTGAAGAGGTGAAGGCGGCGTTACCGGAAGAGGTGAAGGCGGATGTTGAAAAAACAGAAGAGGTATACGGGGTGCTTATGGCGGCCCATGGACATGGCGGGACGGTTGATCCAAACAAACAGATGATTATTGTAAAAAAGAGTGATGGCTCTACCGTTGAAGTGTATGGAAAGAATATCCCAAGCGTAACTGCGGGCCGAGAAGTCAAACTAACGGGTGAAAAAGTAGATGGCATAATGGCGGTTGATGGCAAGACTGGCGTGCGCGTTAAGACGCAAGTCCCAGCAGATAAGAAGACGTCTAGTCTTCCAAAAGAGCCGTTAAATCTTGCGAGCATCACTACTTCTCCAAAAGCTACACTCGCACAGCAAACAAGCACAATTAATATTTTTGGTAATGCGCTTCCGGAAGGTGCGCCAAATGCGCAGTCGGTTGATGGCAAGTCCTATGAGCTAGGCACGCGCTTTTATAGTGATGTTGCTGGCACGGTCACTGGTGTTCGTTTCTATAAAAACGTCAAGAACAAAGGCTCCCATGCGGGTACACTATGGGATACCGATGGCAACAAACTGGCCACCGTATCATTCAAGAATGAAACAGCTTCTGGTTGGCAAACTGCAAACTTTGATGAGCCGGTAGCTATCCAGCCGAGGAGAGACTACATAGTTTCATATAGTGAAACATCTGGTTTTTACTCCATCCTGCCATTTGGACTGGCTAATGCTGTAAATAACCCCCCACTACATGCTCCTGCTTACGGAAGCTCGCGCAGCAACGGTCTGTTCAACGAAAACATTGGTAATAGGCCGTATAAGAGTTTTCTGGCGGCACACTTTTACGTTGACGTGAACTTTGTTGCCGGCACCCCACCGCCGGTTAACTACGTCCCAACCTATCGTTTATGCTCAGAGTTCACGTCCGACGATGCCTTATCTTGTGCTTCACGCGTTGTCGACAACCCCAACTTGGACGTTTCACCCTTACCACCTGCTGTCGGAACAAAGCGAATCCTCTTTATTCCGGTGCAGCCTCGTGGTGAACCGACTCCCGCAGACTGGGGTGGCACCGACGCGCCATTTACAGTAGCTGACTTGGCTGATATTGCGGGTAATCCGAGTAACCCGATATCTACTGCGTCATTCTTTAGAGACCAAT